>JANWWR010000080.1 GCA_025055835.1 Gemmatales bacterium | reverse complement strand
GCGCCGGCGCTGGAAAATCCCGACACTGCGTCCAGCCCGAAGCCGGTCCGGGTAAATTCTTCAGCCAGCCGTCCTGACTCCAAGGACGTAAGGTCCAGCGCATGATTCGGGACATGAGCCGATACAGCCAGGGACGCTGCAACACACGACGAGCTATGCCATACGTCAAGTCTTCCCAGCGGTTCCGCTTCTTTTCGTGCTGCAACTCTCGCAGGCCGATGAGCAGGTGGGGGATGTTGATCTTCACTGGACAAGCGGCCTGACAGGCACCGCACAGCGAGGAGGCATGAGGCAAATGCGGATTCTCGGTGACGCTGTCGTACAGAGGCGTGAGGATGCTGCCGATCGGCCCCGAATAGACCCCGCCGTAGGCATGTCCCCCGATCCGCCGATAGACCGGGCAGGCGTTCAGGCACGCCCCGCAGCGAATGCACTGGAGACTTTCCCGAAACGGACTGGCGAGGATGTCGGAGCGGCCATTGTCGAGGATGACGAGGTGCAACTCGTCCGGCCCGTCGAGATCGCCATGACGAGCCGGGCCTGTGATCAGTGTCGTGTACACGCTTAGGGGATGGCCTGTAGCGGCCCTGGCGAGCAGTTTGAGGAACACGGGAAGGTCGCGCCACCGGGGAATCACCTTCTCCATGCCCATGACGGCGACATGGATGCGTGGCCAAGTGGTCGTCAGTCGGCCGTTGCCTTCATTGGTCACAAGGACCAAGGTGCCGGTTTCAGCCACCGCGAAATTGACCCCGGTGATGCCCATGTCCGCCTCGAAGAACTTTTTGCGGAGGACCCGTCGGCCGGTCTTGGCCAGTATTTGGGGATCATCCGGAATCGTCTCTCCGACGTATTCGCTGATGAGTCTGGCAATGCTTTCGCGGGTGTGGTGCACGGCCGGGGCGACAATGTGCGATGGCCTTTCCCGTGACAGTTGGATGACAAACTCCCCGAAATCCGTCTCCGTCACCTCGATGCCCGCCTGCTGCAAGGCGTCGTTTAAGTGAATCTCTTCGGTGGTCATGGACTTGGCCTTGACGACTCGCCTGACCCCGTGGCTCCATGCGATGTCGCCGATGATCCGGCGAGCCTGTTCAGCATCTTCGGCCCAATGAACAAAGCCGCCGACGGATCGCACCGACGCTTCGAGTTGCTCCAGATAGCGATCCAGGTGGGCCAAGGTGTGGGCCTTGATCTGTTTGGCCTGTTCCCGAACCAGGTCGCTTTCGGGTAGGGAATCATAACCGCGGCGGTTAGCGGCGGTCAGCGTTGAGGTCAGGCGGACGAGAGCCAGTTGCAAGCGGCCGTCAGCCAGCGCCGACCGGCTGGCTGCCATGAATTCATGATGTTCTTCTCGGGAATAATCGGTCACGGAAAGGCTCCCTAGCGTCGTCCTTCCTTGACAGTACAATACGAGACAGTGTTGGAGAACCAACCTTGCACGGCGGAGCCTCCTGCGATGTCATCCTACCTGCGCTTTTCAACCTTGGCGATTCTTCTACCCACCTCTCTAGTTGTTGCCGCTGAGCCGAACAAGGACGTACCGGCCTCAGCGATCAGTTGGAAAAAGACCGTCGTCGAGGCGAAGTTCCGATCCGAGGGATGTGCCATCGGGGACGTCAATCGCGACGGCAAGATGGACATCCTCATCGGCGACTTCTGGTACGAGGCCCCGAACTGGAAACGGCATGAAATCCGCAAGCCGATGGAGAGCCGCGACGAAGGCCTCAACAGCTACAGCGAATGCATGGCCTGCTGGGCCGAGGACGTGAACAAGGACGGCTGGGTGGATCAGATCGTGATCGGCTTTCCGGGCAAACCAGCCTATTGGTACGAAAACCCGCAGGGCAGGGAAGGGCACTGGAAGGAACACGTCATCTGGCACAGCGCCTGCAACGAGACGCCGATCTTCGTCGACCTTCTCGGCAACGGACAGCGGGTGCTGGTCATGGGCTGGCAGCCCAAGGGCAAGGAAGATCAGGGGCAGATGGCCTGGTTCCGACCGGGCAAGGATCCCACGCAGCCTTGGGAAATGCATCCCATCAGCGAGCCAAGCGTGCCTCCCGAAGTCAAGGACGGCAAGCCGGTCCCGGGAACGGGGCGCGAAGTTCCAGGAACCCGACGCTTTTCGCACGGTCTGGGCGTCACCGATGTCAACGGCGATGGGCGTCTCGATGTCGTTTGCACTGGCGGCTGGTGGGAGCAACCGGCAGAGGTGACCGATCAGCCTTGGCGCTTCCACCCGGCCAATCTCGGCGATCCCTGCGCCAACATGTTCGCCTATGACGTGGACGGCGACGGCAAGAATGACATCATTGCCACCTCCGCTCACAAGTTCGGCATCTGGGCTTACCTCCAGAAGCCAGGAGCCGGAAGCAGCCCATCGTTCCTGAAGACGGACCTCTTCAAAGACCTGGTTTCCGAAACGCACGCCTTGGCCTGCTTGGACATCAACGGCGATGGCTTGAAGGACCTCGTGACCGGCAAACGGTGGTGGTCGCATGGCAAGAGCGAACCGGGGCATGACATGCCGCCGCGGCTGTACTGGTTCGAGGCGAAACGCAGCAGCGACGGCGTCGTGACCTTCATTCCCCACGAGATCGACGACGCTTCAGGCATCGGCACGCAGTTCACCGTCGAAGATTTCAACGGGGATGGGTTGTTGGACATCGTCGTGTCCAACAAACGGGGCACTTATCTCTTCGAGCAGCAAAGGAAGTGACCGGATGCTGTCCGAAAAGTTGATGGCGATCCTGGTCTGTCCGTTGGGCAAGAGCGAGTTGCGGCAGGAGGAAGGGGCGCTGGTCTGCGTCCGCTGCGGACCGCGCTTCAAGATCACGCACTATGGGTATCCCAATCTCGTCATCGAAGACGCGGAACTGCCTGAGGGCTGCCGTTCCCTGGCCGATCTCCCCTGCCAACGCGAGAGCAAGAAATGACCTATCCTTGAACAAGCGACCCGCCTCCCAGCACCAGACAACCTTGCGAGGAAAAAGATGCACAGGCTTTTGGGGCTTCGCAGTCGTTTGATGGCCATCGTGCTTGTCTCCTGCCTTGTAATTGCGATATGCCAATTTCGCGGTCAGGCCGAAGAAAGAGCCAAGGTCAATCCAGAAACGGAGATCAAGATCACGAACATTGAGCGACTCAACACGGAGGACGACGAGGACTGTCCCGCGTTAGCACCGACCAACCTGGCCATGTATTTCGTTCGGAAACGAGAGGGAAAGCCATCGGAGATCATGGTGGCGGTACGGCGAAGCGTCACGCAGCCGTTCCTGGAAGCCCGACCCATCGAGGAACTGAACGGTTCTTCAGATCGCAGCAATCCCTTTCCGATGCCGCGGGAAGCCGACGGGTCGGAGTACATCTTTTTCAGTATGAAGGGCGAGGCAAACAATCTGGATGTGTATTTCACACGTCGGCTGCGTCCGACCGAGGCGTACCAGTGGATTGCCAAGGCCCCCGTTCATCAGATTTGCACGGAAGAGGACGAGGCAGATCCGTGGGTTAGTCCGGACAGCCGAGAGATGTATTTCAGCCGGAGAACCAAGGAAGGTTGGCGACTTGTCCATGCGCGGGGAACCGCTCCCCGTTCCTTCGAAAAGGTGCAAGTCCTCGAGTTTCCGGTCGGCTTTCGTCATCCGTGGCCGAGCCGTGACGGCCTCACTCTCTATCTGCAAGGTCCCGCGGGTGAGGAACAGCCTTCGGACGGGGCGAAGGAGACCCGCTGGGGCTTGTACGTCGCCAAACGGCCAACACGAACTGCCCCTTGGGGAATGCCGAAGCCGATTACCGTATTGAACCATTCTGAGGGCAAGATCGGCACTTGCTCACCGTCCTTAAGCACGGACGGCCGCTTCTTGTACTTTGCCTCCGACAGGCCGGGAGGCAAAGGCGGTCTTGATCTTTATTACGTTCTCGTCAACGATTTGAAGCAGGCCGGTTTCTGAGGTCCAAAATCAGGACGCTGGCTTCGGCGGAGAGATTGCGTCAACCAAAACGCCCTGGATTGCGGCAGGGCAGGGTGGGGTCATGACGGAACCGCTTACTCCGGGACAGGTGTCGGAACTGCGGAAAAAGCACTACAACGCCACCCTGGTCGCCTTGCGGAAGCCGAATCCCGAGTTAGGCATCTTCCGGGTACAACCCGACTTTCCCATTCCGCCGCACAAGCCGGGACAGTACACGACGCTGGGACTGGGAGGCTGGGAGCCGCGGATGCCCGGCTGTCAGGAGGAAGTCCTTCAGTCCGGCGAGGAAGCGAAGTTGATTCGGCGTTCTTACTCAATCTCGCATCCGATCTTGACCGAAACAGGTGACCTGGTGCCTGCCGGCTCTCTGCCCTGGTTGGAGTTTTACATCGTCCTGGTTCGCTTTTCGGAAACGGGCAAACCGCCCGCCCTGACTCCGCGGCTGTTCATGCTGCGTGAAGGCGAACGACTCTACATGGGCGAGAAAATCACCGGACATTTTACCCTGGAAGGGGTGCAGCCAGATGACACCGTCCTGTTGCTCTCCACAGGCACGGGTGAAGCTCCGCACAATTATCTGCTCTGGCAATTGCTGTCCAGCGGACATCGGGGCCGAATCCTGGCCGCCTGTTGCGTCCGCTATCGCCGCGATCTTGGCTATCTGGAAACGCATCAGCGCCTGGTGAAAATGTTTCCAAACTACATCTACGTTCCGCTGACGACTCGAGAACCGGAGACGGTCCATCAGAAGGTGTATATCCAGGACCTCATCACCAGTGGCCAGTTGGAGGAGAAACTGGGCCAGCCGCTCGATCCGGCCCATTGCCACGTCTTCTTGTGCGGCAACCCGAAGATGATCGGGGTGCCGACGGTGGACCGGATTACCGGGGCCAAGACCTATCCGCAGCCGACGGGCGTCATCGAAATCCTCGAAGCACGGGGCTTTCGGGCAGATCAGGGCAGCAAGGCTCGTGGCAACATCCACTTTGAGGAGTACTGGTAAGTCGCGGAGAACTTCGATATGGTCAGTTGTAAGCGGACAAAGTGATCGGCTCGCTGAGCCAACCCAGGGGCGGGCAAGCATCAGGCAAGTCAGTAAGTAACGGTGAGCAGTGTCCAACGACGTAATCATTGGCGGCTATCGCCAGATCAATCTGATGATGACAGGCCAGACCAGTCAGGTCTGGGAAGTGGTCGAGGTCACCAGCGGACGGCACTTCGCGCTGAAACTGCTGCTGCCCGAGACTGTCCGCAATGCGGAGCATCGCCAGTTCCTATACCACGAGGCGCGCGTGGCTATGGCGATGTCGCATCCCAACATCATCAAGGTGCTCAAGCTGGTGCAGGACAAACACAACCCGTACATGATCATGGAGTTTTTCCCGGGCAAGAATCTGAAGCTCCGGATCATGCACAAGGACCCGCTCATCCGGGAGAAGGGCCATAAGATCATCACGCAGGCCGCCAGCGGACTAGCCCACGTCAACGCCAAGGGCTGGGTCCACCGCGACGTGAAGCCCGACAACATCCTCGTGAACAGCAGTGGGGAAGTGCGGATCATCGACTTTGCCCTCGCCCAGAAGATCACCGGTCCCGGTCTGTTCGGCTGGTTTCGTCGCAGAAGGCAGACTTCCGGCACGCGGAGCTACATGTCCCCGGAGCAGATTCGGGGTGAGCCGCTGGACGGACGGGCCGATGTGTACAGCTTCGGAGCCTCGTTGTACGAGATGGTGACTGGCCGTCCTCCATTCCGCGGCCTCAGTCCCAATGACCTACTTAACCGCCACCTCCGCGAGAAGCCGGTGTCGCCCATCGTCCACAACCCCGACGTGACGGACGAAATGGCGGAATTGATCTTGCGAATGCTGGCCAAGGACAAAAAGGATCGCATTCAGGGTTTCCCCGAGTTTCTGGCCGCCTTTCGCAACATCCGTATCTACCGCAGCGACAAGTTGGAGCGTAGTGCGACCTGAGATAGCCGACGACAAGTTCCCCCGATAGATTGCTTATGCCGATCAACGGCATCATGCCTCCGGTGGGAACCGACTATGGCACCGCAACATCGTTTGCCCTTTGAGGAACCCACGGCCGAACTGGAAGCGGCCCTGGCTCGATTGGAAGCTTCCACCGACCCTAATCAGGACCACAGCGAAGAAATCCGCCGCATCCGCCGGGAATTGGCTGCCCTGAAGCGCCGCATCTTCAGCAACCTGACGGCGTGGCAGACCGTGCTGGTCGCTCGACACCCAGAGCGGCCGCAATTCCTCGATTACCAGGAATTGATCTTTGAGGACTTCACGGAGCTGCACGGCGATCGAGCCTTCGGCGACGACCGAGCCATCCGTGCGGGATTCGCCCGGCTCGGAGACTTCAAGGTCATGCTCATCGGTCATCACAAAGGGCGGAATCTCAAGGAGCGGAATGAATGCCTATTCGGCTGCGCTCACCCTGAAGGCTACCGCAAGGCGCTCAACAAGATGAAGTTGGCGGCGAAATTCGGTCTGCCGGTGATATGCCTCATTGACACGCCAGGTGCCTACCCCGGCATCGGAGCAGAGGAGCGGGGACAGGCCCAGCTGATCGCCGCCAACTTGATGGAGATGTCCCGCCTGCCGACACCAATCATCTGCGTCGTCATCGGCGAAGGCGGGTCCGGAGGCGCGCTGGGTATCGGCGTCGGCGACCGCATCAGTATGCTTGAGTTCGCCTACTACTCGGTTATCAGCCCCGAGGGGTGCGCGGGGATCCTGTTCAAGGAGGCGAACGAGCAGACGAAGGCCGCGGCCGCGGAGGCCTTGAAGCTGACTTCTCGCGACTTGGCCAAGCTAGGCATCCTCGACGACATCATCCCCGAACCGCTGGGCGGGGCGCATTGCGATCACCGCGAGATGGCCAACAACCTCAAAACCTACTTGTTGCGCTACTTGCGAGAGTTGAGCGACGTTCCGATCCCGGAGCTGCTGGAAAGACGATACCAGAAGTTTCGGCGTATCGGCGTCTTCGAGGAGGGTCTGGCCGAGGCAGCCCGAGAGTTGGTTCAGGGCCAGACATCGGCTCGCCAAGCCATGTGATGTAATCTGAGCCTAGGGGAAACGAAACATAAGAGCCATTATCAGACTTCCCAGCCAGGCTTGGACTATGGCACCTGGGTCCGATAATGCCCGTTATGTTTCTTTAGAGCATGGCTTTTCCGCAGGAAAATCGCATGGTTTCTTCCGCGGCGTGCGTGGGTAACATCGGTCCTCGGCAGCGGCTTTTGCGTTGGACCTTCGCTGGCATCATGACCGTCGTGGCCGGCGTGCTCATGGCTTGGCTGATCGCCACTGACCAGCCCCGCTGGACTCGCTTATTCGTGGCCATCCCGGCCTGGTTCGCGCTTTTGAATATCTTCCAGGCCCGCAATCAGACCTGCGTGTTCCTGGCAGCCCGGGGAAAGACGAACTTCGATCAGGGAGAACAGGCGGTGGCTGATAGCCAGCTGGATCAGCGTCTGCGTCGCCAGGCCCGCATGATTGTCATTCAAACCACGCTGGCGACTGTGCTGGTAGCCGCCGTGTGCTTTCTCCTTCCCCCTTGGGACTGAGGCGTTGAGATCCCATGCGGCAAGGGCAACCCGTCATCCGGGCCGGGATGATCGGCCTTGGCATGATCTTCGACGAAACCTACCGGCCCTTCTTCGAGCAGGTCCGAGGGACCCATCTGTACCGCCCCGATTTCGGCGTGGTTGAAGTCGAGTTAGCCGCCGTGGCGACACGGACGGGTCAACGGGCCGAAGCCTACCGCCAGGCGGCTGGTAGCCGAATCGGGCCGTTCATCAGCGTGCATGGAGCCGAGGCCGCCGAGCAACTGTGTCGGCTCGACGTGGATGCTGTTTGTGTCGCCACCCCCGATGATCGGCATTACGCGGCAGCCAAGGCTGCCTTGCAGGCAGGGAAGCACGTCCTCATCGAAAAACCGTCCGTCCTGCGGCTTCAGGAACTCGAAGAACTCATTCGCCTGGCTCACGAGAAGCGCGTACTCGCCAAGGTGGTCTATCACAAGCTTCTCGATCCCGACCACAAGAAGCTGCGCACCCACGTCGCTGACGGCATTTTGAAGCACGTCAACAGCGGCTACTGTTCCCTGCTTGAGCCGAAGCAGATCAGCATGAGCCAGTTTTCCGAGTGGATTCAGGGACGGAATCCGGGCACTTACGTTGCTGTGCATTACGTCAAACTCATCGACTTCAGCTTCTTCCACGGGACGCAAGCCCGGCTGGGGTCCGTAACGGCAACTGGCCAACGCGGCTTGGTGGGGCGAGCCGATGGGCCGACTTGGGATTCCGTGCAACTCCGCATGAATTACGTCTATCCGGATGGCCGGGAGGCCGCGTTCGACATTCACACGAGCTGGGTCAACCCGGACAACTTCCCCGGATACGTCGAACAAGAGGTGCAATTCCGTTTCGACAACGGCATCTGGAACGCCCACCAGCGAAAGCGTGGCGTCGAGGTCTGCGTCGAGGGGATGTCGCCGAACCCGATCAAAAACACTCCCAACCATCATTACAACGGCACGTTTCTGGAACCGTGGGGAGAACGCAGCCAGCGCGGGTACGGCATCGAAGCGATCCAGCGGTTTTTCGAGGAAGTGGCAGAGGTGGAATTCGGTGGTCCACCGTCGGAGCGGGACCAGCGGCTGGAGCGGGTTCGCGGACTCCATTACAATGACTTATCCGCTGACTGGAACACAGTCGCCACGGTTCACGCCCTGGAAGCGATTCTTCGCCATCACGCCGAGGGCCGACCCGGAGGAGTAGTCCGCATCGGAGGCGGACGAATGACGCTTCAGCTTCCAGGAAGCGGCCACGTAGAAACGCTTTACGAGGGCCAAGCGTGGCTGTGACTCCGGCCTGACACAGGTGCCTGCCGATGAATGTGCCGATACTTCATCCCGAGGAGCCGCAAGGCAACCGTTTGCGAGACAATTTAGGTCGCCTGGAACCGAAGACGCAACGGACCTACACTCCGTCCTTGGCGGTGCTGGCCCGGTCCAGCGGCGTCTTCCATTGGACCCCTGACGGCCGACGGTTGTACGACTTCACCTCCGGCGTCCTCGTGGCTAACCTCGGGCACAATCCGACAACATGGTTTAAACGATTTCAGGACTACCTGGGTTGGTCCGGTGCTGCCCTTCAGGATCAAGGGCCGTTCTTCGAGGCCGTCCCATTGACGTCGTACAACGCCGCCACGCCGATCGAAATCGAAGCCAGTCGGCGGCTGATCGAGTGCCTCCAAAACCGCCCTGGTGGAAAACGCCTGGAACAGGTTCTCTGGGCCGCCTCGGGTTCTGAAGCGGTGCAGAAAGCCTTATGGGCCGCTCTGGCCCGAGATCGCAGTCGCGACATCATCCTTGCCACCCGCTACGGCTTTCACGGCAAGAAGGGCCTGGCGGGGGCGACTACGGGATGCGAAACCGATCCGGAACGCGACCCCCGCGTCCGCTTCATTTCGTTTCCCCGAGAGGAATGCTGTGACGTGTCTCGACGCCAGGAGCCGTTCAACCCCCTGCCCTATCGGCTTGAGCTGGAGGCCCTCCGAGAACAGCTTGGCCGACGCCTCAACGTCCTGATCACCGAGCCTTATCTCGGCGGCGGCGGGTCGTATCATCCGCACCCCGCCTATCTTCAAATGTTGCAGGACTTCTGCCGGGAACACGACATTGTTTTCGTGCTCGACGAAGTGCAGTCGAACTTTGGTCGAACCGGCCGGATGTTCGCCTTCGAGTCCTACGGTATCGAGCCGGATGTCGTCCTTCTCGGCAAAGGCTTGGCGAATGGCGTTCCCGGAGCGGCCGCCATCGGTCCGGCGCGGCTATTCGATAGCCTGGACTTCGGCGAGGGGTCGGATACCTACAGCGGCAATGCCTTGGTCTGCGCAGCGGTTTTGGCCACGCTGGACTGCTTCGAGGATGGTTCCGTCCTCGAGAACTGCCGACGGGTCTCGCCGCTCATCGAAGCCGGTTTGATCGAACTGAAGCGGTTTCCGTTCGTGAAGTACGTTCGAGGCGAACCTGGCGGGATGGTCTGGGGCGTGGAATTTGGGGACTTCCGGGACAGGACGGCTTCTCAGTGGGCCAATGATTTCGTCCTGGCCTGTTACCGGGGCAATGGCTCCACGGGAGTGCATTTGCTCGGTCCTCTGGCAAAGAAAGTTGTGCGAATCGCTCCGCCTCTGGTCATTACCGTCGAACAGGCTAACCAAGCCCTGCGTATCATGAGCCGAGCAGCCGAGTCGTTGATGCAGCGATAACTCCTTCCCGGCCCCGTTCGCGGACTCGAAATTCATGCGCGACTATCTGCCTCTGGTTCTCGTCCTGGCCGCCATCGTCGTCATCGTCGTGGCGTACCAATACCACCTGGGAGAAATGGCAGGTGCTTGGCTCGATGAGCGGACGCTGGATTTGGCCGAATGGTCCACGGAGCATCTCGGCGAGTTGTCGCCACTTTCGCACCACTGGCTGGTCAAGGGCTTCGTTGGGGCCGCTTTGGCGAGTCTGATCTGCGGCGTCATCAGTTCCCTGGTGGTCAGTAACAGGATGGCGTTTTTCAGCGACGCTTTGGCCCATTGTGCCTTCGCCGGTGTTGCCCTGGGCCTGATCTTCTACCTGGCAGGTGTGCTGGATTCCGATTCGGGCATTCTGGTGACCACCATCGTGTTTGGCGTCGTCGTCGGGGCCTTGATCGCCTATGTCCGCGAGAAGACGCCTCTGGCCAGCGACACCGTCATCGGCGTTTTTTTCGCCGGCGCGATGGGCCTGGGAGCGGTCTTGCTGAAAGGAGTCCGACGGTACGGCGTGGGTGGGGCCTTCGATCCGGATAACTTCCTGTTCGGTGACATCCAGACTGTTTCGGGCCGCGAACTGATTTACCTCGCCTTGCTCACCGTAGTCATGATGGTATTTCTATACTGGCTCTACAATCGGCTGGTGTTCGCCAGCTTCAGTCCTAGTCTGGCCCGGTCCCGCAACTTCCCCGTTCGCACCGGGAACTACCTGTTTGTGATTCTGCTGGCATTGATCGTGAACATCTGTCTGAAGGTGGTCGGTGTTCTTCTCATCAACGCCCTTCTGGTCATCCCGGGTGCGACAGCGGCGATTCTGGCCCGCAACCTGCGCCAGTTCTTCTGGTTCTCCATCGCTTTTTCCCTGCTGGCCGGGCTGGGCGGGCTGACGCTGGCCTCAAGCTGGACGCCGCTCATCAACGGCAAGGCGTTTCCCCTGGCGTCCGGTGGAGTGATCGTTGTCATCGGCGTGGCATTGTTTTTCCTGGCGATGCTGCTGAGCCGCTGGCTTCACGGTCCCCGCCCGGCAGCCCGAACCGGCTTTTGACTTGGCCTTGCTGCCTGCTGCTGCGGCTTCGACAATAGGCTAAGTCATCAGCGCGAACTGAATCCCCTGAGCTAGCGTATCAGGGGACGGTTTAGCCTACTTCCAGTGCCGAAAGCCGGGCAGGGCCAATTCCGTGATCGACGTTGATCGCTTCTTCGTCATCTTCACCAGCATCGTTTACGAGGCACTACCCTTCATCATCATCGGTGCCTTGATCTCCGGAACCCTGGAAGAATTGCTGCCGCAACAGTTCCTGGCCCGCGTCATCCCGAAGAGACGATCCTTGGCGATCGCGATCAGCGCTCTGATGGGCATGGTCTTTCCCATGTGCGAATGTGGCATCGTGCCCGTCATGCGGCGTCTGCTGGGCAAGGGACTGCCTCTCAGCTGTGCGATAGCCTACATGCTGGCTGCTCCGATCATCAACCCGGTGGTCATTGGCAGCACCTGGGCGGCGTTCTCCGGCGACCGCTCTAAAAAGGACGGCCTGAGCAGCCTGGAGATGGTGACGTTCCGCGTGTCGATGGGTTTCATCACCGCGTTTGTGGCCGCCTCGGTCGTCGAAGCCGTCGCTCGCCGTCGCAACATTAACGACCTGATTCTCATCGCACCGCGTGCCAAGAACCCGCACTTCGCGGATGCCGTCACCAAGCAGGAAACTCATCAACACGTTCACGGCGACGGTCCTCGTCCGCACCATCATGAACATCACCGCGCCGCCGGTCACGCGTCTCCTAAGCACGGCGAGGAGCCATCGTCGCTCCAGGAATTCGGTTCAAGCTCGCCTGACCCGGTTGGCGGCGTGGCGGTCAAGACAGGTTCGGCAACGCAACAGCAGGTTGTGGAAAACACAGGAACCAACAGTGCCAACGGCCCGCGGCGGTCCGTCCTCCAACGGGTCATCAACATCAGTGACACGGCCCTGCACGACTTCGTGGACATCACCACCTTCCTGATCCTGGGAGCGATTCTGGCTTCCCTGTTCCAGACGCTCCGGATCATTGACTACCTGCCCGTGCTGGAGGCCAACCCGCTCGTGGCTATTCCGGTGATGATGCTGGTGGCAGTGATCCTGTGTCTGTGCAGCGAGGCCGACGCGTTCGTTGTCGCCAACATGATCCCGATTCCGCTGGGCGGCAAACTGTCGTTTTTGGTCCTCGGCCCGATGATGGACATCAAGCTCTACCTCATGTACACGCGGGTCTTCCGCACCCGGTTGATCTGGACCATCATTCCGGTCGTGGTGGCTTGCGTCTTCGTTTTAAGCATCATCGGTCATTACCTCGGACCGATCCTGTTTCCGTAGGAGGCTGACATGCCCGCGTCGGGTCACGATCACGGCTGCGGCCACGATCATCCCCATGCCCACCATCCGGGGCACCCGTGCGACCACGACCACCACCATAATCATGAGCATGACCACGATCATGGTCATGGTCATGAGCATGGACACGTTCATTCTGCCGAGGAACGTAATGCCTATTTCCTCGATCAGTTATCCATGATCGGCGTGGCAGGGACGTATGCCGGGGTGGTCCTGGCCATGTTCTACGGCAAATGGGCACCCAACGCCGAAGTGTCGGTCATCAACATCATCGTGCCTTGGATTCAGTACATGCTGCTGGCGGGGGCCATCCTTCTGCTTGGACTGGCCCTGCTGCGGGGCATCGGCGTCTGGCGTGCCTCCAAGGATCCGCACTTCGACCCGCACGCCGGTCACGACCACGGTCCGAACGAGAACCATGCCCACGGCTGGTCGCCCTGGAAGTACATTCCGCTCGTGCTTCCCCTGGTGCTTTACATCGGTCTCGGTGTTCCTGACAGCCGCATGATTCGGGCCTATGAACGCGATCTGGCGGAGCAGGGAATGCCTCGCGGTTCGCTGCGTGGTCTAGGCGGCAGCCTCGACGCCATCACGCAGGCTCAGATCGCATCCAATCAGTTTGCCGCAGGTACCCTAGGAAACGGCCTGTCCCCTGCCCTGCTCCAGGCGGTCTTGCTCAGCGGCGGCATCGCCACGGAAATCGCGTTGGAAGAGATGGACGTCGAACCGGACGCCCGTCCTACCTTGGGTGAACTTGAAGTCATTGCCGAGAATCCGCTTCTCCACGAAAGCTACACCCGCTTCAGCCGAATCGAAGTCGAAGGTAATTTCTATCCCGCCTCCGCGGACGGAACCTTTTTCCATGTCGTTCGGCTAAGAGTGGCTTGCTGCCTGGGCGACGCCCGACCGGCGATGGTCATGTGTACCAGCCGTAAACCGATCACCGGCATTGCTCCGGGGGATTGGGTTGCCGTTCAGGGCAAGATCAGCTTCGTCGCCGCCGACCGGAAGTGGTACCCTGTCATGCGGGTGTACAAGGTTTACAAGAAGAAACCTCCGGCGTATCCTTACCTCAAATGAGCCTCTTGCCTCGGCGAGGCCTGATTCGCTCAGGTGGCCGACGGTTCCTGAAAGGGCAATCCCATGCGAAGCCTGTTTCCCGGTTTGGGCGCTGTCCTGGCCTTGACCGCGATGATTTCCGCTGCCTGGTCCTGTCCCTTCTGCACCATGCAGGGTCAGACCTTGACCAAGGAAGTCCGCGACGCCGATCTGGTCATCCTTGGCACTTCGACGAATGCCCGGCCCAGCCCGGATGGCCTCGACGGCACCTGCGACTTCGTTATCGAGGACGTCATCAAAGCCCATCCGGTCATCAAGGATCAGAAGAAAATCACCCTGCCCCGCTACATCCCGGAATCCAAGGTGAAGTATCTGCTGTTCTGTACGGTGTTCAAGGATCGGCCCGACCCGTTCCGCGGCATTCCGCTGAAGGACACGGAGATGGTTGGATACCTCAAGGGAGCCTTGGCTCTGGACGAGAAGAACATCCCCAAGCGGCTCGAATACTTCTTCCCCTACCTGGAAAGCAGCGAGATCGAGATCAGCACCGACGCCTACAAGGAGTTTGCCGCGGCCGACGACAAGGACGTCGTGGCCATGATCGAGAAGACCGACAAGGCCAAGATGCGGGCCAAACTCATGGAGTGGCTTCGCTCGCCGGAAACCGCGTCTTATCGCTACGGACTTTACGGCTACCTCCTGGGCCGCTGTGGCAAGCCCGAAGATGCCGAGGTCCTGGTTGACCTACTCAACGATCCCAAGCGGGGACTGGTTTCCGGCATCGACGGCGTCTTGGCCGGCTATGTGACGCTTCGTCCCAAGGAGGGCTGGGACTACCTGATCGCCCTGCTCTCCGATGCCAAGTCGGACTTCACTCGCCGCTATGCCGGTCTGCGAACGTTGCGGTTCTTCTGGGACTATCATCAGGAAGTCATCGGACCAAAGGAACTTGTCCGGGCCATGACCATCCTGCTCGATCAGCCGGACATCGCCGACCTGGCCATCGAAGATTTGCGGAAGTGGCGGCAATGGGACCAGTTGGATCGCATTCTCGCTTTGGCGACCCGGCCCAGCCATGACATTCCCATCGTGCAGCGGGCCATCTTGCGTTTCGCCCTGTCCTGTCCGTCCAGCAAGGCGGCGGCCTTTGTCGAGGAGCAGCGGAAACGGAATCCGGAACGAGTCAAGGATGTCGAGGAACTGCTGCGCCTGGACATGCCACCGGCCAAAACCGGCGGATAGCGAATCCGTCCCAGGCAACAGGTTCCTCATGTCGCCGAGGTGAGGGTCATCGTGTCGAAACTTTGCCGATTTGCCACGATAACGTTGGCTGTCGTTTTAGCGACGTGTCTGCTGCTCCCCTCCCCTGCCCTGCCCTGCGATTTGTGTTCGCAAGCCGGCTTGCCGTTGAGCCGAGAAGTCCATGAAGCCCGCATCGTCGTCTTCGGACCAATCGTGAACGCCAAGCTGAACGCCGACGGCATCACGGGCACCTCGGAATTGCGGGTGGACGCCATCATCAAGGGCGGGAACCTCCTGGCTGGGGCAAAGACGATCACTCTGCCGCATTTCGTTCCGCCTGATCCGAAGACCCGCTACCTGATCTTCGCCGACCTGCGCGGCGGGCAGTTTGACCCATATCGGGGCATCCCGTTCACTTCCGATCGCATAGTGAAGTATCTCCAGGAAGCCCCGGCGTATCTGGACGAAAAAGCCCCGGTCGAAGCCCGAGCCACTCGGCTGCTGTACTATTTCAAGTTTCTCGGAGATGCCGATCCCGACATCGCCGCCGATGCGTTCAAAGAATGGGCCACCGCCGGGAATCGAGAGGTGGGTATCATTGCGGACCGGCTTCCCGCCGATGTGCTTCGCAACTGGCTCATGGATCCCAAAACGCCGGCCAATCGCCTGGGACTTTACGCCTTTCTTCTGGGAGCGACAGGAACCGAGCAGGACGCGGAACTGCTTCGCCGACTGATCATCGCCACCGACGACCGCATGGCCCAGGCTCTCGACGGTCTCTTGGCCGGGTATATCCGTCTCAAGCCGAACGACGGCTGGAACCTGACGGCCAGCGTGATCGCCGATCCGCGTCGGCCATTCATCCAGAAGCACGCAATCTTACGCCTGCTGCGCTTCTACTACGGCTATCTAGGCGATCAGGTCCGTCCTCAGATCATCCGCTGCTCGGCGTTGATGCTTCAGCAGCCGGACGTACAGGACCTCATGGTGGATCAACTTCATGCCTGGAAAATCTGGGAATTGACGGACAAAGTCCTGGCGTTGTTTCCCCAGGCGAATGCCCCGATCACGCGCCGAGCCATCACCCGCTACGCCCTGCTCTGTCCATTGCCGCAGGCCAAGCAATTCGTCGCCGCCCTTCGGCAGAGTGATCCGAAACTCGTGCGGGATGTCGAAGAATCCCTGCGGCGGGACTTGAACTAGGCCGTTTCACTGACGGCGGTTTCCACGTCCGCAAGCAGAGTCTTGTTTTTCTGCTCCAGCTCCCAGCGGGCTGAGGCCCGATTGAACCATGCCGCGACGATGGCGAACACGGCACACACGACAGCCGTCATCAAGGTCAGCATGCCGAAGAAGATGTGCGGCGCCAGCACGTCGTCGTACATGCGGGTCAAGGGAATGTTGAGCAGATTGCCGAGGAAAACCGTGAGCAGCCAGCAGGCCGTGACGAAGCTTTTCATGGTCCTGGGAGCGGCAACGTAGGCGAGTTCCAAACCGGTCACCGAGATGCAGACTTCGGCGATTGTGATGATAACGTAGGCGACGATCTGCCACAGCACCGACGGTTTATAGCTGTCCGTGGCAACCATGGCCGCGCCGGTCATCAAGCCCATCGTCACCATCGTCAGCACGAAGCCGATCATCATTTTGTCCGTTGGCCGCAGATTCAGCCCCACATTGGCCAGCACTCGCCAAAGAATGGTGATCGGCGGCAAGAGGATCATGATCAGCAGCGGATTGACGCTCTGGATCATGTCAGCGGGGATGGTTCGGCCAAAGATGTTCAGGTCAAGATGGTCGCGGGCAAAAAGCGTCCAGGTGCTGGCCGACTGATCGAAGATGCTCCAAAACAGGCTGACCACCAGAAAGATCGCTCCCAGGCGGGTCAGAACGAGCCGTTGTTCCCGGCGTTCCTCGGGAGTCGTCGGTGTTCGGCGAATGACCTCGACGGCGTAGAACGGCTTGCCCGCAGCGAAGATAGCAAAGGCGATGACCATCAATACCGTCGGGAACAGAAACGCGATGGCGTAGCCATATTGATCGCGGATCAGCGGCATGGCGAACGACGAGGCGAACGCTCCGAGGTTGATGGCGAAGTAGAACATGGCGAACGCGTCGCTGCGCAGCTTTTCCTCACCCGGCCGCTGCTGATCGTAGGTCAGACCCATGAGCGTCGAAATGTTCGGCTTGATGACGCCGCTGCCCATTGCCAGCAGGGCCAAGGCTGCGACGAGGAAATAGACGTTCTCGAAGCCCAGAATCACGTGGCCGAGGATGTACGGGATTGAGAAGCCGACGATGATCCAATACTTGCCGAAGTAGCGATCCGCCAACCAGCCGCCAATCAGCGGCAGGAAATAGCACGCGGCGATGAACACGGACATGGCCATGCTGGACTGGCCCTTGGTGAAACCGATGATGTCCACCATGTAAAGGGCCAGGATTGCGCGCATGCCATAGTAGGAGGATCGCTCAGCCAATTCACCCCAAAAGAAGAACCAGAAGGCGGGAGGGTGATTCAAAAGGCCGGCCAGAGGCGAGGTACGCGGCTGGGAGGAAGCGGTTTGATTCATCACGGACTCGGCAAATCAGATCCACGATATCAAGAGCGACGACAAACACGACGCCGCCGTGTGACTCTGTACTATCCCGCACAAATCGCAGTCGTGCAAGCCAAGTTCGGCTCGTATTCGATGTTTCTCCGAACAGAAAGAGCCGCTACGGATCACGAACCCGTAGCGGCTCATCGTGGGGTGGATGGTCAGGTGTCAGGAATCAGTTCTGCGGGGGCGGATTCGGACGGTTTCCGCCGGGACGGCGACCGCCGCCGAACGGATTGGGAATCTCGCCCTTGAACTCAGCCCCGGTCAGTTCCTTGAGCTTGGACTTCTGAGCGTCGGTCAGGATCTTTTGGACTTTTTCGTCCTGGCTCTTGCGGAAGTCTTCGAGCTTCTTGCGCTGTTCTTCGGTGGGAGGCTGGAAACCACCTCCGCCACCACGACCGCCGAGGCCAAGTTCTTCACGGAAGCGTCGGCCGTCTTCCATGAGACGGCGGAAGTCTTCCCGCTGCTCGTCCGTGATGCCCAGCTTCTCGGCATTCTCGGGGTTCATCAACGCCGCCAGCAGACCAGCATTGCGAATCTGTACCTGCAAGGCGATTTCCTTGAGCCGCTTCTGCTGCTCAGGCTTCAGGGTTTCGCTGAGAAACTTCTCCGTCTCCTTGCGCATCTCCTCCATGCGCTGCTGGATTTCCTCGCGGCTCAGGCCCTGAAACTGCTGAAAGCCGCCCTGTCGTGCCCGTTCTCCCCGCTCGCGGATCTTTGCGATCTGGTCTTGCGAAAGCCCGAGTTCCTTTTGGACCGACTCGACACCTAGGAGCATCATCTCGCTCATGCGGCCGAAACCGCCGCCGAAGCCCCGTCCGCCTCCGGGCGGCTGAGCGAAGGCCGGGGAGGCGAGTACCGCTCCCAAGGCCAATGCCAATACCGACAGTGCCAATCTCTTCATGCCCTATCCTCCTCGGAACGAATACGACTTCAGTCCGCCGAACCGACCACACCCCGGCCGACTGCCGCGGAACCTCAAGTCACCCGTTCAAGCCCTGTGATGAATCGCATACCGCTTCCCATCGAAGCGCGAGTCTTACCGATCCGTCAGCTATTCAACCCCGCCCTGTGTACTATGTAACGCACCCCTGCATGAAAAATGAATGAGAAATGCCGCACGTCATCCTTGGGACACGAGACGGCGGAACCGCTGGCTTTGGTTGATGAAATCCAAGTCTGGATCCTTCCGCATGTGCTCGAGGTCGGAAAAACCGGCTTCGACGGATTTTTCAAGGAGTTCCAAGGCACGTCGAGCCAGGCTTTCACTCAATGTCTTCCTCTGGTCGGCCTGCAATTGAGGGTACTTCGAGGCAACGTCCGCGGCGATGGCGTAGGCACAGGCCATGTCGTAAAGCCAATCAGAATCCCCGCGATTTTGGCGGATCTGGGTCTCGGCGAGTTTCTGAGCTTCTTCCCATTTTCCGGCCGTGAACAGGGCCAGGACCGAGGCATAACCCGAGGTGGAGTCTCCCACGCGGCCCTGGCCCAGCGAGGCGGCCCGTTCGTAGTCGGCTCGGGCCTCGTCGAGTTTGCCCAATGCCAAAAACAGGTTGGCACGGTGGGTGTAGGCATGAATGAAGCTGGGACTGATGGCGATGGCGCGATCATAGTCCCCCATCGCCTCCTGGGAATGGCCGAGCTTGCGGCGGCAATCGCCCCGCCGCATCAAGCTGACGTAATCCCGCGGATTTATCTCCAACAGCCGGGAATAAATCGCTTCCGACTCTTTCCATTCATCCAGGCGTTCATGGGCCGACGCCTTGTTCAAAAGAACTTCCCGGTGATTGGGGGCAATTTCCAGCGCCTTGGTCAGATCAACGAGCGCCTCGGAGGAACGATTCGTAAACATGTAGGCCTGTGCCCGGCGGAGCAGTGCTTCGACGTTCCGCTCGTCCGTCTTCAGGACGGCGGAAAGCTCGCGGATGGCCTCGTTCCACCGCTTCAATTCGACCAGGAACAAGCCCCGTTGCAGCCGGACATTGTTGTCCTCGGGCTTCAGCTTAACGGCGCGGGCCAGGTCCAGTTCGGCCTCCCGGAGCATGCCCCGAGAACGCTGGACCCGGGCGCGGGCGAGGAGGGCTTCGACGTCGGTCGGATCCAGCGAGAGGGCCTTGTTCAAGTCGTTCAAGGCCGCCTCCGTGTTTCCGCTAGAACTCAGAACGGCTTGTGCGCGCAAAAAGTAGGCCTTGGCGTCGTTCGGGTCGATCCGGGTCACATGCATCGTGAAGTCCGCCACGGCTTCGACGTGCTTTTGCCGTTGCGTCTGGATCAGGCCACGCAGGAAGTACGCGCGAGGATGGCTGGGGGTGAGTTCGATGACCCGATCCAGGTCCGCCACCGCCAACGGCAGATTGTTCATTTGCCGGTGTAGCTCGGCCCGAACGAAGTACGCTTGAGCGCAGCGACGGTCGAGCCGGATTGCCTCGGCCAAGTCAGCCAGGGCCGCCGTCTGGTCCTGCAACTGAAACCAAGCCTTGGCCCGATGGGCGTAGGCGTCGGCCAGAAGGGGATCCTGTTGGAGCGCCCAGGAAAACTCCCCGATCGCCTCTTTCCATCGGCCTGCGTCGCCCAGTTCCAGACCGCGTTGAACGAAATGCTGCGGGGAACGGTTGACATGGGCGTCGGCAGGAACGTCTGCGCTGGTGGCAAAGACGAAAACGATCAATACGGCAGGAACACCACGGACCATGTTCGCTGACCCCCCTGCCTAGTGTAGCTTCCCTCCCCCGCAATGCTAGTCGTTCATTTTCGCTGAAGTGCCCGAAGCATGGTTGCTCCCATGTCGGCCGGGCTGTCGGCAACGGCAATGCCGGCAGCGCGGAGGGCTTTGACCTTGTCCTCTGCCGATCCCGTGCCTCCGGTGATGATTGCCCCGGCGTGCCCCATCCGCTTGCCCGGCGGGGCGGTGCGACCAGCAATGAACGCCGCCACCGGCTTGGTCACATGCTGGCGAATGAACTCCGCCGCCTGCTCCTCCTGATTGCCGCCGATTTCTCCGATCATGACGATTCCTTCGGTCTGCGGATCATCTTGGAAGAGCCGCAACGCGTCGATGAACGAGGTGCCGTTCACGGGGTCGCCACCCAGACCGATGCATGTCGATTGCCCAAGCCCGAGGTTGGACAATTGCCAGACCGCCTCGTAGGTGAGGGTACCGCTGCGGCTGACGACGCCGATCGGCCCCGGCTTGTGGATGTAGCCCGGCATGATGCCGATCTTGCACTGGCCCGGCGTGATGATACCGGGACAATTCGGCCCGATCAGTCGGCAAGGTTTACCCCGAAGAAACCGCATCACCCGGACCATGTCGAGGACCGGAATGCCTTCCGTAATGGCGACGATGATTTCGATGCCAGCGTCAGCGGCCTCCATGATGGCGTCGGCGGCGGCGGGTGGGACGAAGACCATGCTGGCGTTGGCCCCGGTTTTGCGAACCGCCTCGGCCACCGTGTTGAACTGCGGGAAGCCGTCCTTGAGCGTCCCGCCTTTTCCCGGACTGACTCCGCCGACAATCTGCGTGCCGTATTCCCGACACTGCTGCGAATGGAACAGCCCTGCCTTACCCATGCCCTGGGTCACGACGCGGGTGTTGCGGTCCACCAGAATACTCATGGCGTAATTAGCTCCCCAAATCAGTCGGTCCCGATAGCCCCTCTGAATGGTCATCCCTCAGGCCGCGGCGGCGGCGACGACTTTTTTGGCCGCGTCGGTCAGATCGGTCGCCGTGATGATTTTCAACCCGCTTTCGGCCAGCATTTTGCGGCCCAGTTCCACGTTGGTTCCTTCGAGGCGGACCACGAACGGCACTTTTGGCTGCACCTCCTGAAAGGCCGCCAGGATGGCCCCAGCGATCGTGTCGCACTTCATGATGCCGCCGAAAATGTTGACCAGGACCGCCTTGACCCGCTCATCGCTCAGGAGGATGCGAAGCGCTTCCGTGACCTGTTCTTTGTTCGCTCCGCCGCCGACGTCGAGAAAATTGGCCGGTTCGCCGCCGTGCAGCTTGATGATGTCCATCGTGCTCATTGCCAGCCCGGCCCCGTTGACGAGACAGCCAATATTGCCGTTCATGCTGACGTAGCTCAGCCCCGCCTTGGCCGCCCGCACCTCGGCGGGGTTTTCCTCGGCCAAATCGCGGAGGGCCTCGATGTCCGGGTGGCGGAACAGGGCGTTGTCGTCGAAATTCATCTTGGCGTCGAGGGCCAGGAGACTGCCTTCAGCGGTCACCACGAGCGGGTTGATCTCGGCCAAGCTGGCGTCGCAGTCGAGGAAGACGCGGACCAGAGCAGTCAGGATGGTTTCAAATTGCTCGACCTGACTTGGTTCCAATCCCAGATCGTAGCCAAGCCGACGGGCCTGGAACGGTAACAGTCCACGATCCGGGTCGATGTTCGTTCGCAAAATGGCTGACGGGTTGCGAGCGGCGACCTCCTCGATCTCGACGCCGCCTTCCGCCGACGTCATCAGGACCGGCAAGGCGACAGACCGGTCAATCACCATACCCACGTAGATTTCGCGGGTAATGCTGGAAGGTTCTTCGACAAGGAGTTTGGTAACCCGTTGGCCCTGTTCACCGGTCTGTTTCGTCACCAGCGGATATTTCAGCATGACCTCGGCGACCTGACGGGCTTCGTCGGCGGAGCTGACCACTTTGACCCCGCCGAAATCGGCTCCGCTGCCCTTGAAGCGGCCCTTGCCCCGGCCACCCGCGTGAATCTGTGTCTTGATGACCGCCTTGCCCTTCCCCAGATCCACAAAGGCTTGGCGGGCTTGGTCCGGGTCCGTGACGACGATCCCGCGAGGTACGGCCGCTCCGGCTTTCCGTAGCAGTTCCTTGGCTTGATATTCGTGGATTTTCATACGCTAGGGCCCTGTGAAGCTATCGGCTGCCATTGCGAATCATCGTATTCGACGCCGTGCCGTTGTCCGGCCTTTTCCCCTGACAACCGCAATTGGCCGATGTTCAGCCAGTCCATACCGTTAGCCCCAGGGCAGCCTTTGAAGGAAGTCGGCTCCGGCTTGGCGAGCCAGAGGACGGGAAGCGATGGATTTGTTGCGACTGTTGCAGGAGAGGGTTCGCGAGGCCTTGACCGGTCTGGTGGACGACCCGACGCCATACCTGGAAATGGTCAAACCCTCCCGCGATCCGCGCTTCGGCGACTATCAGGCCAATTGTGCCATGCCGCTTTCCAAAGTCCTCGGTCAAAAGCCGCGGGAGGTGGCTGAGCAGATCGTCGCTCGGCTCCAGGTGAACGACATGCTGGAACCCGTGGAGATTGCGGGACCCGGCTTCATCAATTTCCGCTTTCGTGGTGACTGGCTGGCCCAGGCCGTTCAGCGGACCGCTGCCGATCCACGTCTCGGCGTGCCCACGGTCGAACGACCCGACCGCACCGTCATTGATTTCAGTTCCCCGAACGTCGCCAAACCGATGCACGTGGGCCATCTCCGCAGCACCATCATCGGCGACTGTTTGAGCCGACTGCTGCGATTCCTGGGCCATGAAGTCATCACGGATAACCACCTGGGCGACTGGGGAACGCAGTTCGGCATGCTGATCTACGGCTTCAAACACTTCCTCGACGAAGCGGCCTTGCAGCGTGATCCTGTCGGGGAAATGGTGCGGCTGTACGTGAAGGTTCGGCAACTGACCAAGGCGGCGGATCGGGACGAATGGGAGGAAGAGGACAACGACCGCTACTCCGCCGAGGAGCGCGCCGCTGCCGAGAAGGTCCTGGAGGCGTGTCGCCAGGAAACGGCCAAGCTGCACGCCGGCGACCCCGAGAACGTGGCCCTGTGGAAGAAGATGATGCCGTGGTGCCTCGAAGAGTTGGAGCGCATCTATCGGCGGCTGGACATTCGCTTTGACTACACGCTCGGCGAGAGCTTCTACAATCCGATGCTGCCCGGCGTTGTGGACAGCCTTCTGGCGAAGGGTATCGCCCAGATCAGCGAAGGGGCCGTGGTCATTTTCATCGAGGAAGGGCAACCCCCGGCCATCATCCGCAAACGCGACGGGGCCTTCACCTACACCACGACAGACCTGGCGACGATCCAATACCGCGTCGAGCACTTCCACGCGAATCGGATGCTCTATGTCGTCGATGACAGCCAGTCGCTTCATTTCCGCAACCTCTTCGAGGCCGCCCGACGCTGGGGTTACGATCAGGTGCGTTTCGAACATGTCCAGTTCGGCAAGGTCCTGGGTCCGGATCGCAAGAAGATCAGCACCCGCGCCGGCGGTGGGGCCTTGCTCGATGAACTGCTTAACGCCGCGGTCGCACAGGCTTACAAGATCGTCGTTGAGAACAGCCCCGAACTCTCCCCGGAGGAGCAGAAGAACGTGGCCGAGGTCGTCGGCATCGGGGCTGTGAAGTACGCTGACTTGTCCCAGAACCGGACCAGCGATTACGTCTTCAATTTGGAAAAGATGTGTGCCACGGATGGCAACACGGCAACGTACATGCAGTATGCCTACGCCCGGATTCGCAGCATCTTTCGCAAAGGAGAAGAGGACCCGGGACCTTATCGTACCTCCCCTCCCCTGCCCCGGCTAACGACGGCAGAGGAACGCAATCTCGCCTTGGCCCTGCTTCGTTATCCTGAAGCCCTGGCGATGTCGGCTGCCGATCTCAAGCCGAACATCATCACGGCTTACCTTTGGGACCTCGCGAATGCCTTGAGCGGCTTCTATCAAACCTCACCGGTACTGAAGGCCGAAACGCCGGAGCTACGCCGAAGCCGACTGCTGCTCTGCGACCTCTGCGGTCGAATCCTGCAACACGGACTTTCCCTGTTGGGCATCAAGACCATCGAGAAAATGTGACCCGAAGAAAACTCGGTCACGCGGCGGAGGAATGCCCGATGAGATTCAGGGCGATTCCCAACGGCACCTTTTTACCGTCCACTTCGACCGTGACCGTGGCATGCAAGGCCCAATGGCCCATGCCGTGGTCGGCCATGCGGGGTTCCTCGTTCGGCTTGCGATTGGGGAACAGGAGCAAGACGCCGGGATGGCCGCCTTCCAGGGAGCGGGCGCTGACGTCATGCAGGTGCTTGACCTCCATCGGCCCAGGCTTCTCGTCCAACTCCGCGGAAACCAGCAGACAGAACTCCGGGTGCGGAGCTGTGCCCATGTGGTCGCCGTCCTGCGGCTGGGTTGCGAAGCGCAACGTGTAGACGCCGGCTTTGACATCCTGCTTGCGGTAGTCCTGGATGTCCTCCGGAAAGCGGACGGCACCCAGCAGCGTGGTCGGCGGAACCTCTTGATAGGTCAGGCCATTCTGGACCTGGGTCGGCGTCGCCTTAACAACGGCTGACTTGACCAGCCAGACCTCGCAGAAGAGTTTGCCGGCCGAATCGAAGATTTGGTAGGCCTTTGGAAGAAGCTGGCTGCGGATGTCCGGTTTCAATTCCTTGGGCGGCTCGAGGTCGGCGACCTTGAGGGTGAACGGCCCCTCGGCTGCCAAAATGGCCGACGAGCCTTGCGGTTGAAACGGTCCCCCCATGACCCACGCTGCAATCAAGGTTGCCGCCACGAAGCGCAACATTCTTCGACCCTCCCGCGGTAGGCTGTCGGTTTCTGTCCGGTGACTTTTCCCCAGGCATTTTACGAAGGCCGTTCATTCGCGGGCAAACCGAAGCGCAACATCTGTGCGCACCCTCTTTCGAGGTGCCAGCCAAGGCCCAAACGCCCCCCGGCAGGCTTTCTCGGGATTTCCCGAACTTCATAACACGTTCCCACGTCATAAGTTGCGTTACTTTCCAGGGCCTAGAAAGCCCAACTGGCAGGAAACTGGTTCGGCGTAACAAGCGACCGTTGCGCAACAGATATCCTGCCTTTTCGCGCAACATTTTCCCATAAAGCTTTTGAGGCATCTTCCAAATCCGAATCGACACTCGATGCCTGGAACGGGTCGCACCATGGTATCGCATTTCAAGACATAAACCCAGGTAGGTCGGCGCGGTCACTCTGGGGCCGATGGCAGGCCGGATGAGCCTTGTCTATAATGACCCCACGGTTCCCTTCCGAATCGGGAAAACGGGCAATAGGAAGTGCTGACACACGGCCGCCACTCATGAGGTTTGCACAGCCAGCGGAGTTTTCATGGCCAACGCATATCAGGCCGCGTTGAATCGTTTAGCGGACAACATCGCTTCAGTCTTACTGGGAAAACGCGAAGCAATTCGCCTGGCCATTGTGACGCTTCTGGCCGAGGGACATCTGCTCATCGAAGACGTCCCCGGTGTGGGGAAAACGCTTCTGGCCAAGGCCCTGGCCAAAAGCCTCAACTGCACCTTTCACCGCGTCCAGTTCACGCCGGACCTGCTGCCCAGTGACCTGATCGGTACCAGCGTGTATCACCAACCCAGCGGCGAGTTCATTTTCAAACCCGGTCCCCTGTTCGCCAACGTGGTGCTGGCCGACGAAATCAACCGGGCCACGCCGCGGACGCAAAGCGCGTTGTTGGAAGCGATGTCGGACCGGCAGGTGTCCGTGGATGGCGTAACTCATCATCTGGAAGCGCCGTTCATTGTCATGGCCACGCAGAACCCCTACGAGTTTGAGGGCACCTACGCGTTGCCGGAAAACCAACTGGACCGCTTTGCGGTTCGGCTCAAGCTTGGCTATCCGGATCGGAAGCATGAGAAGGAAGTGCTGACGCAACACCGCGAGGGGGAACCCGTGGACCATCTGCGGCCCGTGGTGTCCAAGGAGGAAGTGATTCAGATGCAGGCCGCGGTGCGTCATGTCCGCGTTGACGACAGCCTCAACGAATACCTGATGGACATTGTGGATGCCACCCGGTCGCGTGACGAACTGTATTTGGGGGTGAGCACGCGAGGGGCATTGACGCTCTACCGTTGCTCCCAGGCACTGGCCCTGTTTCAAGGCCGGGATTACGTGATTCCCGATGACATCAAGACCCTGGCGGTGCCCGTCCTGTCGCATCGAGTCGTTTCGCGCGGCTTCCGCCAGAACGGTCGGGCCGACTCCGCCTCCGTAATCATCGAACGGATTCTGGCGGAAACCCGGGTTCCTGTTTAGACTGAGGCGGGTAGAGCAATTGCAAGGTGATCCTAGCCCGTCGAGGCCCGACGTGATGAGGCCGCAGGCCAACGCCGCTCCACGTTCCGCGTCCGCCCGGCGAACGACGTCGCGCTTTCGTCCCACGGCGGAGGGGCTGATCTGGCTTTTGGTGGCCGGTTTGCTCCTGTATCAAGGCTGGCTGCGGACGATCAATCTCATCGCCCTGCTGGCCTCGATTCTGATTGCCTTGTGGATCCTCAACGGGGCCGTGGTCTGGTCCTATCGCCGACTGCGTCAGGTCATCGTTCACCGACAGGTTCACGAGGAGGTCTTCGCCGGCCGACCGTTCATTTACGAGTTGCAGATCGAGAACCCGACCCGTCACACGTTCCGCAATGTCGCCGTGGCCTGTCACGACCCGGATGCTCCGGCCGTTGGATTTGTCCCGATCCTGAGACCGCGCTCGACCGCCACGGCGTTCGGCGAGGGCTGCATCTCCCGACGAGGCTATCACCGTTGGGGACCGATGGAATTGTCCAGCGGTTTTCCCTTCGGCTTGTTCCGACGACGGGTGCAGATCGATGACGGTTCCGAAGTGCTGGTTCTTCCTCGGCTGGGCCACCTCGATTTGCAACGCTTTCGCCGCTTCCTGCTGGGACGCACGGAGTACGACACCCGAAATCAGCCGATGATCCGGCAACCGGGCAGCCAGACCGAGTTCCACGGGCTGCGGGAGTTTCGCAGCGGCGACAGTCCGCGTTGGATTCATTGGCGGACAACAGCACGGGTCGGCGAATTGATGATTCGGGAGTTCGAGGAGCCGCCGGCCAGCCAACTGGTACTCGTTGTCGATCCGTGGCTGCCGGAGCGAGCCGACGTCCTGCGGAAAAACCTGGAAACCGTGATGGCCAGCAACCGCCGGACGATTCGGCAACTTCTGGCATCAGGTCCGCCGCCATCGCCGGAGAAACGCAAGGCCAAGGAAGCCTCGCTGGCCCGAAAGGAGCTTCCGTACCGGCTGCCCTTGGAATATCTGGAAACGGCGGTCAGCCTGGCGGCGACGCTGTGCTGGGAGTGGAATCGGCTGGCGGGGGCCCGCATCACCCTGGTCCTGCTGGACGGGCAGGACCCGAGAGTTCTCAAAAGCGACGGGACTTCCCAGGGCCTGCTTCAGCTTCTGGAACGGCTGGCGGTCATCGAAGGCAGGCCCGACGATTCGCCAAGTTTTCAAGGTGTCGAGGCTTCCGTCCGTGCGGAGCCTTTGCCTTCCGGCCCGATGGTGGTGGTGACGACGCGGCCGGAACCTCCGGCGCTTGGGGAACTGGCCACCTCGGGTCGCCATGTCGTTCCGATCCGAGTGTCGGAAGGGGACCACGCGGAGTTCTTCGATTTCGGACACGGGCCTATTGCCGGTTCCGTCAACGGCACGGCCGCTGCCACGGCTCCGGGATCGCCTCGGCGAGGCGCTTCGGTTTAAGAAAGGCACGACAGGGGCGGCTAGGAAGAGTCGGAAGTATGCA
Source organism: Gemmatales bacterium (assembly GCA_025055835.1). Classification (GTDB taxonomy): domain Bacteria; phylum Planctomycetota; class Planctomycetia; order Gemmatales; family HRBIN36; genus JANWWR01. The sequence continues at coordinate 11,426 of JANWWR010000080.1, read as the reverse complement.
GCATTCCCTGTTTCGGTTCAGCACGTTTTTATGCCTCGTGTTGTCCACCGCCTGCCTGGGAATCGCCGAGGCGGCGGAGATGCCGAGTACGGTCCCGTTCTTCCTTCTGATCGGGATCCTGCTCGTTGCCGAGTATTTCAACAACGAGCGCTGGCTGCTGCCGATCTGGGCCTCTAATCTCCTTGCCCTGGCGATCATCGCGGGTTGGGCAGTCTGGTTCGCCCTGGGAGCGGGAGGCAGCGAGGAGGAAGTCCTGGCCCAGTTACTGCCACGGGCTGGTCCGCTTCTGGGCACGCTGCTGGTGGCCAAGTTGCTTCGGCCCAAGGCGGCCAACGACTACTGGATGTTGCACCTGCTCGGCCTGGTTCAGGTGGTGCTGGCCTCGGTGCTGGCCCTGCAATCACGGGTGGATCGTCGGGATCCCCTGTTTGTGCTCGTGCTTGCCGCTTACGTCTTCGCACTGGTCTGGTCCCTGATGCACTTTGCTCGACAACGAGAAGAGGACGGCGTGGCGGCATGGAGCCGGACCCGTGCCAAAGATGGCATCGCTTCGCCTGTCGTCTGGCGGGAGGGAGGCGGCGGAAGAAGGCCGGAAATCCTCTCGGCCCTGCGGTGGTTCGTGTTCGCCGGGGTACTGGGCTTGCTGATCTTCTTTGCCGTTCCCCGGCCGGGTATGGACTTGTCTGCAACCTTGATGCTGGCCGGCTCGCCTCGGGCGCAGACAGGCTTCAGCCCCGGCCTCGACCTGAACGAGACGACGCCGATCGAGGTCAGCGAAGAAGAGGTGATGCGAGTCGAGGTCACCGATGCTGACGGGCGACGATTGATGCTGGATTGCGACGGCCAGCGTTGGCGGGGCGTGACGTGCAGCGTCTATCAGCGGGGTCGCTGGGGTCCCATCCGGGCCGGTGAGTCGCAGAATCTTCAGTCCCGGGTCGAACCGGAACTCCGCGGCGGGGAGGTGTTCGTGACCTTCTTCCTGGACGTGTCCCGCATCCAGACGGCGTGGTATGCAGGTGAGGACGAGCGGCCTTGGAATCTTCTGGAACGAACCACCACGCAGCCGATCTTCCTCGCTGAGCCGGTCATCGCCCAGGAGCGCACCTTGCCCATCATCAGTTTCGAGAATCCGCGGGATCGGTTTTCGTCGATCCTCACCTACCGGCCTCGCGAATGGACGATTTCGGTGCCGACGGCTCGGCGGTCGCGGCGTCTGGCCTACACCCAAGTTTTCGACCTCAGCCAAGCGGGTCATGGAGAGTGGAGCCAACCCACCAGCTTCCCCTTGCACCAGCCCGTTTCCCGAGATTACTGGGACTCGCTGCTGGCTCTGCCCTTGCCTGCCGAGGATTTGCGGGCCTTGACCAACACCACGCGGGAGATTCTGCGAGCAGCCAATATCGACCCCAATGTGGATGACTCCCGACTGTCTGGCCAGGAACGGCGCGAGCGGCGGATCGCCATTGCCCGGGCTTTGACCAATCGTCTGAATCAGTCGGCGGATTTCGATTACACGTTGGAGCGTCCGCGGCACGACATGGCTCGCGATCCGACTGTAGATTTTCTGCTCAACACCAAGGCGGGCCACTGCGGCATGTACGCTTCGGCTTTGGCCCTGATGCTGCGCACGCAGAAGATTCCCTCGCGTGTCGTGATCGGTTTTCGGGGAGCGCGGTGGTACAGCGTCGGTGAATACCATTCGGTCTGCCAGTATCACGCCCATGCCTGGGTCGAGGCGTTCATCGAGGACGCCGATTCGCCGCCCATCCCGCCCCGGCTGGTCCCCAATACCGTCACGGGCAAGGTCCCGCAGAGCGACGCCCCCAAACCCGTCACGGGACGCTGGCTGACCCTGGACCCGACTCCTGGAGGCGGCACTGCGGCGGTGGCCGGTTTTTCCGCCGTGGAACTGTGGCGCGATTTCGTCGGCTTTATCCGTTACCTGTGGGAGTTTTTCATTCTGGAATACAGCGGCGACGTGCAGCAGAACCGGATTCTGGCCCAGATTCGTGCCCTGTTCGATCCGCGGGAGCTGGCGGCCTTGTGGAATAGTCTCACGCTGCTGGTCGAACGGGCCACTTGGATCCGCATCGTGATCGGTGGGCTGGTTCTGGCAGTGATCCTCGCCTTGGGGAAACTGGCACGGCGGCTGGTCAAAGGGTGGAGGACGCGGAGCCGACAGAACGTCGTACCGGGATTCTTCGGCGAATTGCTGCGCATCCTGGGCCGCGTCGGCTTGCGGCCGGAACCGGCGGAGACGCCGGCGGAGTTTGCCGAGAAAGCGGCCACCTGGCTGGGCCGTTCGCCCGGCACAGCTTCCGTCCGGGACGTGCCCTCGCTGGTGGTCCAAGATTACTACGCCGTCCGCTACGGGCAGAAGGAGCTTTCACCCGAGGAATCGGCCCAGCTGCGTGAGCGGCTGGGACAATTACGCTCCGCATTGGCGAACAGGTGAAGCATGTCCAAGGCGATCTCGATGAAGCCCGAGACCACCGGACTGCTCGTCGTTGACGTGCAGGAAAAGCTGCTGCCGCTGATCCCGGATCGGGAACGCCTGCTGCTCAACCTCGGTTTCCTGCTCGACGCGGCGGAGCTGATGGGCGTCATGATCCAAGCCACGGAGCAATATCCCAAGGGCCTTGGGAGCACGGTGCCGGAACTGGCCCGCCGGCTGCCCCACCGTCCGGAAAAAACGGCGTTCAGTTGTTGTGCCATTCCCGAGGTGCCGCGACGCTTCCAGGAAGCGGGTCGGACGCAAATCCTTTTGGCGGGAATCGAGGCGCATGTCTGCGTGCAACAGACGGCCTTGGATCTGCTCCGGCTGGGCTTCGAGGTGTTCATCGCCGCCGATGCTGTGGCCAGCCGCTATGCCGTGGATCGGGAATTCGCCCTGCGACGGCTTGAGCAAGCCGGTTGCGTGCTTACAACAACGGAAGCAGCGGCTTTTGAATGGGCAGGCCGAGCGGGAACGGATTCGTTCCGCGTGCTTAGTCGGCTCGTTCAGGAGCGCATGAAGCAGCTGACCTAGCTTTGAAGACTGGATCAGTTGAATCGGAGTCAGACCCATGCCCGCGACCGTCGGCGAATTGAATCCCTCGCCTCGCATCCTGATGGGGCCTGGTCCCAGCGACGTGCATCCTCGCGTGCTGCGGGCCATGACCACGCCGCTGCTGGGACATCTCGACCCGGAGTTTCTCGGCGTCATGAACGAGACGCAGGAGATGCTGCGGCAGGTGTTCCAGACGAGAAACCAGCTCACGTTCCCGGTGAGCGGCACGGGCAGCGCGGGGATGGAAACCTGCGTCGTCAACCTGATCGAGCCGGGTGATCGGATGGTCGTCTGCGTCAACGGCGTGTTCGGCCAGCGCATGGTGGACGTCGCTCAGCGGGCCGGGGCCGAGGTCACGGTTCTGGAGCGGCCCTGGGGCACGGTCTTCGAACTGGACCAAATCCGCGATGCTCTGAGCCGGGTCCGTCCGAAGGTGCTGGGCATCGTTCACGCCGAGACATCCACGGGAGCCTGGCAGCCGATGGACGGCCTGGGCAAGTTGTGCCACGAGTTCAACACGCTCCTCCTTGTGGACACGGTGACGTCGCTGGGCGGGGTGCCGGTCGAGGTGGACAAATGGGAAGCCGACGCGGTATACAGCGGCACGCAAAAATGCCTCAGCTGTCCGCCCGGTTTGTCGCCGGTCACGTTCAGCCCGCGTGCCGTCGAGGCCATCAATCGCCGCAAAAACAAAGTCCAGAGTTGGTATCTGGACATGGGCATGGTGCAGCGTTACTGGGGCGAGGAGCGGTTCTACCACCACACGGCCCCGATCACGATGGTCTATGCCCTGCGGGAAGCGCTCCGCATTGTTACCGAAGAAGGTCTGCCGCCTCGCTTCGCCCGGCACGCCTTGAACCATCAAGCCCTCAAGGCCGGTTTGACGGCGATGAACCTGCCCTACTTTACCACCGAGGGCTGCCAGCTGCCGCAATTGAATGCCATCCGCATTCCCGACGGCGTGGACGATCTGGCCGTGCGAAAGCGGCTGCTGAGCGAGTTCGGCATCGAGATCGGCGGCGGACTCGGCGAGTTCAAGGGGAAGATCTGGCGCATCGGGCTGATGGGCCACGGCAGCCGACCGCAGAACGTCTTTTTGGTTCTGGCCGCCTTGGAGAAATGCCTGGCGGACTGCGGCGCGGCGGTCAAACCGGGGGCCGGGGTCGGGGCCGCCGAGAAAGTGTACACCCAGGCGGGGGGCAAAGGATGAACACGGCCACGATGCCTCCAGAGACGGACGGGCGATGCCTGTCATCGCCATCTGCGGCTGCTTCCGACGTGGAGCAGCCGATCATTTTCTTCGACGGCGTTTGCGGGCTGTGCAACCGCTTCGTAGACACGATGCTGCGGGCGGATAAGGACGGCATCTTCCGCTTCGCTCCGCTTCAAGGCGAGACGGCCAAGGCCCTGTTGCCTCCGCTGGGTGAGGATGCCGGTGCGTGGAGCGTGGTTTATCGCGATTCCCAAGGAACCTATCGCGAATCCGAAGCGGTCCTTCGGGCGATGAAACGACTCGGCGGCTGGTGGGGCATGCTGGCGGTGCTCCGCATCGTGCCGCGACCGGTTCGGGACGGCATCTATCGTCTGATCGCTCGCAATCGCTACCGCTGGTTCGGCAAGCGGACCAGTTGTCGGCTCCCGACGCCGGAAGAGCGGGCCAGGTTCCTGCCCTGATGAACTGCTGCCTTGGTTGGTCATTTTTGTTGGACAATCATGGATCTTTCTGGCCCTTCCTTTCCCTCCCTGCGGTTACGTCGGCTTCGCCAGCATCCCGTATTGCGGGACCTGGTGAGGGAGACGACGCTGGACGTCGGCGATCTGATCCAGCCGTTTTTCGTCCGACCAGGCAGCGGAGTGCGGCGGGAAATCGGCTCCATGCCCGGACAGTTCCAACTCAGCGTGGACCAGTTGCTTCGGGAGGCCGAGGCCGTTCGTGATCTCGGCATCCGGGCTTGCATCCTTTTCGGCATCCCGGATAGCAAGGACCCCGAAGGTTCCAGCGCGTTGAACGAACAGGGCATAGTCGCCCAGGCCGTCCGAGCCTTGAAGCGGAACCTGCCGGACCTGCTCGTCATCACGGACGAATGTTTCTGCGAGTACACCAGCCACGGGCACTGCGGCCTGCTCAGCGAGCGGACAGGCCGCCTGGACGTGGACAACGACCGCACCTTGGAAATCCTGGCCCGGCAATGCGTCGTCCATGCCCAGGCCGGGGCCGATGTCGTCGCTCCCAGCGGAATGATGGACGGCATGGTACGGGCGATTCGAGCGGGTCTCGACGCCGCCGGTTTCGAGCATGTGCCCATTCTCAGCTATGCGGCGAAGTACGCTTCGGCGTTCTACGGCCCGTTCCGAGAAGCGGCGGAGTCTCCCCCGCAGTTTGGTGATCGGCGCAGCTACCAGATGGACCCCGCCAACAGCGACGAGGCCCTGCGGGAAGTCGCCCTCGACCTTCAGGAAGGGGCGGATATGGTCATGGTGAAACCCGCTCTCGCCTACCTCGACATCGTCCGCCGGGTCAAGGATCGCTTTCAAGTTCCCGTGGCGGCCTATAATGTCAGCGGTGAATATGCCCTGGTCAAAGCAGCCGCCGAACGCGGCTGGATCGAGGAAAGGCGAATCGTTCTCGAAGTGCTGACCGCGATCCGACGGGCCGGGGCCGACATGATCCTGACTTACCATGCCCGCGAAGTGGCCCACTGGCTGCGCTGACGTCTCTCGAATGTCCCCCAGAAAGCAAGTGCGACCACCGACACCACGCCGGCTCACGGATCAGCGAGGAGCGTAGCGAACCATGCGATTTCCCTGGAAAACCCTGCTTTTCCTGGCTCTGTTGGCCGTCGGGGGATTCTTCGGCTACACCCCGGCCAAGGAAGCGTGGGAGAAATACACGACCCCGAAATTCCGCACCGCCGAGGTCACCCGCGGAACCATCATCTCCGTGGTGGACGCCACGGGAACCGTGCAGCCGGTCCAATCCGTGACTGTCGGCTCGTTCGTTTCCGGTCCCATCGAGGCGATCTACGTGGATTTCAACGATGTCGTGAAAAAGGGCCAGCTTCTGGCCAAGATCGACCCGCGGCTTTACGAGGCCAACGTCGCTCGGGACCGGGCCACTCTGGCGACGCAGCGAGCCAACGTCGCCCGGGTCAAGGCCGAGCTTCAGCGGGCCATCAACGACGAAAAACGGGCCATCGCCTTACGGCAGCAGAACAAGGACTTCATCTCCGACGCGGAAATGGACCAGTTCCGCTTCAACCGCATGGCTCTGGAAGCCCAGTTGATCGTCGCCGAGGCATCGGTCGAACAGGCCGAGGGCAACCTGAAAAACTCCGAGGCGAATCTGGAATACACGGAAATTCGGTCGCCAGTGGACGGCATCGTCATCAACCGCAAAATTGACCCCGGGCAGACGCTCGCCGCCCAGTTCCAGACGCCGGAGTTGTTCGTCGTCGCCCCGGACATGCGCAGCCGGATGCACATCGTCGCCTCGGTGGACGAAGCCGACATCGGCCTCATCCGCCGCGCCCAGGAACGCAAGCTGCCCGTGCATTTCACCGTGGATGCCTATCCCGACGACCTGTTCACCGGCGAGATCCATCAGATCCGCATGAGTTCGACGACGGTGCAGAACGTCGTCACCTACCCGGTGATCGTCGCTGCTCCGAATCCCGAGTTGAAACTGCTGCCGGGCATGACGGCGAGCATCTCCTTCCAGGTCGAGGAGCCGCGCGAGGGACTGCGAATTCCCAACGCCGCGTTGCGGTTCTACCCGTCCCGGGAAATGGTTCGCCCGGAGGATCGGGCACTCCTCGAAGGAGCCGAGGGCGAGAACCGCCGCAATGCCACCGACACCACCGACTCCGCCCGAGAGGCCCCCAGTGCCATGGCCAAGGCCGAAGCCCGTCGCAATCGCAATCGCCGTCATGTCTGGGTGCAGGAAGGCAAGTACCTGCGGGCCATCGAGGTCCGCACCGGCCCCCACGACCACAAGTACACCGCCTTGGAAGCCGGCGATCTTTACGAAGGCCAACAGCTGGTTGTCGGTGTGAAGCGGGGCGAGTAAGGCGGCCAAGCGGAACGATTGCGGAGAGACCGATCATGTACCTGACGCGGACGATTCGCATTGCCGTTCGGGCCTTGTCGCGGAACAAGCTCCGTGGCGGACTGACCGTGCTGGGGGTGGTCATCGGCATCGCCGCGGTCACGACGATGGTATCCATCGGCCAAAGCGCCGGGGCACTCGTGCAAAGCCAGCTGGAAGGACTGGGTACGAATGTCCTGGTTGTGTTTCCCGGCAGTGCTCGCAGCGGCGGAGCCCGGCAGGCGCTGGTCACGACGCTGACGGCCGAGGACGCCGAGGCCATGATGGAGGAATGCCCCGCCATCCTCGCCGCTTCGCCCCTGGTGGTGACAGCCGGCCAGGTGATCTATGGCAACAACAACTGGAGTCCGCGGGACATGTTCGGCGTCGGTTCCGAATACCTGACGGTGCGGAACTGGCCAATCCGCCACGGCGGATTTTTCACGGAGCGGGACATCGCCTCCGCCGCCAAAGTCTGCGTCATCGGGCAAACCATCGTTGCCAAGCTATTCCAGACCAGCAATCCGATCGGGGAGACCATCCGCATCAAGAACACGCCCTTCCGAGTCATCGGCGTGTTGGAGAAGAAGGGAGCCAATCTCGTCGGCGACGATCAGGACAACATCGTGCTGCTGCCCTACACGACGGTGCAGAAGCGGCTTCAGGGTTCTACGTTTCGCAACGTCAACGCCATCATCGCCTCGGCCCGGAGCATGAAGCAGATGGACGAGGCCGCCGAGCAGGTCCGGCAGCTCCTGGCCGAACGCCATCGCATCGGTCCCGATGAACCGCTCGATTTCGAGGTCAGCACCACGGCAGAAATTTCCGCCATTCTCGGCATCGTCACCGGCACGATCACGCTGCTGCTGGCCGCGATCGCGGGGATTTCGTTGATCGTCGGCGGCGTCGGCATCATGAACATCATGCTGGTGTCCGTAACGGAGCGGACGCGGGAGATCGGCATCCGCATGGCCGCCGGAGCACGGGCCAGGGACATCCTCCGGCAGTTCCTGATGGAGTCGGTGCTGCTATCGACGGCGGGCGGGGTAATCGGCGTGGCATTCGGCATCGGCGCTTCAGTCGGCATCACGATGCTCATCAATAGCATCACCAGCGGCGCGCAATGGCCGATTGCCGTCTCTCTGCCCGCCGCCCTGATCGCGCTGGTGTTTGCGGCGGCGGTCGGCGTCTTCTTCGGCTACTACCCGGCCCGACGGGCCTCGCGGCTCGATCCCATCGAAGCGTTACGGTACGAGTGACATCGGGGTGTCACGCTCAGGAAGTTTCATTCGCCCCGGAGATGGTTTCTGTCGGAGAAGGCAGCCTCGGCAGCGGCGGGGCCTGTCCAGGCTTGTCCTTGCCGCGCAAAGCGTCCACGACCCGTTGCCCGGTTTCCTTGGCGTGGTCGAGGACGTCCGGTTGATTCTGCACGACGGCGTACCCGAGGACAAACAGCAGCAGCCAGGTGAAGAGGCTCGGAGCGTAGCTAGCGGAGTAGAGTTTCAGGGCACTTCCCGCCGAGCTTTTGATCCGCAAGCCGGACAGATCGACGCTGGAAATCTCGTCGAGGATCAGATGCGACAGGTAGCCGAGAAACACGCCGCCCGCCATCACGAGCCGGCCTTCGGTTTCGTTGCAATCGTGAGCCAGGAAGGCGAGCAGCCCGGCGATGCAGGCCGCGGGCAAGCTGTGAAACATACCGCGATGCACCGTGATCCGCTTGAACAGGGCGGACAGTCCGAAGCGGATCACGAGGTAGAGGACAGCGGCCAGCGCAATGCCGCCTTCACGCGACTCGGCCAGGTGTTCCAGACGATGAAGTTCGAGCATGGGCACAACGGCAGCGGCCAGGCCAAACAGTTCCTTGACGGGCTTGCCGCTGTCGCTGTCGAGATCGGGGAGCATTCCGGCAATGGTGCAGAGGCCGCCGGCCAGGACGCTGTGCGACCACTCGACGCCAGCGGTCATAAGCGCGGCCCCGTAGCCCGTGCCGATCACGGCGGAGACAGCGACGTGTTGATGAAACGCGGCCATGCGGACTCCTTTCCCCGGCCGAAGAAACCGGAGGACGGACGATAGCGGAATCTGCCTGAGCCAGCAAGGCGAACCTTGAGCCAGCGGACGCAGCCGGTTGACCCTCATTGCCCCGTGACTTAAAGTGAAAACGGCTGCCTGGCGCATGTCTGTGTTCGCCGATTGTGTCGGGAATGTCGGCTTACAGGAGTCGCCTCGTGGATCGTTGTATCTTCACGGTAGCGGCAGGTTTGGCGGTGCTGATACTCTCGGTGGGTTGCGGCTCGCCCGGCACCACGTCTCCTACCGGCGTATCTGAAACCTCCCCGTCGACCAAGCCGGTGACGACTGGCCTGACCGGAGAGGGCTTGAAGGTCGTCAGCGGCGACGGAGACCTTGGGGAAGCGGATTACGGAGACGTGAAAACCGCCACATTCACCGTGCGGAATGACAGCGGCATGTCACTTACGCTTTTCGCCGCGGATAAAAGCTGCGAATGCGCCGGCGTCGAGGTTCAGCCCGCCCAGGTGCCTTCGGGCCAGACAGCCGCCGTGACCATCCGCTGGGAACCCAAGCTGAACCAGTACTCGACCGACTACATCCGGCTGCGGACGACAATTCAGGCCGTCGAGGCTCCTCGTCTCAGCCTGCCCCTGGAAGCCCGAGGCCGCATCAAGCCGACGCTGCTGCTGAACCTGCCCAAAGGCTTTCTCGATTTCGGCAAACTGCTCCTGGCCGATGTCCGCACCGGACGCAAGGAACTGGCCGTCGAGGTCTTTACTCGCCACCCAGACAAGCGGGACTTCCGCCTGGAGGTGAAGTCGCTCAGCCCCGGACTCATCGTCAGTGCTCCTGAACCGCTCACCGCGGATCGTCTGCTTTCCCATCAGGCCGTGGCAGGCTATCGCTTCGTGGTTCGGCCCACCGAGGCACTGCCCGCCGGGGCTTTTCGAGAAACTGTGCGGCTGACCAGCGACGTTTATCCGGGGCGGGAACTGGATCTGACCGTCGAGGGGATGCTGGAGCATGGCCTGGTAAGTCTGTCTCGCGAACGGATCGACCTCCCGGCGAAGATTCCCCTGGATCGCGGCTACATCTGTCCGCCGCTGGAAGTCGAGTTGCGCGGAGAGCCTGGCCGGTCGTTGAAAGTCGCCAAGGTCGAGCCACCCTTCCTGGCCGTCACCGTCGAACCTGTGAATGGCAAGGACAACGTCTGGCGGCTCCAGGTCCGCATTCCCGCCGGGGAGAAGGAATTGCGAAAAACCCTCTCTGCCGAGCAACTGAGCGAATACGTCAGCTACGGCTTCCCCAGCGGCGCGATCGTGCTGGAAAGCGATCATCCGCGTGTCCCGGTGATTCGCGTTCCGGTCAGTCCCAGCCAGTTCCAGCGATAGCCGTCGTGCATCGCCGCCCTAGATTACCCCGGTTCACGAAACCGCTTGGATTCGCCCCGTGAGGGAGGCGCCAGGAAATATGTCCGCTTTCCTGAGACAGACCGGAGAATCGCCGCGGGGAGGACCACGCCTGGCCGATTCGTTCATGGAACGCTGTCACCGCACCCGCTTCGTGTTCGGCAACGTGCAGCCGCAGCTGGACGGTGGCCGCTATCCGGTCAAACGCATCCTCGGCGACGTTTTCGAAGTCCGAGCGGACATCTTTCGTGACGGCCATGATCTCATCGCTGCGGTCCTGAAGTACCGGCGTCCCGGTGCTTTGGCATGGGAAGAGACACCCATGACCTGCATCAATCCCGGTCTGGACCTGTGGACCGGGTCGTTTTCGCTTGACGCGCTGGGACTATGGACTTACACGCTGGAAGCATGGAGCGATGTCTTCGGCTCGTGGCGGCGCGACTTGGAAAAGCGCATCGAGGCGGGTCAGGATGTCCGCAGCGAGTTGCTGGAAGGTTGTGAATTGATTCTGGCGACCGCCCAGCGGATTGGCGACCGTTGGCGGGAGGATGCTCGCTTTCTCGAGCGCGCCGCTCACGGCATCCGGGGTGCAGCGTCCCAGGACGAGGCGGTGCGTCAATCCTTGGATGCCGAATTGGCCGCGATCATGTCTCGGCATCCCGACCGCGCTCGGTCCACCGTCTGGGAGCGAGAATTGCAGGTCGTTGTTGATCCGGTCAAGGCGCAGTTCGCTGCCTGGTACGAGTTCTTCCCTCGTTCGCAGACTCCGACCAAGGAACGCAGCGGCACCTTCCGCGATTCGATGCGGCGCTTGCCGGACATCAAGCGGATGGGTTTCGACGTAGTCTATCTGCCGCCGATCCATCCC
>JANWWR010000150.1 GCA_025055835.1 Gemmatales bacterium | reverse complement strand
CTTCTGGATCTACAACGATCTGCAACGCGGCCTGGCGCTAGCCCGCCAGACCGGCAAGCCGATGCTCGTCGTCTTGCGGTGCATACCGTGCGAAGAGTGCGTCAAGCTCGACGACGAACTCATCAACCAGAATCCCAAGGTACGGCCGCTGCTAGAACAGTTCGTTTGCGTCCGACTGATCTCCACAAACGGCTTGGACCTCTCACTGTTCCAGTTCGACTACGATCAGTCCTTTGCGGCTTTTCTGATGAATGCCGACGGCACGATCTATGGCCGGTTCGGGACGCGTTCGCATCGCACCTATTGGTCGGACGACGTTTCCGTGGAGGGCCTGGTAGCCGCTTTGCAGGGAGCCTTGGAACTGCACGCCGAGCATCCCCGGCACAAGACAGCCCTGACTGCCAAGCGCGGTAGTCCGCCCGAAGTGCCGAGGCCGGAGCTGTTTCCCTCGTTGCAGGGAAAGTACGAGGCCACATTCAAGCTCGAAGCCAAGGGCATCGCCGGGTGCATTCACTGCCACCAGATCGGCGACGCCCAGCGCGAGTTCTACTGGCACAAAAAGGAAGCGATTCCGGAAAAGGTGTTGTTTTCCTATCCGCATCCCAAGACGATCGGGCTGATTCTCGACCCCAAGGAGCGGGCCATCGTCTTGCGGACGGAACAAGGGTCACCGGCTGCCCAGGCTGGTTTCCGGCAGGGTGATGTCATTGTCCGGCTCGAAGGGCAACCGCTCCTCTCCATCGCCGATGTGCAGTGGGTGCTGCATAACACGTCCGGCACCGGAGCGACCCTGCAAGCGGAGGTGCTGCGAAATGGTGAACGTGTGAATTTGAAGCTGGCCCTTCCGAGCGGTTGGCGACGCTGGGAGGACATCTCCTGGCGGGTGACGACTTGGGGACTTCGGCGCATGGCCCTGGGAGGCCTGGTTCTGGAGCCGCTGCCTGCGGAGGATCGAAGGCGACTGAGCCTGCCTGCGGGTCAAATGGCACTACGCATTCAGCATGTGGGAGAATACGGTGCTCACGCGTTGGCCGGCAGTCTCGGCATCCGCAAGGGAGATGTGATCACGTCCTTCGACGGCCGCACGGATCTTTTTCGGGAAACGGACGTGTTAGCTCATGCCCTCACGGCTCGCAGGATCGGCGACAAGGTGCCGGTTACCGTCGTGCGGAATGGCCAGGAGCTGAACTTCTCCTTGCCCATGCAGCCATGATTCGCGGGATGTTTCATTGACAACCCCCTAACCTGTTTCTACCCTTAGCGGGGAACTGAGGGGCGGATGGCACCCTCCCTCGGTCCGGCCGCGGAGACCAGCTCGACGAGATGGCTTGCCCGGAGGATGCCGGGCGCGATCTCGTTCCGCCTTGGCAGGACGCAGCCCGTGGACCGGGAACAGAAACTCCAGGAAATTGAACAGCTTCGCTCCCGGCTGGAACAACTCGAACGGGAGGTAGCTCCGCCACCGGCCGCAACCGAGTGGCCTCCCCGCGGCTACTATGCCGTGTATCACGTCATGGCCGGGTTCATCCTCGGCATGTTCGGGGCCGCCACCAGCCTGCTGTTCAACATTGTCGGCTCCCTGCTGGTCGATCAGCATCCGCTTCAGTTGATCCGGGTGTACCTGACATTTCCGCTGGGTGAAGCGGCCCTGCGAACGGAGGACAATCTGGCCCTGGCCGTGGGCTGCTGTCTCTATCTGGGAACGGGCATGCTCTTCGGAGTGCCGTTTCATCTGGTGCTGACCCGCTTTCTGCCGCAGAAGGACTTTCTGACCCGGTTTGGCGTCGTGACAGCGATGGCGCTGGCCTTGTGGATCATCAACTTTTACCTGATCCTGTCCTGGCTTCAGCCGTTGCTGTTCGGCGGAAACTGGATCGTGGCGGAAATCCCGTGGTGGGTGGGAGCGCTGACCCACCTGGTCTTCGGCTGGACGATGCTGCTGGTCCAGCCCCTGGGCATCTTCATTCCCTATCAACCGCAAGGGGAAACGACATGAGTTCAGGAGCCGCCCCGGCCGTGCCGCTTGCGCGTCGGCTGGTTGACGAGCCCCTCGTGCTGGCGTATTTCATTGCCGCTTTGACCTACCTGGCCGTCACTCTCCTGGCCGGGCTTTTGATGGCCCTTCAACTCGTGCAGGCCAATCCGCTGGCCGGTCTGGAAATCTTCTCTCCGGGGCGTTGGCGGATGGTCCATACCAACGGAGCGGCCTATGGTTTCATCGCCAATGCCTTCCTTGGCGCACTGCACTGGGCGGTGCCGCGGCTGATGCTTCGGCCGGTGCTGAGTCGGCCGCTTTCCTGGTTCATCTTCGTGGCGTGGCAGGGGGTCGTTATCGCCACGGTCATCGGCCTGCTGGCGGGGCAGGCTCAGGCGGTTGAATGGGGCGAGACGCCTACCTGGATCGATCCTCTGGCCCTCGCGGGGTTGGCCTTGGTGGCCATCAACTTCATCCCACCGATCGTCAGCAAGGCCGGAGCGCTCTACGTCTCCGCCTGGTATTTCCTCGCTGCTTTCGTCTGGACGTTCCTGACCTACGCCATGGGCAATTTCCTTCCGCAGTACTTCATTCCCGGTACGGGAGGCGGAGCGATCATCGGGCTGTTCATTCACGACCTGGTCGGTTTGTTCGTCACGCCGCTGGGATGGGGACTGATGTACTACTTCGTGCCGATCATCCTCCGGCGGCCGATGTGGAGCCATGCCCTGTCCCTGGTCGGCTTCTGGGGCCTGGCCTTCTTTTATCCGCTGACCGGCATCCACCACTTCCTCTACACGCCGATACCGATGTTCCTCCAGTACGGGGCCGTGGTTTCAACCATCGCCGTCGAGTTCGTCGTGCTGACAGTCATCATCAATTTCCTCGGCACGGTCTGGGATCGGCCCTGGGTCGCCTGGCAGAATCTGCCGCTGCGTTGGTTCTTCACGGGCATCATCAACTACGGCGTCACCTGCGCTCAATGTGCCTTGCAGACGACGCTGACATTCCAGCAGCTGATCCACTTTTCCGATTGGGTCGTGGGCCATGCTCACCTGGTCATGCTGGGGGTCTTCGGCTTTTGGCTGCTGGGAATCATGATCTATCTCATTCCTCGTCTGGTGCGCCGCGACTGGTATTCCAAACGGTTGAACGAATGGCACTATGGGCTTACCGTCGCGGGGATGACGCTGATGTTTTTCGACCTGCTGTTCGCGGGAATCGCCCAGGGCGTGTCCTGGGGATCGCTTCAGATCTGGGAGGACTCCCTGGCTATTTCCCTGCCGTTCTGGTGGGTCCGGGTGCTGGCTGGGCTGATGATCATCGCCGGACAGATTTGCTTTTTCGTCAACGTGTATCTGACTCTGCGAACCGGGACGGCCCAGACCGAAGAGCTGGTCGCCCATGCCTGAGCTGGGCAGTAGCTGGGCAGTGACGACCGACGAGCCGGAGTAACCAGCCATGTTCGAATCACGAACGGGCATTCTGCTCATCGCCGGACTGGGCTTCTTCGCCCTGGCGTTCCTGTCGAACGGTCTCGTGCCGATCCTGATGTACCGCGACATGCCGGAACAGACCGCCGAGGAAGTCGTCAACCGGCATCTGCTCATTCAATTCGACGATCTTCGCAGCCGTTATCCCGAAGGCTTCGCCAAGCTGGTGCGGCATCTGGGACATGATCCCGAGGCCAAGCCGACGCCGGAAAGCGATCGGCAACTGGCGGCAGAAACGCTTCGATACGCCCGGAAGCTCTACATCGGCGAAGCGTGTTGGCACTGTCACAGCCAGTTCGTGCGTCCCGTGTCCAATGAGTCGCGCCGGTGGGGCCCGGTGGCGAAAAGCTGGGAATATCAGAACGAACTGCAACGGCCGGTGTTGTTCGGCACCCGGCGCGTCGGGCCGGACCTGAGCCGGGAAGGAGGAAGGCGGTCCAACGACTGGCACGCCGTCCACTTCTTCAAACCGACCAGCCTCGTCGAGGAATCGGTGATGCCTGAGTATCCGTGGTTCTTCGACGGCGACCCGAATCACCCCAATGAGCGGGGCATCGCCATGATTGCCTACATGCAGTGGCTTGGCTCCTGGTTGCCGCACTATTTCAACAACTATGTCGATCCTCGTCTGGCGGAGGCCCAGCCGTGAACCTGTCCAACCAACAAGCACCACGGGCCACGCCGCGAAAAGGCCTGTCAAGGTTCCGCTGGTGGTCGTGGCTGCAACTGGCCTTGGCGGTCGGCATTCTCATTCCGGCCCTGTACGGTTTCGGGACCAAGTTTCGGGAGATGGTCATCCTTTACGGCCGGGGTGAGGAAGGCTCCTTCACCTTGATGCCGATTCTGAACTACCTGCTGACCGGTCTGGGCTTCCTGCTCCTGTTCATTTGGGCGATGCTGCACGGAATGTTCCGCAACATCGAGCAGCCCAAGCACGATATGCTGGCCAACGAGGAACGGCTCGATCAGGAAGAGGCCGAGTACCAGGCCCGCGAAGAATCACCCTGGAGTTCGTCGCTTTCTGAGCGGTCGGACGACTGACGGCCAGGAGGACCAAGCAGATGTCCCGTCCCGCGAATTCTTCCCCGGAAGCGGAAAACCGCCATCACAGCTATGTCACCCACGACCTGCCCTGGTTCGTGCACGTGCTGTGGATTTCGTTTTGGGCGTTTGCGATCTACTACACGCTCCGTTACATCCTCCCGGCTATTCGCTCCGAATGGCTAAGCCCTCCATGAAGCCGTGACCTGTCATGCACGCCGAGGCCCCGGATCGGAGTTGTGCGTTCTGCGGGCTGCCGCTGCCCGGCAGGGACGCTTCGGGATTCGGTAACGCGGAGGGGCCACACTTCTGCTGTTTCGGCTGCCGATTCGCCGCCGCTGTCGCCCAGGATTCGGGAGAGAAGGGCCAGCTGAATTGGACGCTGGCACGTCTCGGCCTGGCGATCTTTCTTTCCATGAACGTCATGGTCTTCACCATGGCACTCTGGACCCAGGATGCCGCTCCGGAAGCCGGTTCCTTCGCCGACACGCTCAGCGGAATCTTCCGCTATCTCTGTCTCGTGTTCGCCCTGCCCGTGCTGTTCTTGCTCGGTGGACCGCTGTTCGAGGATGCTTGGGACCATCTCCGTCAGGGACGGCTTTCGATGGAATTGCTTCTGCTGACGGGAGTGGCTTCGGCCTATGGCTACTCGGTCGTGTCCGTGCTGCGGAATGAAGGGCACATTTACTTTGAAGTCGGCTGCATGGTTCTCGTGCTGGTCACCCTCGGCCGATGGCTGGAAGCCCGGGGCCGTTTGCAGGCCGGCGACGTGATAAGTCTGTTGTCCGGGCTTCTGCCCGACAAGGTGCGTCGTCTCACGGATTCGGGAACCGAGGAGTGTCCTCGCCAGGCGATTTGCCTTGGGGATCGGTTGCTGATCCGGCCTGGGGAGCGCATTCCCTGCGATGGCGTCGTCCTGAATCATCCCGCCACGGTGGACGAGCAATTCCTGACCGGGGAAAGTCAACCCGTGGTCAAACAGCCAGGCGCGACGGTCTGTGGAGGAACCTTGAACCTGGAAAGCGATCTGATTCTCGAAGCCACCTCGACAGCAAATTCCGGCGTTCTGGGCCGGTTTGCCGAGTTGGTGCGGCAGGCACTTTTCGCGCGGGGCCGATACCAGCGACTCGCGGATCGGGTCACGGCGGTATTTCTCCCCGTGGTGGGCGTGCTGGCTGGGACCGCGTTCCTCTGGCACTCCGCCATGACCGGCTTGGATGCGGGCTTACTCTCCGCTTTGGCCGTGTTGTTGATCGCTTGTCCATGCGCACTGGGCATCGCCACGCCGCTGGCGATTTCCGTGGCGCTGGGAGAAGCGGCTCGGGCGGGGATCCTCGTTCGTTCCGGCGAGGCGCTGGAGCAGTTGGCCTCGGCCAAGGCAGTGTGCTTCGACAAGACCGGTACGCTGACCACGGGAAAGCCGAGGCTCCGACAAATCCTGACCGATGACGACTCCGTCATGGCCGGTCACTTGCCTCATCTGGCGGTCCGACTGGCGGCCGCGTCCACGCATCCGTACTGCCAAGCCATATTGTGCTGGGCCGAAAGCCAGATATGCCCAACCGAGGAACAGTCGGGCTTCTCCCTGGTAACCAAGGTGAAGACCGTTCCCGGTCTGGGACTGGTCGGAGAATCCCCCGACGCCTCGCCGATCGCTCTCGGTAGTCCGCGGCTGATGGAGCAGTTTGGTTTTCCCTGGGTCGCCAGCATCTTGAACGCTGCACGGCAAGCGGAGGACGCGGGGCAGTCGCTGACCTGCCTGGCCTGGTCCGGCAAAGTGCGGGCCTGTTTCATTTTCGACGAGGACATCCGCCCCGAGGTCGGAAGGGTCTTGCGAAGATTGAGAGAGATGGGCTTGGTAGTGTCCGTCTTGACCGGCGACCACCCGGCCCGCGCGGAGCAGATGCGGAAATTGCTCGGCGTGGAGGTATCAGGCGGTCTTCTGCCCGAAGACAAAGTTCAACACGTGGAAGAATTGCAAACGTCCCTCGGCAAAACTGTGATGATCGGCGACGGTCTCAACGATGCCCCAGCCTTGGCGAAAAGCGATGTTGGAATTGCCCTGGCCTGCGGAACCGACCTGGCTCGGGAAGCGGCCCAGGTCTGTCTGCTTGGAAATGACCTGCGGCAGATACCCTGGCTGGTCGGGTTGTCCCAAGCGACGGTCCGTACCATCCGGGGCAATCTGTTTTGGGCCTTTGCCTACAACACTCTGGGGATCGCGTTGGCCATGACCGGTCTGCTCAACCCGATCCTGGCAGCGTTAGCGATGGTGCTCAGCAGCGGGGTCGTTCTGGGCAACTCGCTGGGACTGCGGCGACATCTTTGGCGAGGCGAAACGCCATGCTTGGTTGGTTCATGATCGCGGTCAGTGGTCTGCTGGGATCGGCGCACTGCGTCGGCATGTGCGGCGGCTTTGCCCTGGCGATCGGTGCTGCCTCGCGGGGTCTCTGCTCCGCGCTGGTTCGCCAGGTGACGTATGGCCTGGGCCGGGTCTTCACTTACACCGTCGGCGGAGCGGCGGCGGGCTGGCTGGGCTGGAAGCTCGGCAAGCAAACGACGGGTCTGGTCGAGGCCCAGACCATGCTCTGCCTGCTGGCTGGGGTGTTGCTCGTCGTGCAGGGCCTGCACGCCGCCGGCTGGCTGCGATTCGGCATCTTTTCGGAAACGCCGAGCGGTTGTTTGGGACCGGGGCTGTTCTCGGCCCTGATGCGGGACACGCGGTCCTTCAGCGTCTTCCTGGCCGGCATGGTCAACGGCTTGCTCCCGTGTGGCCTGGTCTATGCCTTTTTGGCTCTGGCAGCGACCTCCGGGGACATGCTGCACGGGGCCTTCACGATGTTCCTGTTCGGCCTCGGAACAATTCCCGTCCTGGCGTTTGTCGGTTTGGGCGGGAACTTGCTCAGCGTGGCCATGCGGCGGAGGCTTTTGACCCTGGCAGCCTGGTGCGTCGTGTTGACGGGCCTGGCGACGATCGCTCGGGGCATCGGCTTTCTGAACTGGCTCGGTCCCGCTCAGGAAGTCGTGTGTCCGTTCTGCGGTCATTGACAACAAGATGTCACAGCCCAGAGCCGTTTACGTACCGGCCCAGACGCCCGACAGCCGATGACACAGATCGCGCAGTTCCTTGAAGGAGTGGGGTTCGATGTGAAGCGCCTCGCGCAGGTCGTGAGTAACTGGCTCACCGCGAATGCGGCCGACCATGACCGGACAAGATATTCCCCCTGACAGGACATCAAAAGCCTGTGCCCCCAATTCGGAAGCGAGGATGCGGTCGAAGGCGGTCGGCGGTCCGCCCCGCTGCATATACCCCAGGACGCTGACGCGGACATCGAAGGGCACTTTCTGTCGCAGGTCCTCGGCCAGTTTGTTGGCACCCCCGGGACAACCCTCGGCGACGACGATAATACTGGAACACTTGCCTTTCTTGCTGCATCGCAACAGGGCCGATGCGATGGCCTCCACTTCCAGCGGCACTTCGGGAATGCAGACCACCTCGGCGCCGCTGGCCAGGGCCACGGCTGACGCCAAAATGCCGCGTCCCCGGCCCATGACCTCGACAGCGAAGACCCGCTCGTGGGACAAGGCGGTGTCACGAATCTTGTCGATGGCCTCGACGGCCGTGTTGACGGCTGAGTCGAAACCGATGGCGTAGTCGGTGCCGCCCACGTCGTTGTCGATGGTCTTGGGCACGAAGACGATGGGGGTGCGGGAATGCTCACTCAGGGCGACGGCGGCCCGCTGCGAACCGTCGCCGCCGATCACGATCAGCCCGTCCACGCCGAGCCGATCCAAGGCCGCCGCGGTGCTTTGCACCACTTCCGGTTGACGCAGTTCAAGGAACCGACTGGTCCGCAGCTTGGTGCCGCCCAGCTGGATGATGCCGCTGACGGAGCGGTCGTCGAGCGGAAGGATGTCGTTATCCACGATGCCGCGGTAGCCGTAGCGGATGCCCAGGACGCCGACGCCGGCTGCGCCCGCCGACCGGACCACGGCCCGAACGCAAGCGTTGAGTCCGGGGCAGTCTCCGCCGGATGTCAGCACGCCGATCTGTTTGAGAGCCATCCTCCCCGCCTCCTCCACAGGACTGAGTTGCCAGACGCTTTGCCGGGGCGTGAAGCAATGGTGATGAAGATGGTCGGTCGGCAGGGACTCGTCAAGACGAGCCGTCGCTTCGCTACCTCGGATTCGCCGAGCGGGCCAAGGAGCCAGTCCCCACCAGGCAGGTCACATTTCGTGGGCCAAAGTGGAACGAAGCCGTTGGATGGCCTTGTATTTCTCGTCGCTGATGCGGGCTGCGGGCAGGTCCATTTCCCGAGCGATCTCGGCGACGCTCCAACCGTCCAGGGTCAACTGGATGATGTGCATCTGGCGGGGGGAGAGGGATTTTTCTGCGGCTTGAAGGATGGTCGAGCGAATCTCGCGGATGGATTCGTTGCGGTCCTCCCGCGAATCGGCTACCTCGAGATCGAGTGAACCGGGGCGATGGGCACGCTGGGTCCGTTTCTTCACGGCGTCAATGGCCCGCAGGAACTCGCGACGTTCCTCGGTGTCCTCGGCCAGGACGCGCTGCCAGCGGTCCGGAGAGAGCCGTTCCAGCACGCGGGTCAACACCTCCTGGGTGCAGTCCGGCCAGTAGTCAGGTTGGAGCCGAGCGTTCTTCCAGCACACCGTGCAATAGCGGGTCATGTCGAACAAAGCCCGAGTGACAGCGGCATCGGCGGTGGAGGTGCCCAAGGTCCACAGGGCCGTGCCGACAAGCAAAGCCGCCACATAATTACGCTGGCTGGTCAGGTTCGATCTCTTTTTCATGGTCATTTCGCTCGGACAAGCGTCCCCGTCCTCTCCGCAGAGAGGTCAACCTAACCATTATACGGACGGACCTCTTGGCCAATTTCGCTTTTCCAAAAAAACAAAGCTGGGCCAAGCACGATGGCTAGCCCAGCTTTCTGCATCTTTCCTGATTTGTCCGGCGGATCATCCCCCTCGCGATGTCCGCGGAGAAGAAGGCAGTTCACTTGGCAGCGGTGGTTGCCGGGGCCTCGATGGTGACCCGGGTTTCCTCACCGGCCCGCACAACGACCTGCTTGGTCACGGTCTGGCCGTTGATCTCGGCCTGGAGCGTGTACACATAGTCCTTGCCGCGTTCCAGAGACGGGGTCACGAAGATGCGGGTGCTCGAGGTGGACTTGGTCGGATTGCCGTCAACGGTCAGGACCGCCTCGGCCGGCAGCGTCACGACCAGACGGGCCATCGCCTTCTGCTCCTCCTTCTTCTCTTCCTTCTTTTCTTCCTTCTTCTCGCTGGGCTGGGCAGGCTGTTCAGCCGGCTTCACATAAACCGGGGCATGCCCGCAGCAGCCGTGGCAACCATGGCAGCCGTAGCACCCGTGGCAACCGTAGCAAGTGCCGTGGCAGCCGTGACGGAACAGGCGGTGGAAGAAACCGCCGTGGCAGCCGTGGCCAGTGGCATAGCAACCAGTGCAGGCGACGTAGCCGTGGCAACCGGAGGCGCTCTTAACCACGACGTACCCGGCACAGGACGACGTGCTGCACCCGTGGCCGCCCCAGTACCCGTGGCAGCCGAACGTGGCCGGGGTAGCGGCATTGCCGCTCAGGGCCATTGCTAGAACGAGACTGTACATGCGCGCAACTCCTCGAAACAGTGACGCCAACCCACCAGAAAGCAACCTCTCTTCAGCGTCGCACCGAGCGACGTGCAGGTGTCACCAGTCGGAATAGCAGACGAGGCCAGCGAAGCTGGCGAAGATGATCTGATCTTAGCGGGAGCGTCAGCGGGGTGTCAATGAGAAAATGCGAAGTTTGAGAAGGATGGGGAATGCAAGTAAACGCACATTCGCACCTGTTTCGCAATCAAAATCGGTGCTTGCCCTGGCGCGGGACAGCAGATTGAA
>JANWWR010000132.1 GCA_025055835.1 Gemmatales bacterium | reverse complement strand
TTCGGCCTGCCCAAGGTTCGCGTCCATAAGGTGGTGCTTAAGAAGGGCAAGAAGGCCAAGGAAGAGGCGAAGGAAGGGGCCGAGGCCGCAGCCGGGGCCGCTGGCGGCGAAGCCAAGAAGGAGGCGAAGAAGTAGCCTCCTCCGATTCTTGCCGTGGAAATTCGTCCTTGATTTCGCGAGCGGAGGGCTTACGCCCTCCGCTCGCGTTTTTAGCATATTCGCTCAGGTACAGGGCTTTCCTCTACTCGCGTTTTTAGCGCACTTGCTCAGGTATAGGGCCTACTTCTAGACGCGTTTAGCGTATTCGCTCAGCTACAGTGCTCTTTTCTACTCGGGTTTCTGCAAGCCTCTTGTCAGAAGAATTCAGGCCGTTTGGGGAGCGGCAAGGGCGCCTGAAACGACCACCCGCGGCGGTCAGGCTCGCTTGCGGGGTTGGATGCGGGTGCCTACCATGAGAGAAGAATCCGCTTCCAAGAGGAACCGCCGATCATGGCTAGCTCTTTCACCGTCTGTCCTGGGTGCGGGGCATGGTTCGATCTGCCGGAACAGCTGGCGGGGCAGCAGGTCCGCTGTAAGTCCTGTCGCACGGTCTTCGTCGCTGCACCCGGTGTGGAAGGGCAACGGGTCAGGCCCCAGACTCCCGCAATGCCTCCCCCGCCAAGAGGCCAAGTTCCCACGGCCTCCGCAGCGATGCCCGAGACCCCATCTTCCCAACCGGCCGCCATCGTTGCCCCTCGCCAAGCGGCGGCGGAATCTCCCCAGGGGACAGGTGGACTAGATGTAGCAGTCCCTGCTGTCCCGGTGGTTGAGCCAGTGGGGATGATGCCGCGAGGTCCGAACCCGCCTGGACCTCGGCCTCATCCAGCTGTCCGGCGACCTCGACCGGCGGCCCCGGCAGCCTCTGTGGGAACGCCGGCCTTGGCCTGGGTGCTTGGCTGCGCCGTGGCTGCGGGCATCGTCCTGGTGGTCGCCGCCGTCGGCGTGTTTCTCGGCTATCTCATTTACGAAACTCAGCGGGACAATCGCAATCAAGGGGCGCGCGTCCAGCCACCTCCGAAAGGTCCGGGTTTCCCAGGAGGGGGACCGTTTGGCCCGCCGGGCATGGATCCCGATCTGCTTCGTATCCCGTTATGGAAATGGGACGCGCAGGACGTGGCCCGGATGGAAATGATTCTGTCCACCGGTGCGAAACCAGAACTGCTGACATACGAGTCCCCGGCGGCGAACGGCGGGAAGGCTGCCTTGCAGCGGGTCGCGCTTGAGAATCCCGTGCCGACGCTTACCGAAAAGGAGCAGCAGGAAACCGTCATGGCCGCCGACGGCAGCCTTCCGCGGGATGTCCTGGAACGGGTGGAACGGGCCACGGTTCGATTGCGGGTCACGCGACCCGCCTCACCCGCCGGTCCGCCGTTTCAGGGGGAAGGCAGCGGCTTTTTCGCCTTGGCACCGGGCATCGTCGTCACCAACGCCCATGTTGTCGGCTTAAAGCAGCCCGGCAGTCCGCCGCCCGGCTCGATCACGGTGTTCGTGAATAGTGGCGAAGCCGACGAAAAGCAGCTTCAGGCCAAGGTGCTCCACGCTGATGGCCATCTCGATCTGGCCTTGCTTCAGGTGGATGCCAAAGGCGTCGAACTGCCCGAGCCGCTCAAGGTCGTCTCTGCTTCCACGCTGTTTCGCACACAGCTGCTGGTGGCCTTTGGATTCCCCTACGGCGAGAACCTGAACACCCGCATGTCCACGAGCAAGGTTTCGGTGGCCAGCTTCGTTCGAGATGGCAAGGACATGTACCGCATTCAGATGAATGGCGAACTTAATCCCGGAAATTCCGGTGGGCCAGTCGTGGACGCCCAGGGACGGGTCGTCGGAGTCGCGGTTTCGATCTACGTCAACTTTCTGCGGAATACGGGCATCAGCTTCGCTGTCCCCGCCGAGCATGTCTGGCAATTGTACCACGGACGCTTCGGCGACCTGATCCTTGGCATGCCTCAGCAGCAAAACGGCGGCATCCTGCTGCCGGTCAGTCTGGAAGTGTCGGATCCCCTGCACCGATTCACGGAGCTTGGGGTGGCCTGGAGCATCGGCGACGCTGAGGCGAAGCAATCGGCCGGTTGGGTCACGGATTTACCCGCGGAGAATCGGCTTGCTCTTCCCGCGGACCGGGCGATCTGGCGGAGAGGTGTACTGAAGCTGCCTCCATTGCCGGACAATCAGGTTTATCACTTGCGGGCTTATGTCGCCGAGAAGGATGGCACCTACCGCGTCAGTAACGGCGTCACCTATCGCCCCGCCCTGGCTGTCCAAACTGCCCAGGCGGCACTGAAATCTCCCGCGGACGCAGACAGTCAAGCACGGAGGCTCTTGGCACGTTATCGGGTAGTTCAACGGGGCGGAGAAGCCGGGTCCCCCACGCCCTTGACGGTCAACCTGGGTTGCCGAACCGAGCTAGACGCAAAAGGGACCCCGGAACGCTATCTCGGGTTCGACCTCGGCGTGCGTGTCGGCGAACGTCCGCTGCCTCGCCCGCTCGTTCAGGCGATTCTCAATCAGCAGAATGCACAAGGAAACGTGCAAGCCCAGGGGAACGAACCTCGCTTTGCCGCCGCTGGGGAATTTCGCGGCGAACTGGCCGGATTGCATCGCGTTGTTGACCAGATCTTCAGCATCTTCCAGGTGCCGGAGAAGGAAAACGAATTGCGGCCTGGCCGCTCCTGGAATGCCACGGTGTCGCTTGCCGGCGACCCGCTCAGCGTCCAGGAACCGATGCAGTTCAATGTCTCCTACACCCCCGACGGCCTCGCAGAACGGGCCGGGAAGAAGCTGGTGTGCATTCGCTTCAGCGGCGATGCCGTTCCCGGCAAGACAATGACTCAAGGGGCACTCCACGGCATCATGTGGATCGATCCCGCGACCCGGTTGGTCGTTGAAGCCCGAGCCTATCTCGACGCCGTGATGGAACTAACCTATCCCGAGGGACCGGAGAAAGATGCCGTGGCTGTCTCGGCGGCCTGGTCTGTGGATGTTCCTGACAGGAACTGATTGGGGACAGGCCGCTCCGGGCATCTCAGCGGGGAAACAGTCTCGGCAGGTCGAACGCTCTGGGATCCAAAAAACGCAGCCGCGCTCCGAACGCAATGGGCGCGGTAGCTGACGGTGCCCCTTGCACCGGGCGCAACCTTGGGACCTGGGCCAGCAGCGTGTGCATGTAAATCTGAGAAGGGCTGTCGGCGGGGGACCAAATCAGTTCCCATTTGAGCCCATCCGCATCCTCGAGGAGTGCCCGGGCTGAAATTCGCTCTCCGGGCTTGACCCGCAGGAAGCCCTCCGAAAGCGGACTGTTCCGCGCTGCTGCGAACACATATTCTCCTGCCACGGCCGACGGCCGGGCCGTTTCCGTGAGGGGCAACAACTCAAGCACGGTCACGGCTCCCGAAGTGCCTGTTATTTGAATGGTCAGCGGTGCTGGGATCGGTCTAAGTCCGATGATGATCTGCTCGCCGGAGACGATTCGGGCGGGTAGCTGAAGCATCACACGGTCCAGCGGCAACTTGAACTCGGACTGGCGGAGAAAGGAAACCAGTTCGACCAGCGGATCGCTCGGCTCAGCCTCACCGCTCAGCTTCGCCAAGAGCAAGGCAAATTGCCGCCATTCGTACAGTTCCGCCTCGGCTTGATTCGATAGCCAGCCTTCGGCCAAAGCTCGCCACGCTTCAACCGTCTCCTGCTGCTGACCCAAATCCATCACACGCCGGCGGATTTCCTGGCGGACGGGTTCGAGCAGATTCTCCAGACTGCTCCGAGCGGCTTGTCGATAGAGTTCGACGACGCCGGTTGGCACCTCCCAAGGGAACGGACGGAAAATCGCGGCTGCCTGCGATTTGTCCACAGCTTCCAGGCGGGTTTTAAGATCGGCTCGATATTTCGGCCAATCCTCGTCTGTCCGTGCCGGGAAGCGCAGCCACGCGGATTTGGCCTCGTTGTCGGGAGCCAGACCGAGGGCCCCGGCGCGAGCCAACAGGGCGGCGAGATCGTCCTCGGCGGCATGCAAGCGAGCGCTGAGCGTTTCCCCGATCCGCTCCGCGGCCAGTTGGGACCTCAACAGCGGAATCTCCCCGAGGACTTGCCGCGCATCCCTGCTCCATCGGTGCCAGTCCACCACAAAATGCGTTGATGCCGATGAAGAAAGCCGTGGTTCAGTCTCCGACGGCTGGACATAGCCTTCGAAGGAAATCAGCCGTCGTGAGGAATCCAGCAGTCGCTCGCCTTGGACCAAGAGTTCGCCGGGTTCCCAGATCGGTTCGGGTTTTTCGGGCCAGAGTTCCGAGCGAGCCGACCCCGCCAGGAAAAAGCCGAGTGCCGTCAGCGCTAACACCGCCAACGAAGCCAAGGACAGAATCAAAAGCCATCGCAATCGCCGCTCTTGTCTCCGTTGTCGTTGGCGATGGTCGGCGACGGCCGATTGCACCTGCCGAGCCAGTTCTTGCACGCCGAACGGCTGTTCACTTCTGGTCTTATCGGGAGTCAGCCCCGGCCGACGACCCGCCGTCGCCCAGACGAACACCCGAGCGGCCCCAAAGCCGTGGGTTCCTCCCGGTCCCATCAAGGACAGAAACAAGCGGCTGAGTTGCTGTTTGCGCGTTTCCAGAAGCTCCAACCAGTCCTGGAAGGACTGCTTCGGCTCCGCGAGAAGTTCGGCTCGGGTCAGGACGATGAAGACGGGAAATCCTGCTGCCTGGCAGGCCCCGCCGCGGAGGGTGGACAGTTCACGCATCTGGCGGGAAAGCTCGGCCAGGTGCTGGCGAAGAGGTGTTCCTGTTTCCTGGGCCGGACACGCGAACAGAACCGCGTCGGCGGCGGGGGTCGGTTCCTCCGCGGCAATCCAATCCAGATTCACGGCAGCGTCTTGAACCTGTCGCAGATGGCGGAGAAGTTCCTCCTTGCCGGAATCGGGCGGACCCACGATCTCGACCCGACATGCCGACGTCATCGAGCGGACCTCCGGCAATCAGGGCAATTCCGGCGGCACGTACACCCGCAAGCCTTTGGCTTGCAGCTCCGATCGCAAGCTCTGCACCGGGATATTCCTGGGTGAAGTGCTTTGCGGAACGACCACGAGTTCCACTTCGCGCACCGGCTTTTGCTGCCGAAGGGACTCGATCCGCTTCATTACTTCACCCACATCCAACGCCTCGGGCATGGGATCGTCGAGGAAGGCAAAATAGCGGTTCTTCTCTTGCCAGGGGGGCTGCGTTTCGGGGCCGAGGATGAGGATGCGCACGATGCCGTTGCCGGACGCCTTCTCGGCCAACGTTGGAGGCTGGGGTTGAGGAGGCGGCTCCTCCGACGGCTTGGGATCGCTGGTCGGCTGAACTTTGGCGGAGCCTTGCTCCTCGGGTCCCGATGCACCGCCTCCGCCCAGCCCCAGCCAGCCGGGATTGAGCAGCATCACCGCCAGGATGGCCGCCACGACGCCGCCGATCATTCTCGCCCGGCTCACAGCCCGAACCGACAGGTCACGAACAATCAATCTGGCCACGTGCTGAAACGCGAAGCCAGTCACGAACCCGCCGATCAACGCCGAGGAGACGACCACGAAAACGTAGGCGGTCCACAGCAAAACGCTGATCGGATCGGAACCGGCAAACCAGTCGGAAAGGCGGGATTGTGCCGTAAAACCCATGACTGTCACTCCGCCAAACGAGGGTAGTCGATGCGGAAATCCACCTTACGCCGCCCGAACACGCGGCGGTAGAGCATCTCATCGGCAACGGTCGGATGCGGTCGGCTGCCCTTTTCATCCGGTCGTGGCACTCTCAGGAGGTAAAACAACTCGCGGTCCTCCGCCCTGGCCCGAGCCAGATGTCCCTGAATGACGTTGTCGATGCTGGCCGCATTGAGCCGCTGAACTTTTCCACTCTGGGTCAGCAGAAGGTCTCCGGTATCGCCGTCGATGTCCAGCACGACGATCATGAGTCGTTCGTCCACGGGCAACCGGCTGCGTCGCCTCAGCCGCTGCAATTCCTCGCGCAACTGCTCCTGCTCTTGCCAGGCCCACAGACTTCCCGTCGGCGACTCCGCCGGGGCCTTGTCCGGATCGTGCTCCAGATGGGGCAAAAGGAGAAAGAACGAGAAGAGCAGCGCCATGATGTCGGCCATCGGCAGCAGGAACCGGACGATGCTGCGGCTTCCCTTGGGCGGAGTCATCGGTCACGGCTCCTCGACGGCCGGGGGAGTCACGGCCAGCGTCAGAATCACGCGGCGGCCGACGATCACCAGCCACAGCGGAACGATGTTCAGCAGCGTCATCAGCAGACCGCTGCCGGTCGTCGTCAGGGCCGGGGCGTACAGGCGGATGATCTCCCGCTGCGGCACCGACTCCTGCACCCCGATGGCCGCGAACGTCTGCAAGATGCCCGCCACCGTGCCGAACAGGCCCAATAGTGGAAACCACTCCGCCGCCTGATACATGCCCTGGAGAAGAGCATCGCTTCGTTCGTCGAAGCTGCGCTCCTTCCACCGCAATGCCCGCCAGGCCAGGGCCATCTGGAACAAGAAGAAGAAACCGCCCAAAGCCAGGATGATCCAGTCCAGGTAGGAAGTGCGGATGCTGGCAAGATAAAACTGAAGCGCCTGGGTCGGAACGGCGACCACGACGAGCACGGCCCCGGCCAGGGGAACCAGGCAAAAAAGCGTCGGCAGGAGGCGACGAATGACGAACCTGCGCATAGGCGCAGATGTACCATACAGCGGGAAAGATGGAAAGTCCGACCGGGTTTAGCGGTTCGGTGTCTCAAAGGCCGGCAGATGGCTTTCAGCCTTTACGCAGTTCTTCCGGGAGGGCTTGGAGCCTGCCGTCGCGATCTACGCAGGCAAGCGTCGTCGTTGCTTCGCAAATCAGTTCGTCGTCGCGGAACAGTTCGTAGCGATGTTCCACCCGCACTGCGGTGACACGGGTCAACGTCGTCCGGAGCCGAAGCAGGTCGTCGAAGTAGGCGGGTCGTCGGAACCGCACCTCGAGTTTTACCACCGCCAGGAAGAAGCCCTCGTCCTCCATGCGACGATAAGACACGCCCTGCTGCCGCAGCAGTTCGGTGCGGCCCTGCTCGAAATAGACGGGATACATGGCATGGTGCAGGTAGCCCATGCGGTCGGTTTCGGCGTAACGGACGCGGATCCAGGTGTCGCAGAAGGGTAAGCCTTCGGCCATGATCTTCGGCTCGGTCACCAAATGATTCCGAAGCGGGTGTAGGGCCAATAGACGATGACGGCCTTACCCAGAAACAGGCGGCGTGGCACTTGTCCCCACTCGCGGCTGTCGGAGCTGCGGGTGCTATTGTCGCCCAGGGCGAAGAACTCATCAGGTCCGAAGACCGGCCCGTTGCTCAGTTCCGGATCGGGGAATCCGTGGCCGAACTCCTGGCGCATGCCCATCGGATAGTACCACGGCCTCTGCCGTCCGATGGGTTCCCAGCGTTCGATTTTGGCATGAGCAGGCAATTGCGTTTCCTGGGCCGACAGGCTCAGAAAACTTGTCACCCCCAGGGCGCTGAGATCGAGCAAACGCAGGTCCTCATATTCCGTCGGCAGCCGACCGGCCGAGCGGGTGTAGTAGATGTCCCGGAAGAGCCGAAGCTGGCTGACCCGAACAGCCGCTTCTTTGGCCACGAGAGCGACCGGCTTGGTATCCCCGACCCGTGGCGCTCGGTCTTCCGCCGACGGACTGGGGAAGGCCAAGCCGTCGCCAAATGGCAGGCTGCCATCGACCCATAACGTCAAGCGCTCATCGAAATTGCTGAAACGGAGGCGATACTTGCCCGGTTTGCCAAGCCTCGTGACAGCCTTTTGAACGGCTATCTCCTTCGGCTCCGGCCCGTTGTTAAACCGCAAGACCCGCAGCACGCATTCGCCGCTGCTCAGGTCGAAGGTGGCCCGGTGCAGATCACACCCTGCTTGAATCTCCAGCCCGAAAGTTCCGCCGGGCTGAAGCACTTCGACGGTGCATTCAACCATGAGATCCCGGACCCAATGCGGTTCATGTTCCCCGGCCCATTCTCGGGGATAAAAGAAATTCGACTGGCGGTACGCGGAGACCAGGGCGTTGTAACCGAGAAAGTCGGTGATCAGTTGTGGTCGGTTGGCACATTGCAGAGCGGCCTCCCAGGTGTCCCGCAACTCGCTCAGGGCCTGTTTGCCGGATTGGACCTCCAACCGAATCCGCTCCTTGAAGTTGGGTCCGAATTCGGCGTCCTCGACAGGTCGGCCGTCGGCCCGACGCAACACCGCCAACCCTTCTTCAACATCCGTGAAGCGCTTCTCCAGGCGGGTGAGGATTTCGCGGAATTGCGCGTTGCGCGAAGCGGTCGGAAGCAGCGTCACTTCGTCCAGCGCGGGCAGTTCAGCCTCCAGGGAGCGAACTAGGTTGGCCAGGGCATCGGTGCCGACCAGCCGTTCCCGCTGGGCGTCGGACACCGCATTGCCGATCATACGGATGGATGACGCGACACGCTGGATCGTCTGGGCCGGCAAAGGCGGCGGCCGCAGGAAATGCCGGTAGCGCAGCCGACGTTCCTCGGCACCCGCCTGCACCTGAAATGTCCCCGAGGCGTCCGTGGTCTGCCAACCTTGACCGGGTTGTTCATCGGCCCACAAGGGCGGCAGGAAATCCTTGAGGTCCGCAGCGACTTGATCCGCGTCACTCACCGACCTTCGCATCTCCAGCATTTTCACGGGGGGTTTGCGAATGATCTCCCGCCGCAGCGGTTGTCCGTCCTTGCCGCCCTCGATCAAGTAGACGTCCCCGTGCCAGATGCTGAGTTTCTCCCCAGGCAAGCCCCACAGACGCTTGATGTAGTTCTTGGCAGTAAAGTTCTCCTGCGGACCACCGATCCGTCTTCCGTCGCTTTCCTGCTTGCCAGGGTATTTGAACACGAACACATCCAGCCGCTGAGGGCTGTGAAGATCGTAGTGCGGCTTGAGCACAAGCACCTTGTCGCCGCCGTCGATGCCGGGCTGGAGCGGCTGGATGTTCCGGCAATTGGGACAGACCGCCAGGGATGCCAGTTGGCCCTGGCCCCGGCGGGAACCCTCGGCGTCGTCGCTGGCATTGACGGGAAACTCATGACCGCACTGCTGGCAATGAGCGTGACGGTGATAGCCGAGCAGGCTGGTGGCCATCGAGCCGGTGGGTATAACGAACGCCTCGGCCACGAAGGCCTTGAGCATGAGGACCAGAACGATCACGAAAACCACGGTCTCGACCGATTCCCGCAGCGAGTCGCCGCGGGGAGTGTCTTTGCCATCTTCCTTGGGACGCCGTGAGCGGGGCCGAAAAAGTTCCGCTTTGACACGCTGGACAAAGGACGGTTCCGCGCTGGCAGGGGAGGACCCCGACGACGGATACGAGGGTTTCTCAGCGGCACTTTCGGTCATGCGATCCTCGGTTGGTAAAAGGCCGTCGCTTATCATAGGACGGCTTCTCCGCAAGACCTAGCCCTTTCACGGGTTT
Organism: Gemmatales bacterium; assembly: GCA_025055835.1. Taxonomy (GTDB): domain Bacteria; phylum Planctomycetota; class Planctomycetia; order Gemmatales; family HRBIN36; genus JANWWR01. Next base: position 108,890 of record JANWWR010000132.1, on the reverse strand, counting down.
GTCCCGGGTTCAGTTCCCCCCGGAATTCGCAGGGGGCTTGGGCCTGGCGCAGTCGATCATTCCGCTTCCAGGACCGAAAGAAACGCTTCCTGCGGAATGGAAACCTGACCTACCTGTTTCATGCGTTTCTTGCCCTCGGCCTGCTTGGCAAGCAGTTTCCGCTTGCGGGTGATGTCGCCGCCGTAGCACTTGGCGGTCACGTTCTTCCGCAACGGAGCGATGGTCTCCCGGGCGATGACCCGGCTGCCGATAGCAGCCTGGATGGCGATCTCGAACTGATGCCGGTCGATCTCGCCCCGCAATTTCTTGACCAGCTTCCGCCCACGGCGTTCCGCCTGGGAGCGATGCACAATCGTCGAAAGGGCATCCACCCGCTTGCCGTGAACAAGCACATCGAGCCGCACCAGGTCGGCCGGACGGAAACCGATAAACTCGTAATCCATCGTTCCGTAGCCGTGCGTGACAGACTTCAGCTTGTCGTACAGGTCGTAAATGATCTCCGCCAAGGGCATCTCGAAGACCAGTTGCACGCGGCTGGGACTGAGATAGTCGGTACGGATGTAAGTGCCGCGACGTTCGGTACAGATCTGCATGATGTCACCAATGTTCTCAGCCGGGACGACGAAGGAGATGCGGACCATCGGCTCGCGGAACTCGGCGATCTGTCCGGCGTCGGGAACCTGCTGCGGATTGTTGATTTGCAGAACCTCGCCTTTGCGGGTCAGGATTTCGTAAGTGGTGTTGGGCGCGGTGTGGACGAGTTCCAGGCCGCTCTCCCGCTCGATCCGCTGCTGAATGATCTCCCGGTGCAACATGCCCAGAAACCCGCAACGGAAGCCGAAACCCAATCCCTCGCTGGTCTCCGGCGTGTAGGTGAAGCTGGAGTCGTTGAGGCTGAGCCGGGCCAGGGCTTCGCGGAGCGCTTCGAAGTCCTTGCTGTCCACCGGGTACAACCCGCTGAAGACCATCGGCTTCGGCTCTGCATAACCAGGCAGAGCCTCGGCGGCGGGACGAAGGGCGTCGGTCACGGTGTCGCCGATGTGGATGTCGTGCAGATCGCGGATCTGGGCCGTGAAATAGCCGACTTGTCCGGTCGTCAGGCAGTCCGCCGGCGTCGGGGCGGGTCGGAAGCGGCCCAGCTCGCTGACTTCGTATTCTCGCCCGGCCCGCATGAAGCGCACCCGCTGGCCCTTGCGAAGCTCGCCTTCCTTGACGCGGACATAGACCACCACCCCGCGGTAGGTGTCGAAGTGGCTGTTGTACACCAAGGCCCGCAGTGGGTCGGTCGGCGCGCCCCCAGGCGGCGGAATCCGCTCGATGACCGCCTGAAGCACCTCGTCCACGCCCTGCCCGGTCTTGGCACTGCATCGCAGCACTTCCTCGGGCCGGATACCCAGAACGTGTTCCATCTCCAGGATCACCTCGTCGGTGCGGGCGTTGGGCAGGTCGATCTTGTTGACCACAGGAACGATGGTCAGATTTGCTTCCAAGGCCAGCAAGGCGTTGTGAACGGTTTGGGCCTGCACTCCCTGAACCGCGTCCACCAGGAGGATGGCTCCCTCGCAGGCTGCCAGGCTCCGGGACACCTCATAGTTGAAGTCCACATGGCCCGGGGTGTCGATCAGGTTGAGTTCAAAAGGCTCCGCGGAACCCGGCGGGGTGTAGTAGATGGTCACGGGATGCATGCGGATGGTGATGCCGCGTTCCCGCTCCAGATCCATCGCGTCCAAGGCCTGACTGCGAAACTCCCGGGGCGAAATCGCTCCCGTCTTCAGAAGGAACTGGTCGGCGAGCGTACTTTTCCCGTGGTCAATATGGGCAATGATGCAAAAGTTGCGAATGCGATCAATGGAAACGGTCATCGCACCTGATTCTGCTCCGGCCCCACATTCCGCATGCCATCGAACCGGTGACTGTTCTATAAGCCAAGCGGATTGTTGGGGAAATACCGATTCCTCACTCTTCCATATGTTATGCTTCTCCCAGGGATAATGTGCTTGCGGCCGATCGGCGGATGACGCCCACCTGGAAGACCTTCCCAGATGCCGACGAGTCGGTCCACCTTGCCGCCGTCCGCCCCTTGGCGGACCCGGGGAAGGGTTGCTGATGAGCGAATCCTGGCTGATGAAGCTCCTTGGAGCCACCGCCAAGGTGACGGTCCGTTTCGAGGCAACGGAATCAAAAGACGCCACGGAAAAACCTCAGGCGGACTCCGAGAAACACCCCGACGCTTTGCAGAATACCGCTGTCCCGGCTCATTGGCGCGCTGATACCACGTCGGAACCCTCGGTTTACCAGTGGCCAAAGATCGCAGGCTATGAAATCCTTGCCGAGCTGGGTCGCGGCGGCATGGGGGTGGTGTATCTGGCACGCCATTGCGGGTTGGGCCGACCCGTCGCCTTGAAGATGATTCACGCCCACGTGGCCGCCCAGGACGAAGCCGCTCAGCGGTTCCGCACCGAGGTCGAGGCCGCCGCCCGGCTGCATCATCCCAACATCGTGCAGATTTACGACGTCGGCCTGTGGAACGATTTGCCGTATTTCTGCATGGAATACATGGAAGGCGGCAGCCTGGACGGGCATCTGCAACGGCGTCCGCAGCCACCCAAGGCCGCTGCCCGCATGGTCGAAATCCTGGCCCTGGCGGCTCATCACGCCCATCTTCGCGGAATCGTCCATCGGGACCTGAAACCCAGCAATATCCTCCTTAGCCGAGATGGCGTGCCGAAGATCAGCGACTTCGGTCTGGCCAAGCAACTGGAACAGGCGGGTACGACCAAAACCGGCGAGGTCATGGGCACACCCAGCTATATGTCGCCGGAACAGACCGCCAGCGAAAATCGCAACGTGGGGCCAGCGGCGGACATTTATTCCCTGGGTGCGATCCTCTATGAGATGCTGACAGGCCGGCCGCCCTTTCTCGGTTCCAACGTGCTCGAAACCGTGCTGCTGGTGCGTTTTCAGGATCCGGTTCCGCCTCGCCGCATGCAGCCGGGGATTCCCAAGGACCTGGAGACGATCTGTCTGAAGTGCCTGGAGAAGTCGCCGTCACGCCGCTACCCGACAGCCGCAGCGTTGGCCGAGGATTTACGCCGATTCCAGGCCGGGGAACCGATCCTGGCTCGTCCCAGCACGATGTTGGAACGAGCGTGGAAATGGTCGCAGCGTCGGCCCGCCGTCGCCGCCTTGCTGGCCACTCTTTTCCTCGCCCTCGTCAGCCTGCTGGGACTGGGCACCTACCACGTCCGCTCCGTCGAACAGGAGCGGCAACGGGCCGAGGAAAACCATCAGCTTGCTCTCGCCGAGGCCCGATTTGCTCAGGAGCAGAAAGCTGAGGCCGACCGTAAACGGGCAGAAGCTCAGTTCCTCCAGAAGCTGGCCGAAGCTAATTACAAACTCGCCCGGCAAGGGGTCGAGGAAATTCTGAGCACGGTTCGAGAGAACCCGGATTTACAGAACCCGGAGAACGAAGCGCTTCGTAAGGCTCTGACTCAGAAGGCCTTGACTTTTTACCGCAGCCTCATCGCTCAGGCCGCCCAGGATCCCCATCTGCGCGAGGAGGAGGCCAGGGCCTGCTGGCGGGTCGCGGATTGCCTCGACGATGTCGGCGACCGGGCCGAGTCCATTCAGTACTATGAGCGAGCTACCAGGCTTTTCACCGATTTGGCCCAGAAACATCCGGATCAGCCCGAGTATCGTTTCCTGGCTGCTCAAACCACGATTAGCCTGGGCTACGTCCACTCCGTCATGGGTCAATTCAAGGAGGCGATTCCGCTTTGGGAACGGGCTGAACAGGTTCTTCGGAGTCTCCTGGCCACTGAGCCAGACAACATCGAATACCTGCATGTGCTTGCTAAAGCCTTCGCTAATCTGGGACGGGTCCGCTCGTTACTGGGTCAGCGACGGGAAGCGGAAGAAGCGCTGCTGCGTGCTTTGGGCATCGACCGAGCCTTGGCCCTTCGAAAGCCTGACGATGAGCGGTTTCCCTTGCAACTCAGCCACGACCTGAACCTGCTTGGGAAGCATGCTTGGCAAAATGGGCGATTTGCCGAAGCAGAAGCAGCCTTCCAAGAAAGCCTGCTGCTTGACCACGAATTAGCCGCCAAGCATCCGAATTCACAATTCTATGCCCTGCGGCTCGCTCAAAGCATCAGCGCTTTGGGTTCCCTGCACCGCCAACTGGGATACCTGGCCTTGGCCGAAGCAGAGCTTCGCGAGGCCCTGGACATTCTGGAACGCTTGTCGGAGCGGGCGCATCCCTCGCCAGTCATCCTGACGACCCAGGCCAACGTTCTTAGCGAACTGGGCTTGACCTTTTGGCACCGCAAAGAAACCGAGGCCGCCCTAACCTGCCTGCAAAAGTCGAGCGCGCTTTACCTGGAGGTGATTCGCCGCCATCATGACTCTGTGGATCATTGCGTTAACTTGGCCGGCACCTATTGCAATCAAGCTGGCGTACTAATCGACAAAGGGGAGTATTCGGCCTCCCTGGATATGTTCGGACAAGCAGAAAAGCTGCTGGTTCCGGTGCTTCAGCAGCGTCCTCAACATAAGCCAGCGCGCGTTTTCCTTCGGAATGTCCATTGGAACCGCGCCAATTTGCACGCCAAGCAGCGACGATGGTCCGAGGCCCTGAAGGACTATGATTGGGCGATGGCGGTCAATGCTGCGGAAGGCCAGGGGATTCCCAACGAACTTGTTCTGGAACGGGCCCTCGTCCTCGTGCATCTCCACCGGTGCGACGCCGCTCTGCGCGACACCGAAAGTGTCTTGGCGTCCTCCGCCGGACTGAACCCCCACAATCTCTATCAAGCCGCTTTGGTCTTCGCCTTGGCTGCCACCTCTTGCCCTCGCAGTGACGCCGAGACGTCCGGACTGTATCGGGAGGCCCTGTCTCGTCGTGCCGTGCAGCTTCTCATGGAGGCAGCCGAGATGGGCTACTTCACTGCCGGACTTCATCCGAAGCACCGACTCCTGGTTCCGGAGTTGGAGGTGCTGCGGGACCGCGCGGATTTTCGGGAACTGTGTCGCCGCCTCCAGGTTCCGCTCTGATCTCCGCCAGAATTTCCCCGGCCAGGAAGACCGAACCCGTGACACACAGCAATTCGTCGTTCCTCAAGTCGCCTCGGATTCGGTGATATGCCTCGGTCGGAGATTCGACGATTTGTCCGTTTCGGCCTCCGGCATCTCGCCAAAGGGACAAAAGCAGTTCCGGGTCCGCTCCGCGCTGGCTGCTGCGATAGCGGGTGAAGATGGCCGTCTGGAAGTGAGGTGCCAGCACTCGCATCATGCCGGGCAAATCCTTGTCCCGGGAAGCAGCGAAAAGCAAGGTCCAGGGCAAAGGCGGCAACGATTCGGCCAACGTGCTAACGAGCGCCTCGCAGGAAGCGACATTGTGGGCACAATCCACGATCACCCAGGGCCGTTGGCTCACAACCTCGACCCGAGCCGGCCAGCGGACATTTCGCAAGCCATGAGCGACTGCATCATCGGAAATGGCATAACCGTGCCGAACCAGCTCCTCCACGACCGCCACGACGACGGCTGCATTGGCCGCCTGATGTCGGCCTAGCAGTCCAAGCTCCATCCAGGGCCAATGGCGATGGGCTGACTGAAATCGCATGCCCGGAAGCTGCGGATCCGAACCGCTCACCGAGCCGGGCCGATACTCCACATCGAAGTCACGCTTCAGCACCCGCAGCGGCGAGCCTTGCATGGCAGCATGAGTGGCGATGACCTCCGCCGGTTCCGGTTTCGTTTCGCCGCTGACGACCGGCCGACCCGGCTTGATGATCCCGGCTTTTTCCCCGGCGATGGCAACCAGCGTATTCCCAAGCTGCTGCGTGTGATCGAAGCTGATGCTGGTGATCACCGACACCAGAGGATCGCAAACATTAGTCGAATCGAAGCGGCCTCCCAGTCCGACCTCGATGACGGCCAAGTCTGCCTTCTTCTGGGCGAAGTAGAGAAAGCCCAGGGCAGTCACGATCTCGAAAAACGTCGGCTGGGAGCCTTGCTCGTCTTCGATGTCCGGAACCACGTCGGCAATGATCCGCATCAATCGTGTCAGGTCATCCGGGTCGATGGGTTGACCGTCGATCTGGACCCGTTCCTCGACGCGGATCAGATGCGGAGAAGTGAACAGTCCCGTGCGCATCCCGGCGGCTTGAAGCACGGCGGACAGCATGGCGGCCACCGAGCCTTTGCCCTTGCTCCCGGCGATGTGAACGATGGGCAGGCCCCGCTCCGGGTTTCCCAGCCGACGCAGCAGTGACCGCATGCGGTCGAGTTTCAGTTCCCGCAGGTCGCTCGGCATGCCCCGCTGTTCGTAGTTGACGCGCTTATGCCAGAAGTCCAGAGCTTGTTGGTAAGTCTCGATGGACATGCACCCTCGGAGTCAGTTCGGCGACTCGGCCCAAAGCCACGAGACCAGTTCGGCGGCATGGCGGTAGTCGGGGATGACGGCGTCCGCGCCGGCCTGGATGAGCCGTCGTCGCTTCCACTCATTGACGCCTTGCCGTCGTGCTTCATCGGAAGCGACGGCGATGGCCACTCCGCCGACCCGCTTGATCTCCTCGATCTCCACGAAGCCGTCGCCGAAGCCGAGCAGTTCCGGCCCGCTGACGCCAGCCTCCCGGATCATCCGCTCGATGACAAGTTTCTTGGAAAAGTTCCAATAGTCATCCAAGGCCCCGTAGATGCGTTCCTCGAAAAAACGGGTCAGGCCGAGTAGCTCCGCCTCATGGCGGACAAATTTCAGGTCCGTGCCGCTGGCGAGATACAGCACCGCTCCCCGTCGGCACAGCTGCTCCAGCAGTTCATGGCTGCCGGGGACCGTCCAGTCACTGGGCACAGCCTGCCCTTTGGACAAGGCCTCGATCCGATGCTCGATCCGCCGCATGAGCCGAGCATGGTATTCGTGCTTGTATTCCAACGGGTCACGCGGCTGGCCTCCGCGCCGCTGGACCTCCTCGGCCAACTGGATCATTTGGTAGATCGTTTGTCGGCCATTGAGCCGCATGACGAACTCCTCGACCTTGGCGTGCAGCTCCTCGGCGGTCTCCCGGGTCGGCGTCTGCCGCAAGATTTCGACCATCATCGGAATCATGACCTGCGGCCAACCTTCGCGGATCAAAGATAGCGTGCCGTCGAAATCGAAAAGGACGGCCCGAAAGCGGCCCCGAGGAATGTCGCCGCGAATGAGTTCCAGATCAGCAGGAGGGGTCGTGGGCATGGCTGCGGAGTGCTTCACCCTCGTGTCGGCATTTCCCCATCATTTTCAGTCTCTCGCTCAGTTCGTCCAGCGAGGCCAAAAACGGCGGAGCGGACGGAGACGAACCGCGGTTCAGGAGGAACGCCTGCATGCCCAGGGCGGAGGCCGGCTGGAAATCGTTTTCGTAGCTGTCTCCGATGTAAACCATCTCGGCAGATCGGCATCCCATGCGGTCGGCAAGAAGCTCAAAAAACTTCCGGGCCGGTTTCCGCCAGCCAACTTCTGAACTGATCACGACCTGCCAGGCGTCGGCAAGCGGCGGAAGCCCCCGCACAATCCCTTGCAAGCGGCGGTCGAAGTTCGAGGCGATGGCGTATCGTCCGCCAGTGGTTCGCAGCCAGTCCAGGAAGCGGACGGCGTCGGGATAGCATGTCCAAGCTTCCGGCCGTGCGTAGTGGTTCCATAGCTCTTCGAACGGAGCCAAGGGATCGGGTTGATCGTGGAAGACATGCCCGATGATCGTCCGCCACCGGGCCTTCTCCCGCTCCTCGTCGGTCCGCAGATCGCCTTGCCGATCCCGTCGTTCCTCCCATTCAAAGGCTTCGCGGAATCGGCGAGAAACGATCTCCAGGGACAGCTCGAAGCCGTGGCGTCGGCCAGCGCGGGCATAGGTGTCGGCGACCGGCTCAACGGGATGGATGAGCGTTCCCACGGCGTCGAAACAAACCACCGGCAAAAGGGAGGACATGGAATCGCTCATGGCTGCTCGTCGGGAGTCTTATTTCGCCACGACAGCAGCGTGGAACGGGAGACACCGAGCAGTTCGGCGGCCCGAGTGGTATTGCCCTTGGCTTCGCACATGGCCTGAGCGACGGCCAGGCGACGCAGTTCTTCGAGATTGCAGGTAGGCAGCTGTCCGGATGTGCCGGAGGTCGTTTTGCGTTCGCGTTCCAGGCATAGATGTTCCAGGTCAATCGTGTCGCCTTCGAGAAAACAGCAGGCCGATTCCAGGACGCCGAAAAGTTGCCGTACATTGCCCGGCCAGTCGTATTCCTGCAACCGAGCCAGGGCCTGGGGGGTGACGCGGAAACTCCTTCCGTCCGCTTCCTGGAGCCGGCTGAGAAAGTAGGAAACCAGTTCGGGAATGTCTTCCCGGCGTTCCCGCAGCGGCGGCACGCGAATCTGCACGCGATTGAGTCGGTAGTAGAGATCGTGCCGGAACCGGCCTTCGCGGACCGCCTTCTCCAGGTCACGATTCGTGGCGGCGATGAAACGGACATCCGCCGTGATTTCCTCATCTGCGCCGACGGGCGTGAACGGTTTGCCTTCCAAAACGCGGAGGAAATGCGTCTGGCCAACCTCGGGCAACTCACCGATCTCGTCAAGAAACAGGATGCCGCCATCCGCCCGCAGCAGATAGCCCTTCTTGTCGGATTCCGCTCCCGTGAAAGCTCCGCGACGATGTCCGCACAAGGCGCTTTGAACCAGCTCCGGCGTCAACCCGCCGCAATTCATCGTGACCAGCGGACCGTCCCGTCGCGGACTGAGGCGGTGGATCTCCGTGGCCACCAGTTCCTTGCCTACGCCGGTCTCGCCCACGATGAGTACCGTGCTGAGATTCGCAGCGGCCTTGGCGATGCGATCCCGAAGCTGCTGCATGGCCCGGCTGCTGCCGACCAACTGCTGAGAAACCGGCGTGGCCCGAGTCCGCAAACGAAGATTTTCTTCCTCGTACTGGGCCAGCAGTCGCCGCAAACGCAAAGCGCTGGCCAGATGCGTCGCCACAATCTCGCACAGCCGCACATCCAATGCCTGGAAACTGCGACCCTGTTGATAGACATGCAATGCCCCGATCAACAATTCCCCGTGAAGGAGCGGCACGCAGATGGCGTCCTCGAAGCCGACCAGGCTTTCCATGTGGTCCAGTTCTAAAGTGGTACGGTCGGACTGGAGCCAGATGGACCGTCGGCTCTCCTTAACCTGGGCGGTCAGCCGTTTGCTCAAGCGGTATTCACGGCGGGCACTTTGGGGCAGAACAACTCGGGGCAACAACTCATCTTCCAGACCCACGCCCAGGAAGCCAACCACATCGGCACGGGTAAGCCGGTGAATGGTGTCCAGGGCCACGGTGATAGCGTCCTGGGGCTGTAAGGCGTTCATGACGCCGGACATGAAGCGGTACAGGGCGTCCAGCGCGTCGGGGCGAAAAGCCACCGTTTGCAGAACTTCGCAGGAGTCGGCCTGCATCAACTGCTTGTCCTCGAGTAAGTTTTCAGGAGGCCGACCCAGACCGAAGTGCAATTCGACGTCGCCGACGACGATCCGAGCCTTGTCCGCCAACAGGACCGGCTCCGTGATCCGAGTGCCGTTGACCAGGGTGCCGTTAGCACTGCCGTTATCACGGATCTTCCAGCCTTGCTCGTCGCTGAAAATGACCGCATGATGCCGGGAGACATGGCGTCCCCGGAGGATGATGTCATTGTCCCGATAACGCCCGATGCCGTAAGCCCTGCCCCGGGTCAGGCCGATGGGACGGTCGGTTTCGCCGTCGCTGACGACTAACACATATGCGTCCATGACCTTTCCTTCCGGAGACGTTGACATGCAAATGACAAGCCCCGCCGCCCTTGGGAGCTTGCACAGGACTTCTATATTGAAATCAACCGTCGGGGCTGCTTCCAGCGGTTTTTTGGCCGACCAGGGAGCGGAACTCAGCAGGGTTCTGGTGATCGGAAAGCGAAATGGTTGGTTCGCGCTTTGTCGTCGGGATCGACCTGGGAACCACGAACAGTGCCCTAGCTTATGCCGACACAGGGGCCGGGGATTCGCCCAGCATCCGCGTTTTGCCGATCTTGCAACTGGTGCGGGCCGGGGACGTGGCTGAACGCCCCCTGCTTCCGTCCTTTCTCTATCTGCCCAAGCCCGGTGAGCAGCCGGTCGGCAGTCTGGCCCTGCCCTGGGATGCCGCTCGAGATTATGCCGTCGGGGAATTCGCGCGTAACTTCGGGGTTCAAGTGCCGACCCGGTTGGTTTCCTCGGCCAAGTCCTGGTTGTGTCATCCCGGGGTGGATCGCCGTTCGCCGATTCTGCCGTGGAAGGCCCCAGAAGATGTTCGCAAGGTTTCGCCGCTGGAGGCCTCGACCCGCTATCTCCAACACCTCCGCGAAACCTGGAATCATGTGGTCGCCAAGGACGTCGCCGAACATCGGCTCGAACACCAGGAGGTCGTGCTGACGGTCCCGGCGTCCTTCGATGCTGCCGCTCGGGATTTGACGGTTGAGGCTGCCCGGGCTGCCGGGCTGGAACACGTCACGCTTCTGGAGGAGCCTCAGGCCGCCTTTTATGCCTGGATTCAAGGTTCTGGGGATGCCTGGCGGGAGAAGGTCGAAGTTGGCGACGTGATCTTGGTCTGCGACGTTGGCGGCGGCACCACGGATTTGACGTTGATCGCCGTGGCCGAGGAAGAGGGGCAACTCGTCCTTCAGCGGATCGCCGTCGGCGACCACATTCTGCTGGGCGGCGACAACATGGACCTGGCCCTCGCCCACCATCTGCAACAGCAGTTCGCCCGGCAAAACGTCAAGCTCGATACCGGTCAGTTTCTGCAACTGGGTCATGCAGCCCGCCTGGCCAAGGAGCAGCTCTTTGGCGATTCGTCGCTGACCTCGGCTCCGGTCACGGTGCTGGGCCGTGGTAGCCGCGTCATCGGCGGAGCGCTACGCACCGAACTGACCCGGCAAGACCTGGAACACGTTCTGATCGAAGGCTTCCTCCCCAAGTGCCCGTCGGATGCCGAGCCGAAACGACAACGGGCGGTCGGCCTTCAGGAATTGGGCCTCCCCTACGCTGCCGATCCCGCCATAACCAAGCACCTCGCCGCCTTTCTACGCACTCATGCCGAGGTCATCGCCAAGACCCTGGCCGAAAGACGGTCGGGCGGCGCGAAAGCTGGACGCAAAGGAAAAAGCCAGTCCGGGGGAATGCCGACCGCGGTCCTGTTCAACGGCGGCGTGTTCAAAGCCCAGGTGCTGCAAGAGCGTCTCGAAGCGATCCTCAACGAATGGGCTGCTGACCTGAGCGGCGAGAAGGTTCGAGTGCTTCCGGGCAACGACCTCGACCTGGCCGTGGCCCGAGGAGCGGCGTACTACGGCCTGGTCCGTCGCGGCAAAGGAGTGCGTATCCGTGGTGGAACAGCGCGGGCCTACTACGTCGGCGTCGAGAGCAGCCTGCCGGCCGTGCCCGGCATGCCGCCGCCGATCAAGGCCGTCTGCGTCGTTCCCTTCGGCATGGAGGAGGGGACGGAAGCGGACATCCCCGGTCAGGAGTTCGGCCTGATCGTCGGGGAACCCGTGCAGTTCCGCTTTCTTGGTTCAACCCAGCGGCGGCAGGACACGGTCGGCACGGTTGTCGAGGACTGGCAGGACCAGATCGAGGAACTCAATCCCTTGGAAATCACGCTTGATCCGGGCCAGTCTGTCGAAGGCCGCAAGGTGACGACCGGCATGACCGTCCCCGTCGTGCTTCATTCCAAGGTTACACCCGTTGGCACGCTGGAACTGTGGTGCCGCAGCCGGGATGGCAAACAGCAGTGGAAGCTTGAATTCAACGTCCGCGAACGTCCACAGACGTAAGCGGCTTCCGATCGGTTGTTTGCAGCCCGATGAAGTGCGATCAATCGTCCAGGTGCGGAAAGACGAAGGCGGCCCGGACCGGCGGCGGCATCGGTGAATGGGGGCCACGCACGGACCGCCAGATGATCTCGTTGAAAAGGAGATCGTCCGCGGCGTCTTCCTTGCTCAGGTCCAATTGCTCCGAGAGCTTCGCTCCCCAGGCTGTCGCCTTGTTGGTTTCGGTCAGGTCCACGTTGGCCGGCAGATGTTCGTAGGGCGTAAAGTCCGGCTTGGCCGTGAACGAGTTGTACATCGGCCGGGCCGCGGCGTCGAACTGGCTCATCGGCTTAAGGCCGAGAATCAGTTCCATCGTTCGCAACATGCTTGCCGTGGAATACATGGTCGAATCCACGGACTTCCGCTTGACGTAGGGACTGATGACGAAGGCCACGGTGCGATGAGCGTCCACATGATCCGGCCCATTCTGGGCGTCGTCCTCGACCACAAAGATCGCTGACTCCTTCCAAAACTTGCTTTTGCTGATGGCTTCGACGACCATGCCGAGGGCGAGGTCGTTGTCCGCCACCATCGCCGTCGGCGTCGGTTTGCCGACCCGCGTCCCGGCGGTGTGATCGTTGGGCAGGCGCAGGATGACCAGCTGCGGCATCTTGCCTTCCTTTTCCCACTGCTTCAGCACGGTGATGAACCGCTCGGCGCGTTTGACGTCGGGGTAGTCGAGGTCATAGCCGCGGAACCACGGATCGAAATGACCCTCCAGGGCTTTCACCCGTGCCCGGCCCGGATCGTTGGGTGTCGGCCCGTTGGCGATCCACTCGCCGAAGCTGAAGTAACTCACCCCGGCCTCGGCGCAGCGGTCCCAGATGTACCCTCCCGCGGGACGGGCCACGGCATCCTTTTCTCCCTCGGCGGGATACTGCGTCAGTTTCCGAAGCGGGCTGCCCCGATAATTCAGCGGCCAGACCTTTTCGACGAAGTCGGTGCAATAGGCCCCCATGGACCACTCATGCCCGTCGGCTGACACCTCGCTCTCGACGTAGAAGTTGTCCAGGAGCACGAACTCGCGGGCCAGCTTGTGATGGTTCGGTGTCACCCGTTCCGGGAAGATGCACAGGCTCGGATCGCCGTTGCCCTCGGGCAGGTCGCCGAAGACCTGATCGTAGGTCCGGTTTTCCTTGATGATGTAGATGCAATACTTGATTGGGCAGGGTTCGCCGACCTTGGCGGGGATCGGATTGTCCGGCGAACGGGTGCCAACTGGAGCAAGGTCGGCCCGCAGCGGGCTGCACTCGAACGCCTGCTGGCTGTATTTGACCATCTGTTCCGGCGTCGGCATGTCGATCACGCTGACCGTGCCGCGGTACAGCGTGCCGATGTACTCCCGCAAGGTGCGAACCGTGGCGGTCGGGTCGGGACCCTGGCGGTTAGCCTTGGGCAGCGTGCCTTTCCCGTTGGCGACGTAGATTCGCTTGTCGGCGGCGTGGTAGCGAACCGAGGTCGGATACCATCCCACGGGAATGAAGCCGAGCGGCTTGGCCCGCAGGCGGTCCTGCACATCGAACAATGAAAGGTTGTTCGCGTCGGCGTTGGCAACCAGAAGAATCTGGCCGTCCGGGGTCAGGCTCAGGCTGTTGGGTGTGTTGCCCGTGGGAGCGGCAGGGTAAAGCGAACAGGCGATGGTCTGAAGAGCCTTGCCGTCCCCGGCATCCAGGACGCTGACCTTCGTGGAATTGGCACAGGCGACATAAAGCGTCTTGCCGTCCGGCGTCAGGGCCATCTCCGTGGGGTGCCGTTCTGTCGGCCACTGAGCGGTAACTTTCCGTTCGGTCAGATCCAGCACTGCGACCGAAGCCTTGCTCCACAGGCTGATGAAGAGCCGCTTGCCTTCCTTGTCCGGCAGGCAGGTGTACGGATACGACTCGGCCTCCAATTGCACCGTCCACCGATCTTCGGGCTTGTCCAAGGGTACCACGCACACGCCGCTTCCCCAGGTGCCGCAGACGAACAGCGTCTTTCCATCGCTGCTGACCGCGATACCGCCCGGGATAAACTTGCTTTTCTCCTCGGCAATGCGGATGGTTCGACGCCTGCCGAGCAGGCCGTCCTCAAACTCGAATTGATGCACGATCTCAAACTCCGCCCCGCTGGCGTAGACGTGCTTGCCGTCCGGACTGAAGCACAGGCCGTAGAACGTCTGCTCGACGGGTACTCGGCTGGCAATTCGCTGCTTGGTCAGGTCGATAATCATGACCTCGTGTTCGCCATACCCCGCATGAAGAACGGCCAGGAACTTGCCCTGCGGATGGAGGGCCATGTTGACGGGGAAATCGCCGACTTCGATCTGCCTCCCCGCGGGACGTAGCGACCATTGATTAGGCAGCTGGATCCGACCATCGGGCCGAGGTCCGGGCAAAACCCGTCCTTCCTGGCTCCACGCCGTCAAAACGAAGCCGAGAACTGCCAAACCGATCGCAAGGGTGGATCGCTTCATGGCCTGCCCTCCAAGGGCGGAAATCGCGAAATTCGTGAAGCCGTATGGTAATGCCTCCCGGGTGCTGGAACCAGGGCGAGGGCCATGAAATCTTCGTGAAACCGGACATTTCCTCGGCAGGTAATCGGCCCTCTGATCTTCTGACAAAATCGCAAAAACTTCGGATAGAATAACGCATCGCTTCAGCAGACCGCGGCTGCGAAGCAGATTTGAACTTTCGGATCGAGGACGGAGGTTCCTCTCTTATCATGGACATTAATCGTTTCACGGAAAAAGCTCAGGAAGCAGTCATTGAAGCCCAGAAGCTGGCGTTGCGAAGAAGCCAGCAGCAGATGGACGTCGAGCATCTGCTGTATGCCCTGCTGACTCAAGAGGGCGGCTTGACCGAAGCGGTCCTGAAAAAGCTGAACGTCCCGGCTGAGCGGCTGCGGCGGCGGGTCGAGCAGGAGCTGGAGAAATTGCCTCGGGTCAGCGGGCCGTCCGGCGAACCCGGGCAGATTTACGTCACGGGTCGGCTCAATCGCCTGTTCCTTCAGGCGGAGGATGAGGCCAAGCGGCTGCGGGATGACTACGTCAGTGTCGAACATCTGCTTCTGGCGATGACCGACGACGGCGGAGCCACCGGCCGCATTTTGAAAGAGTTCGGGATCACCCGCGACAAGCTGCTTTCTGCCTTGCAGGAGGTCCGCGGGCACCAGCGGGTCACGTCGCAGAATCCCGAGGCGACGTATCAGGCCCTGGAGAAGTACGGGCGGGACCTGACGCAACTGGCTCGGCTCGGCAAGCTCGACCCGGTCATCGGCCGGGACGATGAAATTCGCCGGGTCATCCAGGTGCTTTCTCGCCGCACCAAGAACAACCCGGTGCTGATCGGCGAACCCGGCGTGGGCAAGACCGCCATCGTCGAGGGGCTGGCCCAGCGGATCGTCCGCGGCGATGTGCCGGAGGGGCTTAAAAACAAGCGCATTGTCGCCCTCGACATGGGTGCGCTCATCGCCGGGGCCAAGTACCGCGGCGAGTTCGAGGAACGCCTCAAGGCCGTGCTCAAGGAAATCCAGGAATCCCAGGGCGAGATCATCCTGTTCATCGACGAACTGCACACCGTCGTCGGTGCGGGCAAGGCCGAAGGGGCGATGGATGCCAGCAACCTGCTCAAGCCGATGCTGGCCCGCGGCGAACTACACTGCATCGGCGCAACCACCCTCGACGAATACCGCAAGTACATCGAGAAGGACGCCGCCTTGGAACGCCGTTTTCAGCCCGTTCTGGTGGACCAGCCCAGCGTCGAGGACACGATTTCGATCCTTCGCGGTCTGCGGGAACGGTACGAAGTCCATCACGGGGTGCGGATCAAGGACTCGGCCCTCGTCGCCGCTGCGGTCCTGTCCAACCGCTACATCTCCGACCGCTTCCTGCCGGACAAGGCCATCGACCTCGTGGACGAAGCCGCTGCCAAGCTCCGCACGGAGATCGACTCCATGCCCGCGGAACTCGACGAAAAGCTTCGCCGAGTCATGCAGCTGGAGATCGAACGCGAGGCCCTCAAGAAGGAAAAAGACCCCGCCTCCCAGGAACGCCTGGCCAAGTTGGAAAAGGAACTGGCCGATCTGCGGGCACAGACCGACGCCATCAAAGCCCAGTGGCAGAACGAGAAGAAGGCGGTTGAAAACCTCCGCAAGCTTCGGGAGCAGATCGAGCAGACCAAGCTCGAAATCGAGCGTGCAGAGCGGCAGTACGACCTCAATCGGGTCGCCGAGTTGAAGTATGGCAAGCTCCTCGAACTGGAGAAGCAACTGAAGGTCGAGGAAGCATTGCTCAGCACCGAGAAGGGCCGTCGGCTCATCAAGGAAGAAGTGGACGAGCACGACATCGCCGACGTGGTGAGCCGCTGGACCGGCATCCCCGTCTCGAAATTGCTCGAAGGCGAGGTGCAGAAGCTGCTGCATCTGGAAGAGCAGTTGCACCAGCGGGTCGTCGGTCAGGATGAGGCGGTCAAAGCGGTCGCCGAGGCTGTCATCCGTGCCCGATCGGGACTGAAAGACCCGAATCGCCCCATTGGCTCGTTCATCTTCCTGGGTCCGACCGGCGTGGGAAAGACCGAACTGGCCCGAGCCTTGGCCGAGGTGCTGTTCGACGACGAAAAAGCCCTGGTTCGCATCGACATGTCAGAGTACCAGGAAAAGCACAACGTCTCCCGGCTTTTGGGCGCGCCGCCGGGCTACGTCGGCTACGAGGAAGGCGGACAACTGACCGAAGCCGTCCGCCGCAAACCGTATTGCGTGATCCTTTTCGACGAGATCGAAAAGGCCCATCACGACGTGTTCAACGTTTTCCTGCAAATTCTCGACGACGGACGGCTTACAGATGGACAGGGCCACGTCGTCAACTTCCAGAACACGATCGTGATCATGACATCCAACATCGGCAGCCATCGCATCCTCGAATACCGGGGTGCGTTCGATGGTCCCAATTACGAACGGATGAAGGAAGCCGTCTTGCAAGAACTGCGGCATCACTTCCGACCGGAGTTCCTCAACCGCGTTGACGAGATCGTCGTCTTCCACTCGCTGACCGAGGAGCAACTGACGAAGATCGTGGACATCCAGCTGAATCGGCTGCGGAAGCGGCTGGAGGATCGGCAAATCAAGCTGGAGGTGACGGACGCGGCGAAGCGGCATCTTGTCCAGGTCGGCTACGACCCTTCCTACGGTGCCCGGCCGCTGAAACGGACGATTCAACGGGAGCTGGAAACCGTGCTGGGGCGGCTGATTCTCGAAGGCAAAATCCGCGACGGTCAGCGGGTAGTTGTGGATTTCGATGCCAAGAAGGGAGCATTGACGTTCCAATGATCCTTCGGCCTCGGCATGCTGCCCATGCTGAAGAGGCAAGAGCATTCGAGGAAGCTGCGAGGTGATTCATGGCCTATTACTCGGTCCCGGGCAATGTCCCACCCAGGCGGCCCGCCCAACCGCCAGCGATCCTCGTGGGCCTGATTCTGGCAGTGATTCTCTTCGCCATTTTCTTTGGTCCCTACGCGCTTTGGGTGTTGTGGAAACGGACTGGCCCTACAGGAACCGGGGAGATTCCGGAAGCGGCTGCGGTTCCCCGGGCTATTACGCCGCGGGGATCGCTGGCCGAGGACGAGTCGGCTACCATCGCCCTGTACGAGCAGGCTGCGCCTTCCGTGGTGCATATCACCACGCTGACCCGACGCAGCAATCCGTTCACCCTGTTCACTCAGGAAATCGAGCAAGGTACCGGCTCCGGCTTTGTCTGGGATGAATATGGGCACATCGTTACGAATTTCCATGTCATCCAGAAAGCGAACGGGGCTGAAGTGACGCTTACCGACCAGCATGGCCAGACGACCTACCGGGCCGCGTTGGTCGGTGGCCGGCCGGACAAGGACCTCGCCGTGCTGCGCATCGACGCTCCCAAGAGCCGCTTACGGCCGATTCCCCTGGGAACTTCCAGCGATCTGAAAGTCGGCCAGAAGGTGTTCGCCATCGGCAACCCGTTCGGTCTCGACCAGACGCTGACCACCGGCGTCATCAGTGCCTTGAACCGGGAAATCCGCTCCGTTTCTGGCGAGCCGATCCGCGGCATGATCCAGACCGACGCCGCTATCAATCCGGGCAACTCCGGCGGGCCGCTGCTTGACAGCGCGGGCCGGCTGATCGGCGTCAACACAGCGATCTACAGCCCCAGCGGAGCCTACGCCGGCATCGGTTTCGCCATTCCCGTGGATACGGTCAACGAGGTCGTGCCGCAGATCATCGCCCGGTCCCGGGGCGAGATCGCCCAGCAGCCGACAGGACG
Source organism: Gemmatales bacterium (assembly GCA_025055835.1). GTDB lineage: Bacteria > Planctomycetota > Planctomycetia > Gemmatales > HRBIN36 > JANWWR01. Next base: position 90,739 of record JANWWR010000132.1, on the reverse strand, counting down.
GGAATTGCCCCCGCGGCTGGGCATCGTCGGCGTCCCGGACCAGACGGCCCGCCGGGCGGGGATCGAAGGGGTCATCATCAGCGACATTCAGCCGGGTAGCCCAGCGGACAAAGCCGGGCTGCGGCCGTTGCAGTACGACGAAGAAACCGGCCGCTACGAACTTGGCGACATCATCATCGCCATCAACTCGCAGAAGGTGAGGACGCTGGAAGACCTGCGACGCATCCTGCGGCAACACAAATACGGCGATGTGCTGACCGTGCAAGTCCTCCGTAGCGGGAAGATCGTCACCGTCCAGGTCAAGCTGGAACCGTTCTGATCGGTGAACCAACAATCCAGCCGAGACCGAGCCTCGTCTATTCCTTTGGGTGAAGACGTCGGCCAAGTTTCGGGCCGAGGCCCGATGCGGCTTGCACAACGGAGGCTGCCATGACGCGGCTCATTTCGGCGTTGGCGGTGTTGCTCGTCGGCTTCAGCGTCGTGGAGGCGCGAGGCGTCCTGATCCCGACCGACAGGACGATGCCGCCCCTGACGCTGCTCAAGCATCGCGTCGAAGTCGCCATTGAAGATCAGGTCGCCGTCACCAAGGTCGAGCAGACTTTCCGCAATCCAGCCCCGCGGCCGCTGGAAGCGACTTACGTCTTTCCCGTGCCGCGAGGTGCCAGTGTCCGCGAGTTCGCCATGTGGGTGGACGGCAAGCGGGTGCCTGGCGAACTCGTGGAAGCCGCCAAGGCCCGCCAGATCTACACGGACATCGTGCGGCGGACCTATGATCCCGGCTTGCTGGAGTACATCGGCCAGGACGTGCTTCAGCTTCGCGTCTTCCCCGTGCCGCCCAACGGCGAACAGAAGATCGAACTGAGCTACACATCCATCGCCAAGAAAGATCACGATACCGCCGAGTACATTTATCCCCTTCGGATGGATGCCCGCAGCACGACGACGCTGGAAGACTTCGTGCTCCAACTGACGCTCAAGTCCCAGCAGCCCATCGCCAACATTTACAGCCCGTCGCATCCGATCTCCATCAACCGGACAAGCGACCATGCCGCCGTCGTCGGCTTCGAGAAGGGGCGAGCCGCCCTGGACCGGGATTTTCAACTCTTTTGGACCACGGGCGGCCAGGACGTCGGCGTGACCATTCTGCCCCACAAGCCGACCACAACCGAGGACGGCTACGTTCTGCTCCTGTTGTCACCCCGACCGGAACTGGCCGAGTCCCAGCAGGTGCCCCGCGACCTCGTCTTCGTCCTCGACACCTCCGGCAGCATGCGCGAAGACGGCAAGATGGATCAGGCGAAAAAGGCCCTGAAACATTGTCTGGACGGTTTGCGGGACATCGACCGCTTCGCGGTCCTCAACTTCGCCACGACGGTCAACCGCTGGCGAGACGGCTTGACCGCCGTGACGCCGGAACAGATTGACGCGGCCAAGAAATGGATCGACCGGCTGGAACCCAGTGGCGGAACGGCCATCGACGACGCACTCCAGCAGGCCCTGGCTCTGCGGCCCGGCGACAGCGGGCGGGCCTTTACCATCGTGTTCCTCACCGACGGCAAGCCGACCGTCGGCGAGACGAACCCGGACAGGATTCTCGCCAACGTCGCCCGTCACAACGTCGGCCAGGTTCGCATCTTCACCTTTGGCGTCGGCCACGACCTCAACGCCGCCTTCCTTGATCAGTTGGCCGAGAACACCCGCGCCGCCGGAACCTACGTCCGACCCGGCGAAGACATGGAAGCCAAAGTTTCGTCATTTTTCGCCAAGATCAGCAAGCCGGTTCTGGCCGACCTGCGCCTGACGGTCAGCGGAGCGGTGACGCTGTCCGAGATGTATCCGCCCACGCTGCCCGACCTGTTCCACGGCGGACAGCTGGTGGTCCTGGCCCGTTATCACGGTTCCGGCACGACCCAGCTTACGCTCAGCGGCTCCATCGGCACGCAGAAGCGGGAGTATGTGTACACGCTGGATTTCCCAAGCAAGACTGACGACAAGCGGTTCGTCGAGGATTTGTGGGCGCGGCGGAAGGTCGGCTATCTGCTGGAGCAGATTCGGCTGAACGGCGAGAAAAAGGAACTGGTGGACGAGGTGACGGCCTTGGCCAAGAAGTACGGCATCGCTACGCCGTACACGAGCTATCTGGTCGTGCCCGATGAGCCGGTGCCGATCCCGATGCCGCGACCCAGGCCGCCCGGTGTCCCGCCCTTCCCCGGCCCCGATGTGCCTGTTGCCCTGCAAGGTGGTCCGAAGTCGCCGATAGGGGCCGCCGAGGGCTTCCGGAAGGTCGCTGATCTGGCCAAGGAACTGAAGGATCGCAGCAACCTGTCCGGGGCGCGCGAGGCCTTCGAGCAGCAGAAGCTGGCCGGGGCAGCTCAAGCTCCCGGGGCCGCCGGTGCCCAGGCCCAGGCGGATGCTCTTCGTCAGAAAGCCGCTCTCGACGAAGCCCGTGCTGCCTTTTCCGGTCGGGACCTGCGTCGCGCTCAGGAAAATCGGCTCGGCGTGGACCTGTCGCTCCAGATCAGCCAACTCAAAGGCGAGGCCCAGAGCCGACGGGCCGCCGCTCGACAGGCCGCTCAGCGTCAAATGGTCGAGGTCGGCGGCGTCTGGATTGACGAGGGCTTCGACCCGAAGATGCCGCAACTGGTCGTCAAGGCCCTCAGCGACGGCTACTTCCGCCTGTTGGACAAGCGACCCGAACTCAAGGAAGTCTTTCAGCTCGGCAATTACCTCATCTATGTGACGCCGAGCGGAACCGCCCTGATCATCGACCTGAACGACGGCAAGGAGCAGCTCAGCGACGAAGAGATCTCCAAGCTGTTCGCAAAGAAATGACACCGGAAACCCGAAGCGTCAGCGAGGGACACGAGAGCCCGAAGCGTGAGCGAGGGACAAGGAACCCCGAAGCGTCAGTGAGGGAGCTACCGACCTATAGCCAGCTCCTGAGAACCCGAAGCGTCAGCGAGGGCAAGAGCATTATCCCGCCCCAGGTGTCCGAGGCGCGACCTGCCTTCAGATGGCCACCACAAGGCTGCTCGCTTCCGCCAGAGGCAGGCGTACTGTGAACGTGCTTCCGACACCGAGTTGGCTGGCCGCATGAACCGAGCCGCCGAGGGCCTGGACGAGGTGCTTGACGATGCTGAGTCCCAAGCCGGTGCCGCCGAGTTCCCGGCTGCGGGCCTTGTCCACGCGGTAGAAGCGTTCGAAGATGCGGCCCAGGTCTTTTTCCGGGATGCCGACGCCAGTATCGGCTACCTCGATGACCGCCCAGCCATCCTGAGCATACCAGCGGAGCGTGATCGTCCCGCCGGACGGCGTGTACTTGATGGCATTGTCCACGAGGTTGTCGAGAATCTGGGCCAGGGCTTCTTCGTCGGCGTTGGCGAGAATCGGTTCCTGGGGCGGCTCCTGTCGGAGCGTCAGTTGCTTGGCCTTGGCGCGGTCGATTTGCCGGGACACGCACGATTCGATCACCCCGGCCACCGCCAAGGGGACGGCCTCAAGGCGTTCCTCGCCGGACTCGATACGGCTGAGCGTCAGCAGATCCTGAACGAGGAAATGCAGCCGGTTCGCGTTTTCGTGGACCCGTTCGAGGAACCGGACATTGTGCTGGGGATCATCGATCGCCCCGTCCAAGAGCGTTTCCACGGTCGCCTTGATTGCTGCTAACGGCGTCTTCAATTCGTGGGAAACATTGGCGACGAAGTCCTGCCGAACCCGTTCCAGACGCCGGACGTGGGTGATGTCGTGGAGCACAAGCACAGCCCCCTGAAGCGGTTCGCCGGGTAAGCGTGTGCCGTGCAGAGAAAAGACCTTCGGTTCGGCACCCGTCCAATCCAATTCACAGCGGTGGATGCCCTCCTGAAAAACCTGCTCTACGGCCTCCAGCAGCTGCCGATGGCGGACCACTTCCCAGAGCCGCTTGCCACTGGAGCCTTCCAGGTCGATATTGAGCATCCGGCTGCCGGCTTCGTTGAGGAAAAGGATGCGTTGTTCGCCGTCGATGACGACGACACCCTCGGCCATGCTGCGGAAGACCGCCCGCAACTGTTCGAGTTCCTGATGCATGCGAGCGATCGCCTCAGCGATGGACTGGCCCATGTCGTTGAAAGCCGCCGTCAGAACCCCCAATTCATCCTGAGACTGGACCGGCAGGGGGTGATTGGTCGGCGACTGCCCCAGGGCGCGGATGGCCTCCGTCAGCCGAGCCATGGGACCGCACAGCCGACACGCGGACCATAGAGCAGCCAGAGCAGCGGCACCCAGACCCGCCAACCCCGCCACGAGGAAAACGTAACCAAGCGACTCCGATCCGGCTCCGAAGAGAATCACGCCACATGCCGTAAGGACAGCGAGCGCGACCAGGACATGACTGACTAGCAAGCGCCAGAGGATGCGTGAGCGAAACATCGCCATCTCCCGACGACGAAACCCCCTCCCGGGCGGCGGTTACTCCTCCTCGTCGTCTTCATACTCCTCATCATCCTCGTCGGGAGGCAGTCCCTCCCGCTCGCGGCGTTTGCGGCGTTCGATCTCGGCCCATTCTTCCTCTTCCTTCTCCTCGCGCTGCTTGCGAAACTCCGGGAACTCCAGTTTGACATCTTCCTTGAGGAGACTCATAAGGCCGATCAGGCCGATGAAAAACCACGGGATTGCGAGAATGCATGCGGTCATGGAGAGGTAGTAATTCTCCAGCTTCTTCATGCTCTCGGCACCGGCCAGCACAACGACGATGTAAACCAGGCGGACGACGAACAGACCAAAGGCAGTCAACCAAATCCAGCCGGTGGGAGCCTCACCGGGGGCTGAAGGCCCGAAGAACGGCACCATGGATTCCGCGATGAACAACGTCGGCAGGTCCGGCTTTTCGCCGGTCGGGGTGTTCCCGCTGATCTGTTCCATCTTGAAGTTGTAAAGCACCACGTCCATGGTCACGAGGACGAAGACGATGATTTCCACAATCAGGCCAATCAACCCGAGAATCTTGATCAACTTGGCCGGAAAGCCGACCTCCTTCCAGGCCTTCTCCCGCTTGCGCTGACGAAAATCGTCGCGGACCATCTGGTCCACGCGGTCGTCTTCCGGCGGCGGCTTGTCCTCTTCGATCTTGACCTTGTACGGATTGAAATCGTCCTCCATCTGCCAGGGCTTCTTGCCAGAGTCAGCGGGCGATTTCGCCGGCGTATTTGGCTTATTGGCTGACTGTTTATTGGCCTTCGCAGCCACTTTTTCCGGGGCGGGAAGGCGGAACTTCTGTCCGCAGTTAGGACAGGAGGCTGTACTGCCCGCCTTGGACTCGTCAATCCCCAGGTCTTTGCGACATTTTGGATTGGGACATTTGATGCGAATCATGGCTGCTCACTTGATTGCCACCAGCGGGGCCGACGCCGCCGGGCCGACGGTCCCATTGCCGTTTTGAACCGACTCCAACGCCCACTCGATCTCCAGTTCAGCACAGGTTTCCGGCGTCGGCAAGCCCGTTTCCGCATCCCAGCCCATCATGCGATAATAGGTGCGAAGCATACGGCGGAAGTCGTCCCGATCCAGCTTCTCGCCCTGGAGAGCGCCGGCCTCCAACGGCTCGAAGAAGCGGTCGGGCAAGGTGTCGGCCTCGGTCGCCAGTCCTTCGCGGTGATTGTAGAGCCGACACAATGCGCTTTCCCGCTCCGCCGCTTTGAGCAGTTCCCACAGGCTGACGTTCCAGCCGGTCATGCCGTTGAAGAACTCCACCAACGGCCCCATTTCCAGCTTGCCGATAGGGACGCCGACGAAACAGCACATGCCCAGGATGTTGTAAAGGCTCCACAGCTTCTGGCAGTAGGTGAAGGCCCGGACCTTCTTCGGCCCCGTGTCGAGCATGTCCACCGGCTCGATCAGTCCGAGCGGAGCCAGGGGATGCTTTCCGGGGAAGAAACCCTCGTAGATCGGATCGTGCGGGGCTTCCATGTGGTCGGCCCCGGTCGGACTGGTGGAGTAGGCCAAAGCCAGGCTCTTTTTGCCCCGCGGCTCATGCATTGGCACTTCCTGGCCACGGACGTGCAAGGCCAGTTTCTCGGCCCCTCGACCAAGTTTTCGGGCCGCCCGCATCACTCCTTCCGCCAGCAGATCGCCGATGCCTTCCCGCCGAGCGATCAGGGGGATCAGGCGGATCGGCACCTCGGGATCGGCGTAGTTCAAATCGAAGCCCACGTCCTCGCGGGTCAGAATGCCCTTGCTGAAGCACTCGATGGCGAAGGAAATCGTCACACCCGTGGAGATCGTGTCGAGCACATACTGGCTGCACAACTGATTCGCCAGGGCGATGCGCTTGAGGTCGTGGATGCCGTTCATCGTGCCGATGGCAGCGATGGTTTCATACTCCGGCCCGCCGTACTTCGGTGTCACGCCCAATTCGGGTACCGTGACTTCCCGCTTGCAGGCGACGGCACAAGCGTAGCAGGTGCCGCGACGGGTCAGGATGGTCGCCGACATCCGCTCGCCAGTCACGTCTTGGAAATGCTCAAAAGCCCCGTCCTTGAAATGCCGGGTGGGCAAAATGCCGAGGCCCTGAAGCGTCTTGACACTTCGAGCCGTACCGTGCAGGTGAAGTGCATCCTGCGTCCGGTCGTAGTTCTCCTTGAACCAGCGGAGGACGTCGCGGGTAACCTCGGCGTCGTCTGGGGCGACCTTGTGCTTGCCGCCGACGGCGATGGCCTTCAGGTTCTTGGAACCCATCACCGCGCCGAGGCCGCAGCGGCCGTGAAAATGACGGCAATTGTTGACCAGAGCGGCGTAGCGGACGCGGTTCTCGCCGGCAACGCCGGTCTGAAGCACGACCACGCGGCGATCCTGAAGCTCGTCGTGGATGCCGTCGTCCACCTCGCCGGACAACTGACCCCAATAGCGGCTGGCGTCCCGGAACTCGCATTGGCCGTCCCAAATGACCAAATAGGTCGGTCGTTTGGCTTTGCCAGTGATGATGATGCCATCGAAGCCCGCTTGTTTGAGGGCGGGTCCCCAGTAGCCTCCCGCTTCCGATTCGCCGAAGCCGCCGGTGAGCGGACTCTTGGCCACGGCGGCGTAGCGGTTCGTGCCGGACAGGGCCGAGCCGTTCATGGCGCTGGTCATGAACATCAGCGGAGCCGCGGGGTCGAAAGGGTCCTGACCAGCCGGCGTTTCGCGGAGCAGAAAATAGGCCCCCAGCAAACCACCGCCCAGATAGCGACGCAGAGTCGCCTCTTCTAACGGCTCGACCCGCGTCGTCGCTGCGGTCAGGTCCACGCGCAGAATCTTTCCGGCAAATCCTCCGGGCATCGTGCATCTCCTCACTTCGTTTCGACGCTTCCGGTGAAGCCAATGTACCGCCGATGATCCGGCCTTTCCATACATCCTGTGCCTATAAAGGTTCCCTGGAAGCTGGGCGGCGACCCTCGGACATCGGACACGATGGGGACAAAACATGGCTGAAACACCGTCAACGGAAAAGGCGGAACTGGTCGTCCTGGGTGGGGGACCAGGCGGATATGCGGCAGCGTTTCACGCCGCCGATCTGGGACTGAAGCCTGTACTGGTCGAACAGGAGAAGCGCCTGGGGGGCGTCTGTCTGCTGCGAGGCTGCATTCCGTCGAAGGCCCTCATCACCGCTGCCGAGTTCTACGAGCGGATTCGTCATGCCGATCAGATGGGCATCGTTGTCCAAGGCGTCTCCCTGGACATGCCCCGGGTCGGAGCCTGGCGCGACAAGATCATCGCCGACCTGGCGGGCGGGCTTGATCTCTTGTGCAAACAGCGGGGCATCCGCCGCGTTGTCGGCCGTGGAGTTTTTCGCAGTCCGCGCGAACTGGAAATCTCCGGTCCGGAGGGAAGCCGGGTTCTGGCGTTCGAGAAAATCGTCATCGCGGTAGGCAGCAGCACATCGCTTCCGGCCCTGTTTCCCAAATCCGACCGCGTCGTCACTTCCGACGAAGCCTTGTTCCTGGATCGGGTGCCCCGAACGATGCTGGTCGTCGGCGGTGGCTACATCGGCGTCGAACTGGGCAGCTGCTATGCGGCGTTCGGTAGTCAGGTCGTGATCGTCGAACTGCTGGACCGATTGCTGTCCGGGACGGATGCCGATCTGGTTCGGGTGCTGCGCCAGCGACTTGATCAGCGGGGTGTGGAGGTTCATCTGGAATCCCGCGTCGTGGCAGCGACGGAGACGGCGGACGGGGTGGAAGTGGAGGTTCAGCCCCGCGAAGGCCCGTCGTGGAAGCGGACCTTCGATACGGTTCTCCTGGCCGTCGGACGAAAGCCGAACACAGCGAATCTGGGCTTGGACAAGATCGGCGTCGAGACAGACCCGGCGGGACATATTCGGGTCAACAGCCGCTTGCAGACCAACCTGCCGCACGTCTTCGCCATCGGCGACTGCACCGGCCAGCCGTATCTGGCCCATCGTGCCAAGCAACAGGGCATCGTGGCTGCTGAAGTGATCGCTGGAAAACCGGCGGAGTTCGACAACCGCACCGTCCCGGCGGTCATCTTCGGCGACCCGGAGATCGCCTACTGCGGGCTTTCCGAGGAGGAAGCCAAGAAGGCCGGCTACCGCGTCAAGGTCGGCCGCTTTCGCTTTGCCGCCAACGGCCGAGCGCGGACTCTGGGTCAAACCGACGGCCTCATCAACGTCATCGCCGAGGAAGGGACAGAAACCATTCTCGGCGTCCGCATGGTAGGTCCGTTGGTTTCCGAACTGCTCGGCGAGGCGACCCTGGCGGTCGAAACGGGAGCGGTGGTCGAAGACCTGGTAGGAACCATCCATGCCCACCCGACCTTGAGCGAAGCCTTGCAGGAGGCGGCGGAGGCGGTTCGGGGTCATGCCCTGCATGCCGCTCGAAGTGCGCCTCGGTCCCGCTGAGCGGGTACCCGGACACGCTACGCACAGCTTCGCCGAATCCGAGTCCCGAAATAGCGAACGAGGCGGTCCCTGGTGGACCGCCTCGTTAAGCTTTTCAGGGTGAGGGAAAAAACGACCTGGCTCAGGAGGTCTCAGCGGGAACAAGCTCCTCCGGCTGGGCCGAGCCGACGACGCCCTCGAAGACGAACTTCTTCTCGCCGTCCACCTCCGACAGCCGGACGATGATCGTGTCCTTGCCAGCGAAGGTCCCGCGGAGCAGTTCCTCGGCCAGCGGGTCTTCGAGCAGGTGCTCGATGGCCCGACGCAGCGGCCGAGCGCCGAACTCGGGGCTGTAGCCCTTGTCGATCAGGTGCTCGCGGGCTTCCGGCGTCAGCTTCAGCTTCATGCCGCGCTCCTGGAGCCGCTTGAAGACCTTGCCCAGCTCGATGTCCACGATCCTCTGGAGGTCTTCGCGGGTCAAGGCGCGGAAGACGATGATGTCGTCGAGCCGGTTAAGGAACTCAGGTCGGAAGTTCTGCTCCAGAGCGCCCTTGAGCGTCTCCTTCATCTTCTCGTAGGTCGTCTCCTCGTCCCGCTTGCCGAGGCCGAACGTCCGCCGATTGGTGATCTGCTCAGCCCCGATGTTGGTGGTCATGATGATGATGGTGTTGCGGAAGTCCACGGTCCGGCCGTAGCTGTCCGTGAGCCGACCCTCCTCCATGATCTGGAGGAAGATATTCCAGACGTCTGGATGGGCCTTCTCGATCTCGTCGAGCAGCACGACACTGTAAGGCCGACGGCGGATCTTCTCGGTCAGCTGGCCACCTTCCTCGTAGCCGACGTAGCCCGGCGGGGCACCGATCAGGCGGCTGACGTTGTGCTTCTCCTGGTACTCGCTCATGTCGATCTGCACCAGGGCGTTCTCGTCACCGAACATGAACTCGGCCAGCCGCTTGGCCAGCAGCGTCTTGCCGACGCCGGTCGGCCCGGCGAAGATGAACGTGCCAATGGGCCGCTTGGGATCCTTGATGCCGGACCGGCTTCGCCGCACCGCCCGCGCGATGGCCGAGATTGCCTGGTCCTGGCTGACCACCGCCCGGTGCAATTCCTCCTCCATGCGAAGCAGGCGGGTCGTCTCCTCGTCGCTGATCCGCTTGAGCGGCACGCCGGTCATCTTGCTGACGACTTCGCTGATGACCTCCTCATCCACGACGCCGTCGATCTCCTTGGACTTCTCCCGCCACTCGCGCTGAATCTGCTCCTTGCGTTTCTTCAACTGGTCAGCCTGGTCGCGGAGATTGGCGGCCTTCTCGAAATCCTGCTCGGCCACAGCCGCTTCCTTTTCCTGGTTGAGCCGTTCGATCTCCTCGTCGAGCTGCTTGAGGTCCGGCGGCCGAGTCATGGCCTTGAGCCGAACCCGAGCGCCCGCCTCGTCGATCACGTCAATGGCCTTGTCCGGCAGGCAGCGGCCGGAGATGTAGCGGTCCGACAACTCCACCGCCGAGACCAAAGCCCGATCGGTGATCTGCACCCGATGATGGGCTTCATAACGGTCCCGCAGACCGCGAAGGATCTCGATGGCTTCGTCCCGCGACGGGGGATTGACGATGATCTGCTGGAAGCGGCGTTCCAGAGCGCTATCCTTCTCGATGTACTTGCGGTACTCGTCGAGGGTGGTCGCGCCGATGCACTGGATCTCGCCGCGGGCCAGGGCCGGTTTGAGGACGTTGGAAGCATCGATGGCACCTTCCGCCCCGCCAGCCCCGACCAGGGTGTGCAGTTCGTCAATGAACAGGATGGTGTTCTTGGCCCGGCGCACCTCGTTCATGACCGCCTTGATGCGCTCCTCGAACTGGCCGCGGTACTTGGTCCCGGCCACCATCATGGCCAAGTCAAGGACGACGATACGGCGATCCCGCAAGAGATCGGGCACGTTGCCGTCCACGATCATCTGGGCTAGTCCCTCGACGATGGCGGTCTTGCCGACGCCGGCCTCGCCGAGCAGCACCGGGTTGTTCTTGGTGCGGCGGCTGAGGATTTGGATGACGCGTTCGATTTCGTTCTGACGACCGATGACCGGATCGAGCTTGCCCTGACGGGCCAGTTCGGTCAGGTCGCGGCCAAAGCTATCGAGGGCGGGGGTCTTGGACTTGCTGGTCCTGCTGCCTGCCCGCTCGCTGCTGCTTTCGCTTGGTTCCATGTTGTTGTGCCCTAGCAAATTGAGGACCTCTTCCCGGACATCTTCGAGCTTGAGGCCCAGGTTCATCAGGACCTGAGCGGCGACGCCTTCCTGCTCGCGCAGCAGGCCGAGCAGCAGGTGTTCCGTTCCGACGTAATTGTGATTAAGGTTGCGTGCTTCTTCGATGGCGTATTCGATGACTTTCTTGGCTCGCGGTGTCTGGGGCAATTTCCCCATGGTGACCATCTCGGGGCCGCTCTGAACGATCTTCTCGACCTCCAAGCGAATCTTGCGGAGGTCGATGTCCAGGTTTTTCAAAACATTGGCGGCCACCCCGGAGCCTTCTTTGACCAGGCCGAGCAGGATGTGCTCGGTACCGATGTACTCGTGGTTGAAGCGCTGCGCCTCCTGGTTGGCGAGCTGCATCACCTTGCGAGCTCGGTCGGTGAATTTTTCATACATCCGGACATCTCCATTGCAAGAGCAGATCGACTTGCCGAAGAACCCAAGGACCCGGCGTCTTCCGCCCTGGCTGTTACCCAGTTAGGAACGAACCAGCCTCCCGCCAAAGGAGGCGGCATGGCTTCCCCGCTCGCCGTGGTTCATCCTAAATTATAGCTCTGGCAAAAAGCGTGACGAGGCGAGCGAAAAGGACCCCGCAAAGGCAACAGCTGCCCCACGGGCAACCCCGCGGGGCGTCTGCTTTCCGCGGATTCGGAGGACATTGCGGACTTCGCAGGAATCCTCGCAGCCACCTGATTCTACGGGGGCTGGGAAGAACCATCAAGCCCACGCCCACCAGGAAAGAGGGAGGATCTTTGCAGCCTATGCGTTCTGAGCAAACCGGGAAAAGCACGACCGCTACTCGAGCATCTGCCCACGGATGGGGAGCAACGGCATGACCTCCACGGATCGCCGCGTCTTGCCGGGGTTCGGGCTGAGCCTGGGCTTCACGGTGACGTACCTGAGCCTGATCGTGCTATTGCCCCTGGCGGCGGTCGTGGTCCGTTCCTGTGGCCTTTCGCCGCAGCAATACTGGGCCGCCGTCGCTTCGCCCCGCGCTCAGGCCGCTTACCTGCTGACCTTCGGGGCATCCCTGGTTGCCGGCATCATCAACATGTTGATCGGCCTGCTGCTCGCCTGGGTGCTGGTGCGGTACGAGTTCCCGGGCAAACGACTGCTCGATTCGCTCATCGACCTGCCCTTCGCCCTGCCGACCGCCGTGGCCGGTCTGGTCTATTCCAGCCTTTACGTCGAGAATGGTTGGTACGGCCAGTTTCTGGTTCCCCTGGGCATTCATGGGGCCTACAGCCGCTTGGGCATCGTACTCGTGCTGGTGTTCACCGGCCTGCCGTTCGTGGCTCGCACCGTGCAGCCGGTCCTGGAAAGCCTGGACGCGGACATCGAAGAAGCTGCCGCTTCCCTGGGGGCGACCCGCTGGCAGACGTTCCGCTACATCCTCCTTCCGGCCTTGACCCCGGCCCTGTTGACCGGCTTCGCCTTGGCCTTCGCCCGGGCCTTGGGGGAGTACGGCTCCGTGGTGTTCGTCTCCGGAAACATCCAGTACCAAACGGAGATCGCTCCGGTACTGATCGTCGCCCGACTGGAAGAATTTGCCTATGCAGAAGCCAGTGCCATCGCCTCGGTGCTGCTGGCAATGTCGTTCGTGATGTTGATCCTCATCAACCTGTTGCAATGGTGGAGCCGACACCGTCAGGCAGCGGGTTAGGAAGCCGGTTTGAAGCAGCGAAGCACGGGAATCCGTGATGGCCATGCAACGTCCTACGACGAAACCGCTGACGCCGCCGGATCGAACCCGACGGGCCTTGCAGGATCCGTGGTGGGTTCGCGTGACGCTCATCACCCTGGCGGTAGTGATTGTCGGCTTCCTGGTCGTGGTACCGCTGATCCATGTCTTCTGGCAGGCGTTGTCCGGCGGGTTCAGCGTCTATTGGGACAACCTGGTGGCCGACCCGGACACGCGACACTCGATCCTTTTGACACTTCTGGTCGCTCCGATGGCGGTGCTGGCCAACGTCATCTTCGGCATCGCCGCTGCCTGGGCCATCGCCCGATTTCGCTTTCCCGGCCGGACCCTCTTGGTGTCCCTCATCGACCTGCCGTTTGCGGTCTCGCCCGTGGTCGCCGGGTTGGCGTTGCTTCTCCTCTTCGGCATGCAGGGCTATCTGGGACCGTGGCTGCGGGAGCATGGCATCCGCATCGTCTTCGCCCTGCCCGGGCTGGTCCTGGCCACCATCTTCGTCACGGTGCCGTTCATCGCTCGGGAACTCATCCCCGTCATGGAAGCGCTGGGGCCGGAGGAGGAACTGGCCGCCATCAGCCTCGGGGCCAACGGTTGGCAGACGTTCTGGCATGTGACGCTGCCGAACATCAAGTGGGGTCTGCTCTACGGCATCATCCTGTGCAACGCCCGGGCGATGGGCGAGTTCGGTGCGGTGTACGTCGTCAGCGGACACATCGCTGGACGCACGGATACGATGCCCTTGCGGGTCGAAAAGCTGTTCCAGGACGGCAACAATCCCGGGGCCTTTGCCGTGGCCTCGCTGCTGACCCTGTTGGCCCTGGTGACGCTGATCGTGAAAACGATCCTGGAACGCAAGGCCCGACAAGAACTGGCGGAGGCCGAGAAAGCCGCCAAGGAACCGTGACCATGAGCATCCGCATCAGCGGCGTGAGCAAGCGCTTCGGCGAGTTTCTGGCCCTGGACAACATCACCCTGGAAATCCCCGGTGGGGAGCTGACGGCGTTGCTTGGTCCCTCGGGAAGCGGTAAGACGACGCTGCTGCGGATCATCGCCGGGCTGGAACTGCCCGACTCGGGAACGGTCCACTATCACGGCGAAGACGTGACCCATCAGCCCGTCCGCGACCGGAACATCGGCTTCGTCTTCCAGCACTTCGCCCTGTTCCGCCACATGACGGTTTACGACAACATCGCCTTTGGCCTCCGGGTCCGTGGGGCCAAGAACTCGGTCATCAAGGAACGGGTCCGCAATCTGATCCGCCTGGTGCGCCTGGATGGGCTGAAGTACCGTTATCCGTGGCAGCTTTCCGGTGGGCAGCGGCAGCGAGTCGCCCTGGCCCGAGCCATGGCAGCGGAGCCGAAGGTGCTGCTGCTCGACGAACCATTCGGCGCGTTGGACGCCAAGGTCCGCCAGGAACTCCGCCAATGGCTTCGCAAGCTGCACGACGAAGTCCATCTGACCAGCGTCTTCGTCACCCACGACCAGGAAGAAGCCTTCGAGGTCGCCGACCGCGTCGTCATCATGAACAAGGGCCGCATCGAACAAGTCGGCTCGCCTCGGGAAGTCTTCGATCATCCCGCCAACGACTTCGTCATGGATTTCCTGGGCAACACCAACGTGCTTCAAGGCCAACTGCTGGAGGCTGCTTATCCGCACCTGGGCAACGGCGACAACAAACCGACCAAGGGCTACATTCGGCCTCATGAACTTGAAGTGCGTCGGGAATCCGGCGACCAGCCCGGGTTGAAGGCCAAGGTGCTGCACTTCTACCCGTCCGGCTCCGTGTTCCGCGTTCGGCTTCTCGCCGTGGATTTCGGCGTTGTCCTGACCGTGGACATCAGCCAGGAGCGGTTTCAGGAACTGAAGCTTCAGCGGGACGACCTCGTACAGGTCATTCCCCGCAACGTCCGCGTCTTCCCGGCACCCGAGTACAGCATCTAAACTTTGCCCGCAGAAAGCCCTTTCAGCGTGGCCCTGACCGGCCCTATACTACCAGCATGACATCCGCGAAAACGGGGCCGACCTGGGGCCTCGTCCTTCCGCCGCAATGACCGCCCTCCAAGAGGTTGAACCGTATGACCGAACTGTTCGCAGCCAGATCGCTTCGTCAGGGAGTATTTCCGTTGGGGAGTCTGTTTTTTGTCCTGCCGGGTTGGTTCCTGCTTGCCCAAGCCGCAGGCCAGCCGGAGGACAGTGCCAGGGCGATCTTCCCCAAGAACGGGCACGTCAGCATCCTCGGCAACACCCTGGCCGACCGGATGCAGCACGACGGCTATCTCGACACGTTGCTTCACCTCCGACTGCCGGACCATGATCTGACCATCCGCCATCTCGGCTTTTCCGGCGACGAATTGACGATGCGGCTGCGCTGCGATGGCTTTGGCAGCCCGGACCAATGGCTGACCAAAAACAGAACGGACGTGATCCTGGCCTTCTTCGGATACAACGAGGCGTTCGCCGGTCCCGAGGGACTCGACAAGTTTCGCAAGGACTTGGAGGCATTCATCAATCACACGTTATCGCAACGATACAACGGCCAATCACCACCGCGGCTGGTGTTGTTCTCGCCCATTGCCCATGAAGACCTGAAGGACCGTAATCTGCCGGACGGCAGCGAGAACAATCAGAACCTCGAACTCTACACGCGGGTCATGGCAGAGGTCGCCAAGGCCAAGGGAATCATCTTCGTCGATCTCTTCACGCCGACACGCTCCGCCTACGGCAAGGATGGCAAGCCGTGGACGATCAACGGCGTGCATCTCAACGAACATGGAAATGCCCAGGTTGCCCGGATCATCGATCGGGCCTTGTTCCCCGACGCACCGTCGGTGGACTTCTCCGCCCCTGCCGTCGAGCAGCTGCGGACGGCCATCAAGGACCGCAATTTTCACTGGTTTCAGCGTTACCGGACCACGGACGGGTACTCGATCTACGGCGGACGGGCCGACCTCAAGTTCGTCAATGGCCAGACCAACCGCGAAGTGGCCCAGCGCGAGATGGAGATTCTTGACGTGATGACGGCCAATCGGGACCGCATCGTCTGGACCCTGGCCCGTCATGCCGCCGGAGAGCCTGCCAAGCCGCTCTCCCCCGCTCCCGTCCCCGACGACTCCAACACCCCACCGTTCATTCCGGTCATCACCAACAAGCCGGGGCCGGGACCGAACGGCAAGCATCTCTTCCTCGACGGCGAAGAGGCGATCCGCCGCATGACCGTGGCCAAGGGGCTGAAGGTGAACCTCGTCGCTTCCGAAAAGCAGTTTCCAGAACTCGTCAATCCCGTCCAGATGGCCTTCGACACCAAGGGCCGACTCTGGGTCGCCGTCTGGCCCAGCTATCCGCACTGGAAGCCGAAGGACGTCATGGATGACAAGCTCCTCATCCTCGAAGACACCGATGGCGATGGCAAAGCCGACGTGTGCAAGACCTTCGCCGGCGGACTGCATAACCCGACCGGCTTCGAGTTCTGGAACGGCGGCGTTCTGGTAGCTCAGGCCCCGGATCTGTGGTTTCTCAAGGACACCGACGGCAACGACAAGGCCGACGTTCGCATCCGGGTCTTGAACGGGATCGACTCCGCCGACACGCACCACACCGCGAACAGTTTCGTCTTCGATCCCGGTGGAGCGCTCTACTTCCAGGAAGGCACCTTCCACCGTACCCAGGTCGAGACGCCTTACGGCCCGCCGGTCCGCTGTGCCGACGCCGGCGTGTTTCGCTACGAGCCGCGGACCCACAAGTTCGAGGTCTACGTGTCCTTCGCCTTTGCCAATCCGCATGGCCACGTCTTCGACCGCTGGGGGCAGGACATCGTCGTGGACGGCACCGGGGCGCAGCCCTACCATGCCGCCCTGTTCTCAGGCCACCTCGACTTCCCGCACAAGCACAACCGACCGCCCCAGGTGTATCAGCAGTGGACCCGGCCCTGTCCCGGCATGGAGATTCTGTCGAGCCGACACTTTCCCGACGAAATGCAGGGCAATCTCCTCGTCGCCAACGTGATCGGCTACCAGGGCATCTTGCAGTACAGCATCCGGGACGACGGAGCCAGCTTCGTTGGCAAAGAAGAGGAACGCTTGCTTTATTCCAGCGATCCGAACTTCCGTCCGTCGGACATCAAGATCGGGCCAGACGGAGCGATCTACTTCCTCGACTGGCACAATCCGATCATTGGCCACATGCAGCACAACCTCCGCGATCCGAGCCGGGATCGAGAACATGGCCGCATTTATCGGATCACCTACGAAGGCCGACCCCTGTCCAAGTCTCCGCCCATCGCCGGAGAACCGATCGAGAAACTGCTCGACCTCCTGAAGCATCCGGAGGACCGCGTCCGCTATCGTGCCCGGATCGAACTCGGCTCCCGGCCCACGGAGGAAGTCATCGCCGCGTGTCAGAAGTGGCTGGCCAATCTCGACCGCAACGACCCGGACTACGAGCATCACGTTCTCGAAGCGCTCTGGCTGCATCAGAACCACAACGTCCGCAACGTCGGTCTGCTCAAACAAGTGCTCAGCTCGCCGGACTTCCGGGCCCGAGCGGCAGCGGCACGGGTGCTGTGCTACTGGCGGGACCGGGTGCCCGACAGTTTGGAACTGTTCAAGCGTCTGGCCGCCGATCCGCATCCTCGCGTCCGGCTCGAAGCGGTCCGCGCCGCCAGCTTCTTCAAGGTTCCCGAAGCTCTCGAAGTCGTGCTTATCGCCGACGATCAGCCCAGCGACAAGTACATCCAGTTTGTTCGCGGCGAGACGATGCGGGCCTTGGATCCCTACGTCAAAAAAGCCATCGCGGAGGGCCGTCCGATCCACTTCACGACACCTGCCGGCGCTCGCTATTTCCTCAAGAGCGTCAGCACGGAAGATTTGCTCAAGCTCAAACGTACCCCCGGCGTTTATCACGAGATTCTGCTTCGGCCCGGCATCCGGGACGAAGTGCGCCAGGAAGCCCTGCGGGTGCTGTCCCGTTCAGAAGGCAAGACCGAACTGCAACTGCTCCTGGAAGCAATTCAGCTTCAGACGGTTGGAAAGAAGAATGAACCAGCCTCGGAAAGCGTGCTGTTCGATTATCTCCGACTCCTCACCGCCAGGCCGATGAACGAACTTGCGGGCATCCGGGAAGACTTAGAACGCCTGGCTGTCTCCGGCCCGACGCCGACGGCTCGTCAGGTTGCTTTCGTCGCCCTGACCGCTGCCGACGGTGTCATCGAGCCTGCCTGGAAATTGGCCCTGCGCTCTCCCGCAGCGCTGCGGGACTTCGTTCTGGCTGTGCCGCTGTTCCGCGATCCCGCCCACAGAATCGCCCTGTACCCGCGCATCGAAGCGCTGCTGGATCGCCTGCCGCCGGAGCTTGGCGGAGCTTCCGAAAGCCAGGTCCGGCAAGCGGCGATGCAGACACTGACCAGCATCCGCGGACAGGAAGCCGCCGCGTTCAAGGCCCTGGCCCGCTGCGTCCGTGACGATCTCGACCGTCACGCCGCCATGCAGGCCCTCTTGCGCATCCCCTCCGTCCATTGGCCGCAGGAGGAAGTCCGACCGTTGCTCGACTCTCTCCTCGCCTATGTCCGCACGGTGCCGGTCGAGCGACGAACCGAACCGGCTGTTCTCGATGCGTTGCAATTGGCTGACGCTCTCTCCGCCCAGCTTCCGCGGGAACAGGCTCTTTCCATCCGCAAGGAAATCGGCCAGCTCGGCGTCCGCGTGCTGCGTCTGGGCACCATTCCCGACCAGATGCTTTTCGACAAGGAGCGTCTCGCCGTCCAGGCCGGCAAGCCGTTCGAGATCGTCTTCGAGAACAACGACCTGATGCCGCACAACTTCGTGCTTCTGAAGCCCGGTTCTCTGGAGGAAGTCGGCACGTTGGCCGAGAACACCGCCACCGAACCCGGTGCCCTTGCTCGCCATTTCGTGCCCCGCTCCGACAAGGTGCTCCTGAGCAGCCGATTGCTTCAGCCCCGCGAAGTCGAACGACTTCGCTTCATGGCTCCGAGCGCGCCAGGAGTGTACCCCTACGTCTGCACCTATCCCGGCCACTGGAGACGGATGTACGGTGCCCTGTACGTCGTGGAAGACCTCGATGACTACCTGCTCGATGCCGAGGCTTACCTCGCCCGGCATCCCCTTCCCCCGGCTGATGAGTTGCTGAGATTCGTTCGGCCGCGAAAGGAATGGAAGGTGGAGGAACTAGCCGCCGCTGTCGAACAGATCGCCCAGGGGCGATCCTTCAGCAACGGCAAGCAGCTGTTCACGGTCGCCAGTTGCTCGGCCTGTCACAAGCTGGGCGGCGTCGGCGTCGAGATCGGCCAGGACCTCGCCAAGCTCGATCCCAAATACACGCCGCTCGACGTTCTCAAGCACATTCTTGAACCGTCGGAGAAGATCGACGACAAGTACGCCAGCTATGTCTTCGAGACGGAGGACGGACGCACCGTGACCGGCTTGATCCTGGAGGAAACCAAGGACGAGGTCAAGCTCATCGAAAACCCGCTGCTCAAGACGCAGCCGTTGATTCTCAAGAAAGGCGACATTGCCGGGCGGAAGAAATCGCCGACGTCGTTGATGCCCAAGGGTCTGCTCGACAAGCTGACGCGGGAAGAGATTCTCGATCTGCTGGCGTATGTGATCGCCAAGGGAGACCCGAACAGCCCCGTGTACGGCGAGGATCGGCACGGTCACGGCACCCGGGCCAGACCGTGAACCCGGAGACGATGCCCTTCAGGAAAGCGGACAACGGGGCAGTGTCTCGTCGAGTTTCCGCAACAGCTGGACCATTTCCAGGGCGGCGAGAGCGGCATCCCGGCCCTTGTTGCCTTCTTTGCCGCCGGCACGCTCCAGGGCCAGTTCTTCGGTGGGACAGGTCAGCACGCCGAACAGCACGGGAACGCCGGTGGACATGCCGGCGTCGAGGATTCCTAGTGTCGCTGCCTCGCAGATGTAGGCGTAGTGGTCTGTTTCGCCGCGGATGACCGCTCCGACGCAGATCACCGCCACATATTCGCCGCTCTCCGCCAGGCGCTGGGCCGTCAGAGGAATCTCGAATGCTCCGGGAACCCAGACGAGATCCACATCACCCTCGGTCACGCCGCCCTCTCGCAACGCGGACAAGGCTCCGTCCACCAGGCGGTCGGTGACCTCGCGGTTGAACTTGGAAGCGACCACGGCAAAGCGTCCGCCGCTGCTGACGGACCGGCCTTCAAAAACTCGCGGCATGGCGACATCTCCTCGTGGACTCGACGGATCGCAGGAAAGATAGCGACTGGAGCCGATCCGTTCAGGGTGCTTAAATGGTTTCAGCCGAGACGGAGCCGCGATTTCGGTGTTAGAGAAACAGCCAAACAACCTTCTGCCGGGCCACCGCCCCGGAAAGCGAGGGTGACCATGACGAAACTGCGAGAAGGGCACGAGATTTGGACGGCAGCGTTTGTCGCCGTGGCAATGGCGTTTCTACTTGCCGTGGTCGGATCCTGGGAAGCCGTGGGTCAAGCTCCCGAGAACAAACCCGCCGACTCTTCGGAAGCCCTACCGGACCTGTCGGAGTATCGCACCGTCCGGGATTGCATCACGACGCAGATCAGTCGGGCCGCTCCTGCCGCCGAGGCCGTCGAAAAGCCCGGCTTTCTTGGCATCCACCTGGCGGTCGAGGAGGGCGGCAAACTGGTCATTGACGAGGTGGCCAGCGATTCGCCGGCCCAGCGGGCAGGGCTTCGGCCAGGCGACGTGCTGACCCAGTTCAACGGCCAGTCGGTCATGAGCACCGAACAGGCTCGTGAACTTTTGCGGGGCAGGCGGCCCGGCGACGCCGTCAAGCTCACCATCCTCCGCGACGGCAAACCGCAGGAAATCGAAGCTGTGCTCGACAGCCCCAGTCGTCCCATGCGGACCACGCCGCTGCGGGCATCTCTGGGTGTGCAGGTGGAGCCCGTGGAACAGGGGGAAGGGGTGGTCATTCGCGAGGTCGTGCCCAATTCCGCCGCGGATCGGGCCAAGCTCAAGCCCGGCGAGGTACTGCTGAAGTTCGACGGCAACCCGATCACCAGTGCCGCCCGCTTGCGGGAACTGATCGGCGAACGGAAACCGAACGACTCCGTCGTTCTCACTTTGCTCCTGGCCGAAAAGCCCGTCGAATATCGCATCACGCTCGGAGCCGAGGAGCCAAGCGACGGCCGCCGCGGATTCGGTTCCGGAGGACCAGTCGGCTTCGACTTCCGTCAGCCCGGCTACTGGAGGCGGGACACCTATCGTCTGGGGGTGATTTTGATCCAGTATCCCGACGTCAAATGCAGTGAAAAGATCACGGCCAAGGCGTGGGAAGACGCCTTTTTCAGCCGGGACAGCTACAAACAGACCGCCACGGGACAGCCCGCCTTTGGCAGCCTGGCGGATTACTACCACGAGCAGTCCTACGGCAAACTCAAGGTCGTCGGCAAAGTCTTTGAGCCGATCGAAGTCAGCAAGAAACGGGCAGAGTATGGCGAAGGTGGGAACCGCTTCGCCCTGTTGACGGAGGCCTTGGACAAGCTCTACGAACGGGACGGCAAGGACGCTCTCAAGGACACCGACGGTTTGATCTTCATCTACGCCGGCGGTCGGATGAACGTGCCGCGCGGCAGCCTGTACTGGCCGCACCGTTCCTCCGTGTCCCATCAGGGCAAGCGTTGGCCGTACTTCATCTGTCCCGAGGGCGGCGAACGGATGGCGAACATCAGCGTGTTCGCCCATGAGTTCGGCCATTTGCTAGGTCTGCCCGATCTCTATGCCCGGCCGGAGAACCCGGGCAGCGAGGGACTGAGCGTCTGGTGCGCCATGTCGAATCAAGCGGGCAACGGACGGCCCCAGCATTTCTGTGCCTGGGCCAAGGAAAAGCTCGAGTGGATCAAGCCCGCCGTCATTGATCCGACGGTCAAACAAAAGCTGATCCTCGCCCCGATCAATGATTCCCCGGAAGAGTGCTTCAAGGTGTTGGTGCGCAGGGATGGCAGCGAGTATTTCCTGCTCGAAAACCGGCGTCGCAAAGGCTTCGACGCCAGTCTGCCGGCGGAGGGGCTGTTGATCTGGCGGGTGGTGGGCAATCGGCCGATCCTGGAGGAGTCGCACGGCATCGAGGGACCTGCCGGGCCACGGGTGTTCCAGAACGCCGTGCCGTTCCCCAGCCCGTCCAACGACGCCTTTACGCCCTACACCACGCCGTCGAGCCGCTCGCAACTTGGCGGCGGTCTGCCCGTGTACATTACGAACATCCGCAAACTTTCCGACGGCCGAATCACCTTCCACATCGGCTATGAATATCACTGACCCCGAGGACAGCCGGTGGCCGTTGCCCGGCCATGACTCGTGAGGAGAATTCGCCGTGATTCGCAGACTCGTATCGCTTCGGCCCTTCTTCAGCCTCAATATCGGCTGCCTGCTGGCTGGACTCTTCCTCGCCACGCTGCCTGTCGTGGGGCAGCCCCAGGAAGCAGCCAAGACCCCCGCAAGCGGAGAGCTGTCCGGCTATCGCACCGTGGAGAATGCCATTGCCACGCGGCAGAGCCTGGCAGGGCCTGGGACGGCTGGACTGGTCGGCTACCTCGGTGTCCACGTCGAACGAGATGCTGAGGGTAAGCCGCGTGTCGCCGCCATTCAGCCCGATTCCCCCGCGGCGAAAGCCGGACTCAAGGTGGGCGATTGGCTTCTCGAAGTCGCTGGCAAAGCGATCACCTCGTCGGAATCGCTGCGGGAAACGCTGCTCTCCCACGCACCGGGCGAAGAGATTGCCCTGCGAATTCGCCGGGGGGATGAAACCCGGGAACTTAAGGCCCGCCTGACGGCACTGAGCCGACCGATGCGGCTCAGCAGCGAGCGCACCTTCATCGGCTTGCAACTGGAAGAATCCCGCGGGGAAGGCGAAGGTGCCGCCGTGGCCCGCGTCGTGCCGGATTCGCCCGCCGCCAACGCCGGTATTCGGCCCGGCGACGTCGTGCTCAAGATCAACGGCGAGAACCTGACCCGCGCCTCGGAACTCAGCGACGTCGTCGCCTCCCGTCGTCCCGGGGACGTGCTCACGCTTACTCTACGCCGCGGCGATAAGGAGGAAGAAATCAAGGTGACGCTGGCAGCGGATCGCGGCACGGCAGGCGGAGGACGGCCCGGTTTCGGATTCGGAGCGGGTCGGCCCGAGGCCGGCGCGCCGATGATTCCGCTTTGGCGCAAGGACGTGATGCGCCTCGCCGTCATCCTCGTCGAGTTCGACGACATCAAGCACAACGACAAGATTCCCCTGGCAGAGTGGGAAAAACTCCTGTTCAGCAAAGGCGAGTATCGGGACAAGGACAATGCCACCGGACAGCCCGTTTTCGGCAGTCTCAATGATTTCTTCCACGAGCAGTCCTACGGGGCCTTCCGCGTCGAAGGTAAAGTCTTCCCCTGGGTCCAGGTGTCCAGGAAGCGGGGTGACTATTCGCAAGGCTCGGGCACCAGCAACCGCTCCGCCTTGCCCAGCGAGGCCCTGGACAAGCTCCTGGATCGCGAGGGCCGGGATGCCGTCAACGATTTCGAGGCCCTGTTTTTCATCTACGCCGGAGACCGCGTCCGCACGAATCCGGGAGCGGTGTACTACCCGCACGTCGGCAGTTTGCTCCATCGCGGCAGCAACCGGCGATGGAACTACCTGCTCACCTACGAAGGCGGCGAGCGGATGCTGACGCTGAACGGTTGCGTCAAGGAATTCGCCCTGCTGCTCGGCTTGCCGAACCTGGCCGCCCGCACGGAGAATCCCGGTTCCGAAGGACTGGGGCCGTGGTGCCTGTTGTCCAACGTCAACACCACGGGTCGGCCCCAGCATCTGTCCGCCTGGGCCAAGGAACAACTGGGGTGGATTCAGCCGACCGTGCTCGATCCCACGGTGCGGCAAAAGCTCATCCTCGCTCCCATCGAGGATTCCCCCAAGGAATGTTTCAAAGTGCTGGCCCGGGCTGACGGCAGCGAGTATTTCCTGTTGGAGAATCGGCAGAAAAAGGGCTTCGACAGCGATCTGCCGGGTGCCGGTCTGCTCATCTGGCGGGTCGTGAACAACCGGCCGATTCTTGAGGAGAGCCACGGCATCGAGGGACCGGCCGGGCCGCGGGTGCAATTGGAGCATGTGCCCTATCCCAGCCCGGCCAACACGAGCTTCACGCCATTGACGACGCCCTCCAGCGCCTCGGTGCGCGGAGGCGGTTTGCCGGTGTACATCACCGAGATTCGCCGATTGCCCGACGGCCGCATCGCCTTCCACATCGGCTACGAGTATCAGTGACATCGCGGTGTCACGGACTCGGTTTGCCGAAACAGTAAAGATGCCGCTGGCCCCGAATGTAAAGCCGGTTGTCCGCGGCGGCCGGCGTGGCGATGATGCCTTCACCGAGAGCATTCCGAGCGATCTCCCGGTAGCCATTCGGATCGGCGGCGAAGATCACCACGTCGCCTTCCTCCGTGGCGGCGTAGATGTGCCCTTGGACGAGAATCGGAGAGGCCGAGACATTGCCCCCGATCCGCTGCGTCCAGCGATTCTCGCCGGTCGCCGCCACGAAACAGGCCGCGATGCCGTTGTCGTTGACGAAGTAGAGATGCTCGCCGACGACCAGCACCGTCGGCACATAGGCGAACAATTTGCGGCTCTCCCAGGCCAACGCGGAGGACGTGACGTCGCCCTTGCCCCCCAACCGCAAGGCCACGGCATGGCGGTCCCCGCCGCCGTCCCCGCTGGTGGCGAAGACCATGCCCTGACCCAGCACCGGCGAGCCGACCGTCCGCAACGGAGAGCGGGCGAAAGTCCACGTCCACCGCCAGTTCTCCGAGCCGGTCTTGAGGTTGTAGCCCGTCAACCCGGCCGTGCTGGCCACGATCAGTTCGGGATCCTCGCCGGGCTTTTCCAGGACCACCGGGGTTGAGTAGCAGGCCCGAAACGCCGGCCGATCCGCCTGCCAAAGCACCTCGCCGTTGCGGGCGTCCAGGACGATGACGCTGGCAGCACCGTCCTGGTCGTTGACCACGATCACCCGGTCGTCGTGCAGGATCGGCGAGTGGCCGGCTCCGTGCTGGCTGACGAACGTGCCCAGCGGATGCTTCCACAAGTCCCGGCCGTCGAGGTCGTAGGCATGCACGGTCAGCCCCGTGCCGTCCCAGAAGACGACGCAGACCCGCTTGCCATCCACCGCCGGCGTGCCGGAAGCGAGGGTATTCTTGCGGTGCGTGTGGGCCGGTCCGCCCTTGGCCCGCTGCTCCCACAGCACTTTGCCCGTTTGCGTGCTCAGGCAGATGAGCCGTCGGTCGCTGCCGTCCGCTGCCGCCGTCTGCACGAAGACCCGATCCTCCCATACCACCGGCGAACCATTCCCCGATCCGGGCAGGGCCGTCTTCCAGAGCAGATTCTCGTTCGGGCCGAAGCGGATCGGGATGTCTTTGTCCTCGCAGATGCCGCTGCCATTGGGTCCGCGAAACCGAGGCCAAGGAGCTGCCAGAGCAAGGCTGACAGCGACAGCAGCAAGCACAAGGACTGCAAATCCTCGACGCATGACGGAGCACCTCTCGTGAATCGCGGGCGATTCTTGATTCTGCCATTGTGGACGTTCAACCCCGTCCAAGCAACGACGTTTCGCAGGTCCAGGCAACCCGCGCCATTTAAAACCGCTGGAAAGCGACTTCCCAGAGGGCAATTGACAGCACCCTCAGCTGCCAGCTGAAGGTTTCGCGCGTCGTTCTGTTTCCGACACTCGGACCAGGATCAGGGCGGCTGAAGAGCTGACGGCTCCGGGACTTTCGAGCTGGGTGCGTCACAAGACACGGCTCAGCAAATGCTATTCGATCTGCACACAACCTTCACGGAATCTACACATCGGGGTTTTAGCATAATCTACGTCTTGTCAGGGGGGGTACCAATCGAACGAGGTGCGGCGTGTCGGTTGGCTTCGCGAACATCATGGTGGAAAGGCAGGCCTCGGGCCGTCCGCTGCCGATGCTCGACGGTCGAGCCGCCAAGATGGAAACCCGGGATCTGTGCCTGTGGTACGGCAAGACGCAGGCCCTGTTCAACATCACCATGGCGATCCCCGAACGCTGCGTCACCGCCCTGATCGGTCCGTCCGGGTGCGGCAAGTCCACCTTCCTGCGAACGCTCAACCGGATGAATGACATGATTGACGGCGTTCGCCACACCGGCTCGGTGCTGCTGGACGGCCAGGAAATCTACGACCCGAGCATGGACGTAGTCACGCTCCGCAAGCGGGTCGGCATGGTGTTCCAGAAGTCGAACCCGTTTCCCAAGAGCATCTTCGAAAATGTCGCCTATGGCCCTCGCGTCGCCGGCGTCAACCGCCGGGCCGATCTGGAGGAGATCGTTCAGCGCTGCCTCAAGCGGGCGGCGTTGTGGGATGAGGTCAAGGATCGGCTGTGGGACTCGGCCATGCGGCTGTCCGGCGGCCAGCAGCAGCGTTTGTGCATCGCTCGGGCCTTGGCCACTGATCCCGAAGTGCTGCTCATGGATGAACCGGCCTCGGCCCTCGACCCCAAGTCCACCCAGGCCATCGAGGACTTGATTTTCGAGCTCAAGGCGTCCTATACCATCGTCATAGTCACGCACAACATGCAGCAGGCGGCCCGCGTCTCGGATGTGACCGCGTTCTTCTACCAAGGGCAGCTGATCGAGGTCGGGCCGACCGATAAGCTGTTCACCCGGCCGGAAAAGAAGCACACGGAAGACTACATCACCGGCCGATTCGGATGAGCAGGGCATGAACATCCATTTGCAGAGGGATCTCGAACATTTGCAACGGCGGATACTGGCCCTGGCCTCCTCGGTGGAACAAGCCGTCGGCCGGGCCATCCGTGCCCTGTTCGAGCGCGATGCGGAACTGGCCCGATCGCTCATGGAAGGTGAGGCTGCCATCGACCTCGAAGAGACGCTGATCGAAGAGGAGTGCCTCAAGATTCTCGCTCTGCATCAGCCCGTGGCCGGAGATCTTCGCCGCGTCGCCGCCATCCTGAAGATCAACACCGACCTGGAACGCATGGCCGACCTCGCCAGCAACATTGCCGAGCGGGTCAGCGAACTCAATCAGGGGCCGCCCGTGCCCATTCCCAGCGGCTTCCAGGTCATGGCCGATTTGACCAACAGCATGGTCGGCGACAGTCTCGACGCTTTTGTCAAACTCGACCTGGAACTGGCCAAACGCGTCTGTCGCCTCGACGACGAAGTGGATCGGCACAATCGCGAGATCATCGCCCAGGTCATCAAGTACATGAAGAAATCCGCGGAGAACGTGGAGCCGGGACTGAACCTTTTCTCGGTTTCCCGGCAGTTGGAACGCATTGCCGATCACGCCACGAACATCGCGGAGGACGTCGTGTATCTGATCAGTGGGGAAATCATTCGACACCATCCCGAGGCTTTGGAAGCAGGGAACGTGAAGTAACGCTCAAAGACGTTCGCCCTCGATGTTGTGGGACCGGCTTTCGCCAGAACCCCTGCGATCGAAGGCGAATTCGGGAGCGGTTCGGGGAACGTGTCGGGTTTCTTCAGGGCACCGTGAAGTAACAACTATGGCACGCGAGAAGATTCTGATCGTCGAAGATGAGCCGTCCTTGACCGACGTGCTCGCTTACAACCTCAACCGCGAAGGCTACGAGGTCATCGTGGCTCACGACGGCAAGGAGGGGCTGCGCAAGGCCCAGATGCTCCTGCCCGACCTCGTCATTCTCGACATCATGCTGCCCAGCCTGGGTGGACTGGAAATCTGCAAGGAACTGCGGGCCTCGCCGACGACGGCTCATATCCCGGTGCTGATGCTGACCGCCAAGACGGAGGAAACCGATCAGGTCGTCGGCTTCGCCGTCGGCGCGGACGACTACGTGACCAAGCCTTTCTCGGTCAAGGTGCTGCTTCAGCGGATCAAGGTGCTGCTGCGTCGCGCCTCGGCCGTGGAACCGGCCTCCGAGATCATCGAGTCGGGCAGCCTGCGGATCGACAAGCGCAGCCACCGCGTCCTGCTCGACAACCAGCCCTTGCCCCTGACGCCGACCGAGTTCCGGCTTCTGGAAACGCTCATGCGGCAGCCGGGACGGGCCTTTTCCCGCCAGGACTTGATGGAAAGCGCCATCGGCGACGGAGCGATCGTTCTGGAACGGACCATTGACGTGCATATCAAATCGCTGCGGCGCAAGCTGAAACATGCCGGAGAGCTGATTGAGACCGTTCGCGGCGTGGGCTACCGCTTCCGCGAGGAAGAAATGGCGCGGTGAGGGGGACCGGGCAGCTAACGCTGCCCGCTCGCCAGGTTGTGCTTAGCCCATGACGCCATAGCTGTACGCCGTTCTTACGAGATCGTTTTCCGCAAAGCGACTGAAACGCAGCGGAGCGATGTCCAACGAGGACGCTTTCCCGTCCACGATCAGTTCCGTCATCAATTGCCCGATCATCGGCGACATCTTGAACCCGTGGCCGCTGAAGCCGACCGCGGCGTACAGCCCCTCCACTCCGGGCAGGCGGTCGAGAATCGGATGCCAGTCGGGAGTGATGGCATACAAGGCCCCGTAACCTCCTCGGCCGTAGCCGCGGTGCATGCCGGGGTAGCGTCGGCTCAGTCGCTGCCGCATGAGCGGAAGCCAGTCGCCGTCGGCTGACTCGTCGTAGGCGTCCGGGTCCACCGGATGGTGAATCTCTTCACCAGCGATGCTGCCCATGTGGATCATGTCGCCGTGCGTGGGCTTGAAGTAAATTCCCTGTACGAAGTCGCCATAGGTCGCTCCCCGACGCGCCAGTTCCGGCGGCTTGCGGAACAGGGCGACCTGGGTTCGGCACGCGGTGACGGGCAGTTCGAGGCCGACCGTCCGGGCAACCCGTGCTGCCCACGGCCCGGCTGCGATAACAACGCACCCGGCAGCGTAACGGCCCTCGTTGGTCACGACACCGACCACGCGACCGGCCTCGACCTGAATGCTTTTAACCTCGACCCCTTCGCAAATCTCGGCCCCGTCCCGTCGGGCCGCCTCGGCAAACGACGCCACCACCTGCACCGCTTCGACGTAGCCAGCGTCCTCCTCCCAAGCAGCGACTTCGTCCTCGCTCAGACGCACGTTGGGATCGAGTTCGGCCAATTCCTGAACGGAAACCATCCGCGTCGGGATGCCAAGGCCCTGAAGCATCGCGAGGTTGGCTTCCAGCCCGGCACGGTCCTTCTCAGCGACGATGATTGCCAGGCCGGTGCGGGTGAAGACCGGGGGTCCGCCGTAAATTTCATCGAACTGCTCGAAGACGCGGAGGCTGCGCTGGGCCAGCGTGGCTGTCAGCACGTTGGAATAATGCTGGCGGATGATGGCTCCCGACTTGCCGCTGGCCCCCGCCGCCAGGTGCGACTTCTCCAGAAGGATGACTCGGCCGACGCGGCGCCGTGCCAGGTGGCAGGCGATGCTCGCCCCCATGACGCCGCCGCCGATGATGACGATGTCGCCGCTTGGGACCATAAGCCCACCTCGGACCGCACCACGCACGGGTAAGAATCGTGGACGGCGGCCTGCCAACCGCCACGTCCTCCGCCCTCATGTTAGGTCCAGGTCCGCGGGTCAGCCAGCGGGTTGAAGCAGGTCAGTCCCAGAACAATTGACCCATGACGTAGTCGGCGAGGCAGTGACGATGCTGTGTCACGGCCTCTTTGTGGAAGCCGATGGTGATGTCCTCGCGGTTGCCGTTGGTGTGCATCTGGATGTGCATGTCCTTGCCGCGTTTGGGACCGACGGCTCGCAGGGTTTCGGCGATCTGCCGCGCTGCCGCCCCGTGGTACTCCATCGTCTCGTCGAACTGCCAGTGATTTCCGCTGCCGCCCAGAAACGTCAGCCGGTCTTCGTCCGCCAGCCGCCGGACGCGGATCGTGCAGGAACCGCGGGCCAGGAGCCTGGCCAGGACGCGGCTGATGAGGCGTCGGGCCTGGTCTTCGTCGAGGCGAGTCACGACCCCGTTGCGATGTGCTTCGGCCATGGGAATCTCCTTGAAATGAGACACGCCGCGTAAACTTCCGCCCGCCTAGGCTCGGCGATGCCAGACAACCGCCGGAGTATAAATACCCGGACACGAACCGTAAACCGTCTCGCTTGCCAAAGCCGGACGAAAGCGCGCTGGGCCTCTTGCAGCTTCGCTACGGAAAGGTTAGCTTACGCCCATTGCCTGCATTTCCTGTTCGCCAAGCACGATAGTTTCGGACCAGTCGAGAGGGTCCCGTGAGGAAACAGCGATGACCCAGGAAGAATTCGGCGGCGGATGGTCCCTGTTGCGGGTCGGCGGCAGCGGCATGGCGGCGATTCTGGTCGTCCTGGGAATCCTGCTGTTGCTGTTGCGGCCCGATCTGGAAGACGTGCGTCCGCCCCGGGACACCACGCTCTACCCGGGTCAACCTGTCGGCATCACCGCAGCCCCGGGAAGGCTCACGCTGCCCCAGCCACCCACCACCGACCCGTCCAAACCGTCCGAGGATGTCGGCTCCACATCCCAAAGCGGCGACAGCAAAGCAGCCGACGAAAAGAAACCCGACGACGCTCCAGGGAACCCAGCCCAACCGCCCTCGGCTTCTGAGGAATCCAAGGCAGGCTCCAGCGAACGAGGCAGCCCATCTCCCGAGGCTTCCCAGCCACGTCGGCCCCGATTCAGCATCATCGGCGCACCACCGCTGCCGCCTCCGCCCCCGGGGCAGGTGCCCAAGACCGAAGACAAGCCCGCCTCCGATTCCGACAAGAAGGACGAGCCGTCCGGAAAGCCGCCGCAACCTTAGGCGATTCCCGACGATCAGCGGAAGAAACCAACCCAGAAGCTGAAGATTTGGCGGTCGTCGAAATCCGTCTTGACCACCGGATAGGCCCAGTCCAGGGCGATGGGAACCGGTCCGAACATGGGGACGATCAACCGCAAGCCGCCGCCGACGCTGACGCGCACGTCGTTGATCTCGATGTTCTCCTCGACCGTGCCGAAGTCACTGAAGACCACGGCATAGACATTATCATTGGCCAGAATGGGTATCTGATACTCGACGCTGCCCAGTAGTTGAAAGCGTCCGCCGGTCTTGAAGCCGAACTGTTCCGGACCGACGCCGCGGAACTCGAAGCCGCGCAGCGTTCGGAAACCACCGGCGAAGAAGCGTTCGAACACCGGCGTGTCGTCACCGGCGATGCCGACCATGCCGCGGAAGGCCAGGACGTGCCGACCACTGCCGTCGGGGCGCTGGTACAACGTGAAATACTGGCTGTCCTCGATGGTGAACACGGGGAAGTTGAAGTCGCCAAAGCCGTACTCTAAGCCGACTTCCAGGAAATTGCCCTCGGTCGGTCGGAGGAACGAATCGCGCGTGTCCCGGGTCACAGCGACCCGAGGTGCCAGCACCGTGTTGTGTCCGCGGGCTTCCTGATAGACCGCCGGTGCCCAGAACGGGAAGTCGGTCACCTCCACGTCCTCGGCCCGGAAGGCGATGCTGGCCATCCACTTGTTGTTGAGCCGACGTCCCAGGGTGACTCGACCACCGCCGCGGCGCTCGTTGTACTCGTTGAAAATGCGGGTGTAGTAGTAACCGCTGGTGCCGAAGCTGTTCGGCGTGTCGAACAGGAACGGCTCGCGGAAACTGACGACGAAGCGGTTGACCAGGGTGCCGGGGACGATCTCCGCCCGGAACTCCTGCCCTGCCCCGCGGAACGCCCGATTCGCCCAGATGTCTTCCCAGCTGCGTGGAAAGCCGAAAATGTCGAAGTTCCGCTCGTTGAGCACGATGCTGGCCGTGGCACCAGCATCCGAGTTGATGCCCATGCCAACCAGCAGACTGCCCGTGCGGTCCTCTTCGACCTGGACGAGAATGTCCTTGAATTCCGAGTCGCTGTCCGGGTCGAGCACCGTCACGGTCGGGGCGATGCCCTGGGCCGGATCGACCTTGAAAATGTTCAGCCGGGCCAGATTCCGCTCGCTGATCCGCAGGTCCGGCGTGCTCAGAATCTGGCCAGGATACACCTGCAATTGGCGGCGGATGACGTTGTCCTTGGTCACCGTGTTGCCGACGATGAAGATTTGGCCGACACGAGCCGGCGGACCTTCCGTCACCTGATAGACCACGGTGACGTTGCCGGGTTCCTCGGTGAAGCGCAGGTCCGGCGTGACTCGGGTCGAGACGTAGCCCCGCCGCCCGTACTCGTCCTGAATCTGCCGCAGACTGGCCTGCATCTCCCGGCCATCGAATGGCTTGCCTTTTTCCAGCTTGTTCTTGGCCAGCAGAATTTCCGGATCGAGCTTGCCGTTGCCCGCCACCTGCACATCCTGAACGAGGTAGCGAACCCCTTCATCAATGACGATCACGATGTCGATACTGTCATAGCCCGGGTTCCAGCGTTTCTCGTAATGGATCTTCACATCGAAGAAGCCGAAGGTCTTGTAGTACTCGATCAACTTGTTGATGTCGTGTTCGAGCATGGGCGGGATGTAGCGACCGCCGAAGCCCAGGAACCGTTCGCTGGACTCGATCTGTGTCTTGAGCCGGGCTGCGCTGACGAAGTTGTTTCCCTCAAAGCGGATGTCCCGCACCCGGACCACCGGGCCTTCGGTGATGCGGAAGACGACGCGGGTGTCCTCTTCCTTGTCGCCTTCGACGATCTCAACGCTGGCCATGAGCCGGCCCAGTTCAGTGTGGTACTTCTTTTCGATGGCCTGAGCGGCCCGACGGACCAGGGCGACGGACATCGGCGAGCCGCGGCGAAGCCCGGTGATGGTTTCCAGTTCCTCTCGCGTCAGATGCTTGGCCCCTTCATAAACGACTTCCTGGATCGTGGCTCGTTCGACGACGCGGATGATGACTTCGATGCCCTCCGGCGTCGGGTTTTGCTCGGCTTTGACCAAGACGTACCGCTGTGTGGCGTCCAGCTTGCGGATGTCTTCTCGAAGCACGTCGGGACGGAAGGGTTGACCGGCGCGGGTCTTGATTTCGTTGAGGATGCGGGCTTCGGGATAGCGGCGGGCCCCTTCGACGCGGACCGAGGCGACCAGCACGTCCGGGGCCTGAGCGGAAGCGGGTGCGACAGTCCAGCCGACCACCAGCAGGCCGATCAGGACGGCGATTCGCCGCAATCCCAGCGCAACATCCGCAGTCCCTGCCATAAGTAGTTTCCTGCTATGAGGTTGCATTCTCGGTCCCGATCCTGGCGAAGCCCCATTCCTCGGTCGGAGCTTTTCAGGCCTGTGCGGGTACCGTGAAGAGCGGGCGGAATAGAGCAAGTGCCATCGACTGTCAAGCCGACCCTGCGGCGGGATGAGGCCTTCCGTACACCGCCCCAGTGCCCTCGCAAGCCTTCCAGGTGCGGACGTACTTGACTAATTGGCTGCAACTTACGCCGATTGCACGAATCGCCTCAACGGCTTGTCCGACTTCCCTTAGCGGCTGAATCATGCTGCGTTACACTGGCAGTCTGGTGGCTTGGAAGCAGAGAACTGGGCGGACTTTGGGACTCAGAATCCGCTGGGAATCAGCACATTGGATCAACGAGCGAGAATGTTGCGCGAAAATGGCCGAAGAATGATGGCGCAGCATTTCCCGGGCAGACGAACACGAAAGTTGCAAGCCTTTATAAATATTGGATTTGTGTATTTCCCGCAATCGGGACGGGTGCCTGGGGAACCTCGGCGAAACATGCGAAAAAATGTTGCGCGAAACGGCCCTATAGTAAGCGGCAATTTCCCTCGGCGAGCGACTTTTCCCCGGCGAGCGGCTTTCCCCTGCGAGCGGCCAGCGTAAGCTGGCCGGTCCGCCCGCCTTACGGCACCGGACTCTCTCGCAATTCCATGACCCCGCCGCAGCATTCGCAGACGCCAGTCTTTTCCAGGTAAAGCCGTTTAATGGCGCAAGTTTCGCACCAGTAAAAAACTTCGAAGCGTTGGCCATCCTTCAGAGCGTGAAACGAAATGATCTGCAACAGTCCCGTTCCTGGCAAAAGCCGAGCCCGGGCTTCGATCGGCCTGTCAAGCAAGCGGTTGTCCCGGAAGAACATGAGACTTCCGGAATCCCGCAAGAGCGGAAGAACTTCGCCTTTGTCGGTCTCCAAAGCGAGGTGCAGACCGGCATCGGGATCGAGGGCCACTCCCAGTTTTTTGAGCCGGTCGTTGACCGAGATGATTTTGCCGCGGAAGGTCTCCAGTCGGGGCGGTTGCCTGTCCTGGGAAGAAGCCGGCGGAACGAAAATCGCAAGCACTCCTGAACTTACGGCCAGAATCAGCCATAGTACGCGGATGACGACCGCCATCGCCAACCCCCTCCGGCAGCAATCACACGTCCCGCCACACGTCGGGCCGGGTCGCAGCCTTTTTCTTGCGCTTGCGGGGTTCCAGAGACGCCCCTTCGGCTTCCATCTCTATCTTGGCCCGACGTTCAGAAACAGCCTCTTCGAGATGTTCCATGTCCACGGCCGACTTGCTCGGAGCGTGTTTGTCCCGCAGGAGCAATCGGATCGGCACTTCCGCAAACGGCAGATGATCGCGGAACCATTTCAGCAGGTAGCGGAGGTACGGCTTATCGAACAGTTCCGGACCATTGGTAAACAAGACGATCGTCGGCGGGTGGGTGCCGACCTGTGTGGCGAAATAGATGCGTGGGGTGCGGTTGTGCCGGACCGGCGGCGCCTGGCGTTCCACGGCTTCCTGGACGACGCGGTTCAACCGACTCGTCGGCACCCGTGCCCCAGCCTGCTTGTGCAGATTCTGAGCGAGATTGACGACCCGGAACACGTTCCGTCCCTGCTTGGCCGTGATGAACGCGATGGGAACGTAGTCCAGACTCGGAAACGTCTTGCGCAGATACTCCGCCCATTGGCCGGTGGGCATCGGTTTCATCAGGTCCCATTTGTTGACCACGAAAATGGCCGGTTTGTGGTTCTCGATGATGTATTCCGCCAACTGCTTGTCCACCCGGCTGACCGGCTGGGTCGGGTCGAAGAACAGGAGGACGACATCGGCCCGGCGAATGGACCGCTCGGCCCGAGCCAGACTGTAGAACTCGATGGAATTGGCGATGCTCGACTTCTTGCGGACGCCGGCGGTGTCGATGGCCAAAATCGTTTTGCCGTCCCGTTCGATGCGGACGTCAATGCTGTCCCGCGTCGTGCCGGGTACCTCGCTGACGATGACCCGCTCGGCCTGGGCGAGGCTGTTGATGAAGGTGCTCTTGCCGGTGTTGCGACGGCCGACGATGGCCAGTTTCAGGTCGGTCTGGGGCGGAGCGGTGTCGACCTCGGAGGGCGGCAGGTGGGCGACAATCCAATCGAGCAGTTCCTGCTTGTTCCGATTCTGATGCGCGCTGACGCACAGCACGTCCTTAAAACCGAGCCGATATGCTTCCTGAGCCGAGATGTCCAGCGCAGGCACGTCAGCTTTATTGGCCACGACGAGGATCGGCTTGCCGAAGGGCCGCAAGCGCTGGGCGACGTGATCATCGAGCGGCACAACGCCTTCCCGAGCATCGACGACGAACAGAATCGCATCAGCTTCCCGGAGGGCGGCTTCGATCTGCCTTTCGACCTCGGCGGTGAGGTTGTCCACGTCGGCGATGCCCATGCCGCCGGTGTCGATGATCTCGAAGTAGCGGTCGTGGTGCGAAATCAGCGTGCTCAGCCGGTCCCGGGTCACGCCGGCGGTCGGCTCGACGATGGCGATGGTGCGGCCGGCCAGCCAGTTAAAGATGGACGACTTCCCAACGTTGGGGCGACCGACGATGGCAACCTTGGGAACCGGCATCGGACACCTCCAACTGGCGACAAAGCAGCGACTCGCAACGGCAGGAACACAAGTCCGCGTACTTTGGGCACGATTCGCGGTACGGAGATTATACGCGAAACAGAAACGGCAACGGCGGCGATATGCCGAGTCGGCTCACAAGCCGGAGGTGGGCAGCGGCTTGGCGAGCAGGGCTTCGACGACTTCGACGCAGCGACCGATCACGGCGTCGAGCATGCGACGACCCTTCTCGGCGGAGGCCCGTTCGGGATGGCCGTACACGCCCCGGCGAGTCCGCTGGGCCATGTCTTCCGAGGTGAACAGACCCCGAAGACGGGGATCTTCGGGCAGGCCGTCGTCGCGGATTTCGTCCTGGCGAACCAGGTCGGGACGCAAGGCCAGAATCATCGAGGTCTCAAATTCGCAGGCATGGCCCATGATTTTCCGCGGTCCTTCCGCCAATGCCGCCAGTTCGTCATGAGCCAGTTCCCAATAGGACGCCCCCGTCAGCAAGCAGTGGCGATATTCGGGATGGAGCCGACGCAGGGCGACGTGCATGGTATCGATGTTGCCGCCGTGGCCATTGAGCACCAGAATCCGCCGGTAGCCGTCATCCAGCAGGGGCCGCAACAGTTCCGCCAAAACCTGAGCGTGAAAATCTGCCTGAAGGCTGAGCGTCGCCCCGAAGGGCAGATGATGATGACTGGCTCCAAGCCAAAAGGTAGGGAGCAGCAGGACCTTGTCGGACAGGTGCTTCTCGATCCCCTCCGCCACCGCGGTGACAAGAATCGAGTCGGTGAATATCGGCAGGTGGCGGCCGTGTTGCTCGCAAGCGGCAATGGGAACAAGAATGAGGACATCCTCTCGGGAAACCTGCCGCAGAACGGGCCAGGTCATTTCGTAGAAACGCATGTTCTGGCGCAACCTTTCTGGCGACGTCCGGCCAATTCGTGGCGAGGTGGCCCGGGTCGCCGATTGGATCTGAGTATTTCATCGGACAGGGAAGCGTCCAGGTCTCGCCTCGGATCAAAATTTTTTTGGCCTATTTGGCTGCCGCAAGGCGCTGATAGAGTTGCCGGGCACAGGCCGCTGCTCCGATGAAGCCGGCGTCGGTGCCGAGTTTCGCGTAGCAGACGGCGGTTCGCTCGGCAGGAACCGGAAAGGCCATGCGGCGAATGTGGTGTCGAATGCGGTCGAGGAACTCTTCCCCCGCCGCGATCATGCCGCCGCCGAACACGACCATGTCCGGGTCAATGGTGTGCATCATGCAGACGGCTCCGACGGCCAGGTAATAGGCAGTTTCCTCGACGATCCGCTGAGCCAGGGAGTCACCGTCCCGAGCGGCATCGAAGACGTCTCGGGCCGTCAGGTCTCCCTGCACCTTGAGTACCTCCGAAAGGCAGGACGTCAGGCCGGGCTGTTCCAGGGCCTCCCGAGTCCGCTTCACAACGGCGGTCGCGCTGGCGTAGGCTTCGAGATGTCCCGGCTGACCGCAGCCGCACATCCGGCCGTTGGTCGCTTCGACGATGATATGGCCGACCTCCGCTCCGTGGCTGTGCTGCCCTTCGAGCACCTGATCGTGAATGATGATGCCACAGCCGATGCCGGTGCCGAGCGTGAACAGAACCATGCTTTTGGCTTCTCGTCCAGCCCCGACCCAGTATTCGCCGAAGGCGGCGGCATTGGCGTCGTTCTGGAAGGCGGTCGGTTTGCCGAAAGTGTCCGCGATGTGCTGGCGGACCGGCACGTTTTTCCACGGACGCAGATTGGGGGGGTCAAGGATGATGCCAGCAGGGATGTCCATCGTTCCCGGCGTGGCGACGCCGATGGCGGCGATGTCGTCGAGCCGCAGACCGCTGGTAGCAACGGCTCGGCGAACGGCCTCGCACATCTGGCCCAGGCCGTGCTCCTGCCCCTTGGCCGCTTCAGTTGGCACACTTACGGAACTGAGAGCATGGCCGAGGTCGTCCACCACGCCGCCCTTGATCGTCTGCCCGCCGACATCAATGCCGACGAAATACGGGGGTTGGCTCATGTGGATTATTGAACCCGATCGCGTCCGCAAGGCAACGGGAAAAGCGGTTGCCGACATCAGTCTGAATCGAAGTAGTCCCTCAAATGCAGGAACCTCATCGAAGCCTCATATCCACTCACGATTCGTCTGACGCTGGCAAAAGATAGCGTCTTGACTG
Organism: Gemmatales bacterium; assembly: GCA_025055835.1. GTDB lineage: Bacteria > Planctomycetota > Planctomycetia > Gemmatales > HRBIN36 > JANWWR01. The sequence goes on along the minus strand of JANWWR010000132.1, from coordinate 53,027 downwards.
AAATCCCTGCTTGGTCCACAATGACGAGTGGATCGTTTCCCGCCTTGTAGGTTCCTTGGAGGAATGGCCATGCGAACGATCATCAGCGCTGTGGCATGCGTTTTCCTGGCGGCATCGTTGCAGGCGGCGGAACTGAGTGGGCAGTACGTCGAAGCCCGGACCTGCGACGTCTGGACCGGAGCCTGCTTCGCCAACGCGGAAATGAATCTCACCGGCTATCATGCCGTTCTGGCCTGGAAATTTGACAAGGGCCGGATCGGTGACGTCAAGCTGGATGGCTTGAGCGTCGTGGCAGTGATCGAGGCCAGCGACACGCTCGGTCTTCCGCAGCGTGGTCCGGCCAAGGCCGTGTTGCTCGTGGACAAGAATGCCGACACGTCGCAACGGGAGGCTTTGATTCAGGCGGCGAAGCGGCTGGGAGGCAAGTTCACGGAAAACGTCGTGGCCGTGGAAAGCATGCCGATCAACATCCACGTCGGCGGCTGCCCGGAGGGCGGATGCTCGGCTGTTGACGCCGGCGTTGCCAGGATCGAAACCCGCTGCTTCAAGGCGCTGACCGACAAGGCCTGCGGCCATGAAGACAACTTCTATCCGCCGCTGGCTCGGGGCGTGGATGCCAAGTCCGCCTATGTCACGAACCACACCTTCGTCGGCAAGGGCTTCGGCAAGACCTGGAGCGACTCGCAGCGACGCGGGGCCTACGTCGGCAGCTTCACGCTGAAGGATTAATCGTCCTCGTCAAATTCAGTCAAACAAGATACTCGGAAACGGGACGGGTGATGCCGTCCCGTTTTTTTATGGGAGCGTAACCTTGGGCCGATCCGTGTTGGTTGTCGGCACGGTGGTTTCATCCAGGACTGGCAGCGGTCGGCTCTGGCGACGCAGCTCGAACGGGTCGGGGATGCCGATGTCCGCTGGGGGTGCCGCTTGACGACGCAGCGGCTCTGCAAGGCCGAAGTGCACGGCGCGGGTCAGATCGGACGTCGGATCGTCAGTCACATCGGCCCGTTCGAGGGCGGCGGGACTGCTCGGCGACAAGGCCAACGGATCAGGGGACGGAGCATAAGCCTTCACGGTGACAGGAAACCAAATTGTAGTCGGGAGCGGAAGCCGATGCAGGTCAGAGGACATGGGAGGCAAATCGAGCACGGGCCGAGTTGCATCCTTGCGGACGGACTCCGACGGCAGCAGGCGCGGGGTGAGCGATACTTGCGGCCAGGGCAAGGACAGATCCGGCGCCTGATCCAGGGAAATTAAAGGGCGACTCTCCGGGCTGGATCGAAACGGCACCGGCGGCGGGGGATCGTGTCGAGGAGGCGTCAAGCGCTCTGCCAGAAGTTTGCCGACGCCATCGGAAGCAAAGCCAAAGGAGCCAGCCGATTCGGAAGCAGTAGTTGTGTCGCCGACTTCGACAGGCTGCTCCTCGCCGACCTGCTCGACCGGCTTGACCAGACCAGCCGCCGGAGCCGACGTGCCGCCGCAGCCGTTCGCTCCGATCAGCACTGCCAATAGCAAAGCAAGCCCGACGAATGATTTCTTCATGGCTTTACTTCACCTTGATGACGAGTTTCACTGGCGTGCCTTCCGAAGGCACGGCATTCTCTCCGCTGCGATTCACTTCGAGCTTGATGAGCGGTTCTTCCTTCATGGTCAGTTGGCTCTGGATGACGACCTCGTCGGTCACGGGGAAGATGGCGATCAAAGTGCCGGTGAAGTCGGCTCCGTAGACCATGTCGGGCTTTTCCGGGTCGGGCTGCTTCATCACAGAGCCAGTGAAGTGCCACTTGAGGGGCGGCAGCGGTTTGCCGGTCTTGCGGTCCACCAGGGTCTTTTCAATAGGCACCTCCTTCGTTGACCCATCGGCGGTAGGAAGCAGGAGACTCAGCGACACCTCGGGACCGGATGCCCTGGCTCCTTCGCCCCGCGCCGGTTTGCCCGGCTTGAGTCCGAGCGATTCCAGGGCCTTGTGAACGTCGCTAGGCTTCACGCCGGTGAAACAGACCACCGTCTCATGGGCCTTCTGGCCTTGGGGAGCAGGATAGGTGGCGATGACCTCGATGGGGTAAATCTGGTCGAGGTTTGGCAGCTTTCGGGGCGCGACCGTACAGGTGATGGTGATGGTCTTGCGTTCCTTGTCCACGATCATCGACGGCGGTTTTTCCTGGGCTGTCGCCCCGAGCCCAAAGCCGATGAAACACACGACGGTCAGAAGCCAGCGCATCGCATCCTCCTTCCTGGCTCACGATCCTTCGATGGTTTTCTTGACGATTTCCACGATCTTGGGCACATCGGTTTCGTTGATGGACAAATAGCCGAACGATTCGACGACTTTGCCCTTGGCGGCGATGACGACAGTGACGTTGGCATCGTCGTTGATTCCCCAGTCTTTCGGTCCCGTCTTGTCGCCAGGAAAGTAGGTCAGAGCGGTGGCTGCAAACTGGAGCGAAGTCTGGACCAAGGGCAGATACTGTCTGGTTTCCTCGGCAGTATCGGTCAGCCAGACGGCGACGACGTAGGCATCGCCGCCCAGATCTTTAACGGCCTTGTCGAGTTCCTTGAGGAACCGCCCGGCCGGACGACCGGCCTCGGGAATGCGGCCTTCCTTGGATTTCACGAAAACATAGACCGTGGGCTTGTCGCCGCGGTGAGCGGTGTAGTCCAGCTCTTTGTCCTCGATCACGCCGGTGACGGCAACGACCCTTAGTTCCGGGGGCTTGGCGTCTTTGGCCGGTCCGGATTGCACGTCGGCATAAGCCCCGCTGAAGACTGCGAGCATGGCGACCAAACTCAGAACCATTTTGCTTAGAGGCCGTGCAGATCGTGTCACGGAATCATCTCCCATCAAAAGGCCAGCTACTTCTCGCCGATGCAAACGATCACTGCTGGTTGTCGGGCGTGTTCACCTTCGAGATTGCAGGTGGCCAGATAAAGTCGCCCCTGATGCACAATGGGTGAGCCGTACACCATGCCGGGGGCTTTGACGGCGGAATCCTTGGCGAAATCAAGCATCCACAGCAGTTTGCCGGTCGCCAGTTCAAAGGCATGAACCACACCTTTCAAATCGGCGGCGTACACGACATCACCGGCCACAGCAGGACCGGCGAAGAAGGGACCTCGGCCAGCCTGCGACCAGCGCTCCTGGCCCGTTGCGACGTCCCAGGCCCGCACCTGACCGTCGGTCGCCGTGAAAATCGCCAGTCCTTTACTGCACGCAATCGGCGACACGACACCGCCGGGCACGTCCCGCTGCCAGCGCAACTTGCCGGACGCCACTTCGTAGGCTGCGACTTCACCCTTGCCATTGGGAATCAACTTCGGATCAAAGCGAATGCTGCTTGAACCGACGAGGATCAAGTCATCAACAACTGTCGGACCCGCCCAGGGATTCAGACGCAGCGGCTGCTGCCACAGGAGACTTCCGTCATCTGCCTGAAGACAAAGCAGCTTGCGTTCGCCGATCTTCTCGTCATCCAGATAAGACGAGGCCACGAAAACGCGACCATTCACGACAGCCAGCGAGGCGTCGACATGCCACCGGTCTTTGCCTTTCTGCCACAACAGCTTGGGCGTCGGCTTGGGCAGCTGGTCTTCGTTCGGAGGCACGGCGAAATCGGGGTCCTTCTTTTTCTCCTCCTCGTAGCGGGCCAGCAGTTCCTTCCAGCGACGGTCAAGAATGGTCTGCACCTCCGCAGCGTTCATCTCCTTGCCTTCCAGGACGACCCGGTCCAGGGCAACACAGAACACACCGGCGTTTCCTCCGGTCATGAAGATGCGGTCGCCGACAATGGTCGGAGAGCCTTCCAGATGCACGAGCCGTCCGGGCATCGGCAGTTGCCAGACCCTCAGGCCGTCGTCTTCCCGCAGACAATGTAGAATCGCTCCGTCGGTCTGGTGCATGCCGTCGCCGAAGACCAGTCGGCCTCCGACGACTGCCGGTGAGCTGACGACGGGGAGCTTGAGCACCGGCGTCCGCTTGCTCCAGGCAATTTGCTGGTCAGGCGACTTCGCTTCCAATCGGAAGGCGTGAAGGGCGGCGCTGTTGAACGCTCCCAGCCCAGCCAGATACAGATGCCGAGAACCGACCACCGGCGAAGCGACGAATTGCTCCCCGGAGCGATGAACCCACAGGACCCGCGGCTGACGGGGACCGGCTTTGCCGTCCACGTTTCCCGTTCGCTGCGGATTGCCGCGGTGCGTCGGCCAGTCCTGCGCCGTGGCGACGGACCAGGAAACCAAGATCATGAACAAGATTGCCGATGCCGGTCTGTTCCAGGCTCGCACGTTCAATTCCCTCCATGGGCGAGTTGTCGTGGCTTGCCCAGCAGGATCGTCGCCTCCTGGCCCTCGTTATTGAAGACCACGTCTAACACGCTGTCGCCGTTCAGATCAACAGCCAGAATGGCTCGACTGTTGAAGATGCGTTGATGCAGGCCAAAGGATTCAGTGGCTTCCGTGAATCGGCCTTTGCCTTGATTGAGGAAAAGGCGATTCGGACCCCGCAGACAAGCAACCAGCAAATCGGGGGTTCCATTCCCGTCGAAGTCGGCAGACGCAGCGGAAACGGCTTGACCGCTCAGGGTGGCAAGATCGCCGCTTTGCCGGGTGGCGTCGCGGAACCGGCCTGTGCCGTCGTTCAGAAACAGGCGGCAACCGTTTAGCTGCGGCACGAGGAGATCGGGCCGGCCACCTCCGTCGAAATCCGCCAGCACCGGGAGGCCGGCTTGGCCATCGAAGAACAGACCGGATTGTTGAAGCTCGACAAATCCTCTGGCCGTGTTCAAAAGCACCTGACTGCCATAGATGCAGTCAACTCGCTTGTCGCCGTTGAGGTCCGCAGCCAGCAGGAACGGCTGCTTTTTCAGACCAAGCGGTCCCGTCGGCCCGAGGTTCCACCGGGAACTGACGTCTTCGAACAACTGCGGCAAAACCACCTTCGGCATCTGGGCGCTGAACGAAAACGCCCAATCTCCCCCTCCTTGGCAGACCTTTACCAACAGGCTGTTCTTGCCAGGTCTGAGTTTGAGGACAGCCTTGGTCTGGTCCACGGTCAAAGCGCGATAGACGTTCTCCGCAATGAGTTTTTCGCCATTGAGCCAGACGGTCAGCGTGTCATCGCTGCCGAAGGCCACGGGCAATTCCACGGCAGCCTTGGCCTCGATTTCCCGATGCAGGTAAACCACGGCGTCGTTGTTCAGGTTTCCGCCGAAGATGGCGAGGTTGTTGGCGACGCCATCCGCAAACTCCACGTCCCGCCAGGCGACCTTGCCGCCTTTGCCGTCGTACTGCTTGGCGAAGTCGATCTCTTTTTCCGGAGGATAGGCCGTGTCGAAACCGCGCTGGCCGGAATTGTCGAACGGCCCGATCAGCTTCCACTTGGTGAAGCGAACGGGATCGGAAACTGCCTCCGCCTTCCCCAGGTTGCGATAAAGCCGAAGGCCGAGATGTCCATTGGCCAGCAAAAGATCGGGTTTGCCGTCGCCGTCGGCGTCCGTCCAGACGGCGGCCGTCAAGTTGTAATACGCTTCCCGAGGCAGAGCCGAGGACATGTCAGCGAAAGTGCCGTTGCCGCGATTGTGGAGCAGCTTCGGACCCGACGGGGCGGCAAGGAACAGGTCAGGCTTGCCGTCGCCGTCAAAGTCAGCCCAGCAGGCGGCACGAGCGCCGCCGACATGGGGCAACGAAATCTCATTGAACGACGAACCGGCGTTTTGCAACAACATGACCCGGGTCGTTCCAAACAGGCACAAGTCCATTTTCCTGTCGCCGTCGAAGTCCGCGGCGCTGACGCCGAGGGCCTCGGGATCGACCCGCCCGATCTGGGCCAGATGCGTGAAGCCAGGCATGCCTGCCAGTTGGCGAAAATCCTCACCGCCCCAGCCGACGAAATCGCGCTTCGGGTTATAGTCCTGCAATTTGAGGCTGGCGCGGAGCCTCTGAATCTTGGCATTCCGCAGTTGCAGCGCATTTTTGTCGCCATCCACCATGCAGGGCACAACCACTTCCTGACCGGCCAGGATGGCCTCGACAGCGGAAGCCAGCTTTTCCGGCTGGCCGGCAAAGCTGCGAAGCAGGTACGGTTCGCCGTGGCTCATGTTCCACCACTCGCCGCCGGCGTAGGCTTGATACCAATAATTCGTGATGCACGTCTCGCTGGCTCCGCCGTTGTGGCAGAAGACGGCGAGCCTTCCCGGCTCGGCCCATTCCATGATGAATTGCCATTCCCGCGGATGGAACCCGCCCCGACCGATGTTGTGTTTGATAACGTCGGTGGGATGGACTCCTTTGAGGTCTTTCACTTTGCGGAAAATGATGAGGTTGCGTTCCTTGTCCACCTTCTCGACCCGCATCGTCAAGATGTTGGTGGACTGGGCGATGACCGCCCCGAGAGACATGGGAGCCTCGACGTAGCCCCGGGCCGGCCACGAAAGAACCAAGCCGATCAGCAGCGCGCCCGTCACGGCGAGCAGGGTCGGCAGAGGTTTTCCCAGACGTGACATGGTTCCGTCCTCGCATGTAGCGTTTCGCGGGCAGGGCCAACCAGACGCTTTAACGCAATTCCGCCAACCGTTGCCGAGCGACCTCGGCCCAAGGACTTTGCGGATGATCCTTGATGACGCGTTCCAGGAGTCGGGCGGCTTGCTGGGGCTGCTTCATTTCGGCGAATACGCGGGACGCCTCGCACAGGGCCAAGGCACTTAGATCGGGATAGTCGTAAGTGAACGGCACAACGAGCAGGGCGTTGGCGGCTTCAGGGAGCCGTTTTTGTTCCAGCCGGCACAGCCCCATCTGAAGCTGGGAACGGGCGGCAACTTCGGTCGTTGTCATCTGCACGACCTGGGCATAGCTCTGCACGGCCTGATCGTATTGTTTCTGGTTCTGCCAGCACCAGCCGATGCCATAGCGGGCTTCGGGAGCAAACGGACTGTTCGGAAAGCGTTGCAGAAGGATTTCGAAGGCCTGACGGGCCTGGTCCCATTGACCGGCATGAGTCAAGGCATGACCAAGGCGAAGCAGGCCGCGGTCGCTGACTCCCGGCACATTCTGGAACGGTTGCTGATCGCGGAAGGGTGTCAAATACTGGATCGCCTGCTTGGCGGCGTCCGGAACGTCTTGCTGGGCCAGTTGCAGGAGGCACTCGGCGGCCCGACAGCGAGCGTCAGCAGCGGCGGGTTGGCGTTGCCCCTGGACCACGGCGTCAAACTGGGCGAAGGCTCCCCGGAGGTCATTGCCAGCCAATAGACACGAACCAAGCCGCAGCCGGATTCGGTCGGCCAAGTCCGGAGGCGGTTCCTTCTCAAGCGCGGCCCGCAGCAAAGGCACGGCTGCATTGTGCTCGCTTCGCAAGGCGTGCAATTCGGCCAGTTCCAGGCGAGCATGTTGGGCCAAAAGTGCGTCAGCATCCGTGGCGATGACGGCCTGGTAAAACTCTCGGGCTTTTTGCTCGAAAGGCTGGAGCGGAACAGCGGAGGCCGGTAAGTCCGGAAGACGCACGGCAGGCACGGGCTGACCGGGAGGTGTCGCCTTGGCCAGTTCCTCTTGTCGCTTCTTCTGGGCTTCCTCTTGCAGCTTACGCCGAGCGGCCTCGTGTTCCAATTCGCCGAGCGTTCGGCAGGTCCAGGCAGCCTCATAGAGGAGCCGAAGGCGGGATTCCACCTTGGGGTTTTTCTGAGCCGCCGCATTGGCCTGGTCCTGGAAATACTGGACCAGTTCCCGCAGACCCCGGGCCACTTCCTCGCGCTTAGCCTGAGCGGCAGTAACCTCCTCCGGCTTGGCCTGGGCGTTTGAGAGCACCTTGCGTACCTCTTCGAGAGATTGCAGCAGCTCTTCCCGGCGACATTGGCCCGACCGCCAAGCGCCGTCGGCCGCCTCGGGCCGTTGGGCAAAGTCTCTCGCGATGCTGCCGAAGACATTGCGGGCATCGGTCAGTCGTCCCGCTTCCCGAAGGGCCAGTCCATGATGATACCGGAGGGCCAGGGCAAGCTCGATTCGCTTCGGATCGGCAGCCAGAGTGCCCTCGTGCTGCTGCCGAGCGGTTTCAAGAACTTTGACCGCTTCGGCGGGACGATTCTGCGCCCGATGCAGCGACGCCAGATAGATCATGGCGACTGGTGCGACCGGAGACGAACGCAGAGGATCGTTTTGAAAGCGATTCAGCTCTTGAATCGCCCCGGATACGTCTCCCTGCCGGACCAGCACCTTCGCCCTTTCCAGAACGGCCTGGGCAAAAAGCGGATGCTGAGGAAACTGCTGGATGAGCTTTTCCAGGGACTGACGGGAAGCAGCAAGGGTCTGATTCCGCTCCTGTGGCTCGGCCAGCAGTTCGGCGGTTTGACGTCGAGCCAGACCAAGTTTCAGCAAGGCATCGGGGGCATGAGGGCCGCTCGGCTCAACGGCCAAGTAAGCCTCCAGGAGCTTGGCGGCCTCGGACAATTGTTCCTGCATCCGTCCAGCAGCGATGGCGTCGTCGGCACGCTGAGGAACGGTGCGGAGAATGCAATCGGCCAACAGGTAGGAAATGCTGCTCAGCGGTCCCGACCGCTCCGCCGGGGGAACTGCCTGGAGGACCTCAATCGCCTTTTCAAAGTCTCCCAGTCGATGGAGACACGAACCGAGTCCCTGCCGGGCCAGATGGGCGTGGGCAAACTCCGGGTATTTGCTCAGCATCGTCTCGTACCGCTTGGCCGCTTCGGCGAAGAGGCGTTTCAGCTCCGCGTCCCGGTTGGGCAGATTGGGGTTCTCGACAGCTGCCAATGCGGTGAGATACGCATTTTCGGCATGACGAAAGGCGACGTCGGCCAGCAGCGGACTTTTCGGGTAGGTCTGCATGAATCGCTGACAGACTTCCTCCGATTCCCGATACTGTCCTGCCAGATGCAGGGCGGCAGCCTGGCGTTGCAACGCCTCTTCGGCCCGCTCTGGATCAGGTTTTTCCTGCACGACCTGGGCATACACCGCCGCCGCTTCCCGGAACTGCTTGATCTTCTGATGGGCGTCCGCCAACTCCATCAAACAATCTCCGCGGCGGAGTCGGGCCTCGGGATCGCTGCCTGCTATCTGATTGGCTCGGTCCGCGGCACGACGCAGTCGGTCAATGGCCTGACGGACGGCTTGATCGTAGGCTCCGGCATTATTCGGGTCGGCGGAACCGATCTGAGCTCGGGCCAGCCAGAAAAGTACCCGGTCAGCGAGGATCGGGTGATTTTCCAACGGTTGCAGGGTTTTGGTCGCTTCCGCGAACTGCTTCAGCTGTGCCTGACAGACTCCGAGCCGAAAACGAGCTTCTTCGGTCAATGAGTGATTGGGAAATTGCTGGACGAAGCCGTTGAACCGGGTCGAAGCGTCAGCGAATCGGCCTGACTCGCTCAAGAGGACTCCGAGATAGAAGACTGAGCGAATCACGTGTTCCGGCGGGGGGTCCCGGACCAGGGCCTCCAGACGCAGCTTTTCGTCCGGATTGTCCTTGAAAGTCGCCGGGTTTTGCAAGGCCTGAGCCGCCGCCTTTTTCTGCTCTTCGTGGCCGTTCAAGACGGCTTCGTAGTGACTGACAGCCTCGGGATTCTCCCCGGCGAGGTGATGCGTTCGGGCCAAAAGGTAGCGGACGTGAAGCCCGATGACCGGCTCATTGAAGGGGGCCAGGCAGCTCAGGGACCGCATGGCCGTGGCATAGTCCTTTTGAAGAAAAGCCGCATGGCCATGATGGTACAGGGCCAGGGATAGGTAGCGGCTCTTGCTGAAGATCGGATCACCAAGAAACGGTTCGACGGCGGCTTGGGCCTCCTTCGGCTTGCCGACGCGGAGCAACATTTCCGCCTGATCACAGCGGCAGCGCGCCGACCACTCCCAATCCTCCACAATCTTGGGATCGTTCTGGGGCCGGGCCTTGGCTCGGGCTTCAAATGCCTGAACCGCCTGAGCGAAAAACCCGGCAGCCTGCTCGAATCGCTGTTTGGCTGTGGCCTGATGTTGCGGGGCCTCGTTCGGCTTGGCGGCGGCCTGGGCCAGGGCTTCCAATCCCAGACCCCGATGCGCGTAACCCAGGTAATGGAGGACCAGGGGCCGGTCCGCAAAGTCCTGAACCCCAGCCAGCTGATTCAGGGGTTCGAGGGCCGCCTGATACTGCTTCGTGGGGCCAACTAACAGGCTGAGGGCCAGACCGAACCGGGCCGAGGCAGCGTCCTTATGGTTTCCGAAGCGACTAAGGAACTCGCGGAAGCGGTCGGCAGCAAAGGCGTGATTGCCTTCGTTGTAAGCTTGGCGGGCGCTGTTCAGAAGCATGGCGGCGGCTTCGTCGGGGTTTAAGGCCTGACCTGTGGCCGGCCCCACCGCTGCTCCGAAGAGAAGCCAAGCCCATAGCCCCAGTCCCACCCACGCTTTCAGCCAGCGTCTCATGGTGCATCCTCGTGGTGTGCCTAGCCCCGAGCTTGGCGGGTGATCCGCCCCGGCCGCTCGGTTCCCTCCATCTTGGCATATTGGACGAAATGAGCAACCAGTTCGTTTCGGGCAGGGCCGAAACTCCACCGCATATGAAAGACCTGGAAGATTTAGCAATTTGGATAAACTCGGATGATTCCGATCTGCTGCCACCTGCCAGCTTGACACCGAGCCGTTGAATCTCTACCGTACGACTTGTAAACTTGCATAGGCTAGCGAAGGTGTAGGCCATTGGAGAGTTCGTCCCGACGTCTGTTGGCCCTCTGATCGCCGAGTGTTGGCCGGGTTCGGATCCCACAAGGCAGGGCCGAGCCTGACTTGACGGCAGAGGAGACGGCGAGGCGAAACCTGGGCCGAATCGCTGGCCTCGACCGTTACTCAGGTGGGGCAGGGGTTCTTCTATTTCCCGCCTGACTGGTCCACGCATCTTGGAAGCGCTCGGCGGCATGGCGGCCGGCGCTGGTTGGCATGTCCCGTCCCGTTCCACCCTGCGCGCGGAGTCAGCATCCGGGCGATTCGGGGAAATGGAGTGACATGCCGTCTGGCGCAGCCGAGCCTTTCCGGGACGACTGCGAAGGGCGGTGAAGTCATGCGCAGAGTGGTCGTGACGGGCCTCGGCGTGGTAGCCCCGAATGGCATCGGCAAGGAGGCGTTCTGGAAAGCCTGTGTCGAGGGCAAAAGCGGCGTCGGACCGATCACCACGTTCGACGCTTCCCACCATCCGGTCAAGATCGCCGGCGAAGTCAAGAACTGCGACGCAACCCCTTACATGACTAACGGTCACGGCAAGAGCCTCAAGATCATGGGGCGGGCTTCCCGGTTTGCCCTGGTGGCTGCTGCCGACGCCATCGCCGACAGCGGTCTGGACCTGAACAAAATCAATCCCGAGCGCTTCGGCGTGACCATGGGAACCGGCGTCATTCCCATGGAATTACCGGAAGTCGCTCCCGCTTTGCTTCAGGCTTACGGCGAAGATGGGCAGCTGGATACGCGAAAACTGGGAGACTGCGGAACTCAAGCGGTCTTTCCGCTTTGGATTCTCAAGTATCTGCCCAACATGATCGCCGCTCATATCTCGATCCGCTTCAATGCCCAAGGACCGAATAGCACCGTGACCACCGCATGTGCCGCGGGTACCCAGGCCATCGGTGATGCCTTCCGCATGATCAGCCGCGGAGAAGCCGATATCATGCTCGCCGGCGGAGCCGACAGCCGCATTGATCCCTTGCTCGTCCTGGCTTACGCCTCTCTGGGAGCCCTGAGCCGGGCCAATCGACCACCCGAGGAAGTCTCCCGCCCATTCGACGCGGAGCGGGACGGCTTTGTCCTTGGAGAGGGAGCGGGCGTTCTGGTCCTGGAAGAACTCGAGCATGCCAGGAAGCGCGGTGCCCAGATCTATGCCGAAGTCACAGGCTACGCCAGCAGCTTTGACGCCTACGGCGTGACCAAACCCGATCCCGAAGGCCGAGGAGCTGCCCGAGCTATGGAGTGGGCATTAAAGGATGCCCAAGTGGACGAACAGGATGTAGACTACATCAACGCCCACGGCACCAGCACCCGGCTCAACGACCTCATGGAAACCCAGGCGGTCAAGCGGGTGTTTGGCGAAAAGGCCTGGAAATTGCCGCTAAGTTCAATCAAATCCATGATCGGTCACCTGATCGGCGCTGCCGGGGCGGTGGAAGCGGTGGCTATGGCTCTGACCCTGCGAGACGGCGTGCTGCCGCCGACGATCAACTACCACAAACCCGATCCCGAGTGCGATCTGGATTATGTTCCGAATACGGCACGGGAGATCCGGGTCAAGACCGCCCTATCCAACAGCTTCGGGTTCGGTGGTCAGAACGCTTCCCTGGTCATGCAGCGTTACCGCAACGGGCGTCATTGACGCTGCTTCCGTCTGAACCTGACCTTGCGGGGCTGATCTTGAGGCATTTCCAAGGCGGCGATAGTATCCCGCCTCATGGAAAACGGCGCGCCCCCTCCCCCGCAACCAACTCAAGGAATCGGCTTCGGCAACAGCCGAGGCTGGTGGGTCGTCGTGGGAGCGTTGGTCGTCTGGCATGTCCTCCTGACGCTAGCCTTGTTCGGCGATGGGTCCCAATCTTACGGCGGCCTGCTCGATGGACGCCCGCTCATTTCAGGGAAACACGCCCTGCATCTGTATCACGGCTACCTTGGCGCTCGGGAATTCTGCCGTTCAGGCCGCTTCGGCGTCTATGACCCGGCTTACTACGCCGGTTATCCGAAAACCCCCTGGTTCGATTCCGGCAGCAAACCTGCGGAGATGTTCCAGTATCTGGCGTGGGGAGACTTTTCGCCCCTGGCTTACAAGCTTGGCGTGGCCATTGGCTGGGCCTTAATTCCGGCACTAGTGGCCGTGGCTGTCTGGAACTGCGGCCTGAATCACGCTGCCATCGCTTTCGCCACGTTGGCTTGCGTGACCATTTGCTGGTCGGATTGCGGTCGCCAGATGCTTTGGCAGGGTGATCTCGACCTGGTTTTCAGCAGCGTGTCGGCATTGCTGGCATTGGGATCAGGCACCACCTACCAGTACCGGCCCAATATCGCGGCGTGGTTTGGCCTGACCATCGCCCTGTCCGCCGCCGTGTTCTTCCAAGTATTGCTACCTGCTTTACTGCTGCCCGTGGCCCTGGCCTTTTACTTCGGGGCGGGATGGCACCAGTCGGTCCGATGGCACCTTGGGATTGCTTTAACGGGTTTAATTGTCTTGGTTTCCAACGGTCTTTGGTTGAGCGAAACCCTGACGACGTGGTGGATTCGCACGGAAGCTCTGTCAGCGGAAGTCCCTGCCGGGCCGTTGGCCTTTCTTGAATTCCTGGACAACCACCGGCTGGCCCGAGAGCCGATGCTGCTCGCCACCGTGCTTGGCTTGACCGCTGCGGCGGCAATCGGACTCGTGGGCTGGTACCGCAAAGGGGACGTCGTCGCTCCCCGCGTTTTTTCCTTGGCCTTCGTCGGCTGTCTTTTGCTTGGACTCCTGGGGCCTTTCTGGGGCAGCCGACTCGGCTTCGACCCGGGCCGATTCCTGTTTGCCGGGTTGCTCTTCGCCGCTCCCCTGGCGGGACAGGGTGTCGTGACCATCTTTGATCTGATGGGCAAGGCCACCGGAACCCATCTCCGCGGTGCCGTCGTTACCTGTGCCTTTCTGGCAGCAGTTATCATTGGCTGTCACGTCCCATTGACCCGCTACGTCCAGCACACGTTCCGCATCGAGCAGTTACCTCTGGGATTGACGATGGCCGCCCAAGAAACGGTGGAAACGCTCATCAGGCAAACCACCGAAAAGGCCCGCATCCTCTGGGAAGAAACCGAATCAACCGACAGTTGGAGTCCGTTGCTGGCCGGCTTGACGGGGCGAAGCTACGTCGGCGGATTGGGACCCGATGCCGCTATTGAGCACGCAGCCGCCCGATTGCGGGACGGCACGCTCGCAGGCCGACCGATCCAGGACTGGAACGACCTCGAACTCGCCGATTTCGCCCGACGCTTCAATATCGGATGGATCGTCTGTCGCAGCGAAGCTGCCAAGACCCGCTTTGGCAAATGGTCCGTGGTTTCCTCCACGACGGCGTTGCCGGACGGTTCGATGCTGTATGTCCTTCGTCGTCCCCACAGTTTCGCCTTGGTTGGCAAAGCCCAGATCGTCGAAGCAGAGCCGAATCAAATCACACTCGCAGACGTGCAGCCGGTCGATGGCGTGGTTGTACTTAGCCTCCACTATCATCCCCAAGTGTTGCCATCAGCGGACCGAGTGCGGATCGAAAAGGAGCCGCACGTTTTTGACGGCATTTCTTTCATCCGATTGCGGCTCAACGCTCCTTTGGCCCGGCTGTCTCTTCGCTGGAACGAGTAAGGCGGTCAGCCCTGGCAAAGTCCAAGGAACGGCTCTCTAATCCAGTTGCCCGTTGAGCGGATCAAGCATCCGTAGCGTGCGGCGCTGCTTTGGTACGGGGTTATCGAGAAGCCGCTTGGTTTCTTGATCGAAGATTGGCTGCAAACTCAGGTCATGTCGGACGGTTTCCCCATCGACGCCTTGGCGCAGCGCAATCTTGAGGTTTTTCCGGGCATCGTTGGCGGCGGTGGGATCGAGCTCGGCGAGACGGACCAAAATACGGGCTGCCTCCCGATGTATTTCCGGCGTGACCGGCCCGACCTCGATGGCCTTGGAGATGTCCTTGACGGCAGCATGGAGCAATTCCACAGCGGACAGAGCAGCCCCCATCCGATAGGCCTGCCGCTGTTCTTCGTCGGTGTCCTGAAGTGCCAAGCTGTAGAGCACGACGGCACGGTTGTATCGGATCGCAGAAGCAAGAGGTTTCATTTCAACGGCCAGGTCGAGATGCCCCAGAGCTTCCCACAGTCGCTCACTGTCCTGACCGATGATGCAGGCCAGGTTGTTGTGAACCTCCGCTGAGAACTGCTTCTCCTCCAGTGCCTGATGGAAATAACCCTCCGCCACCATTGGCTGCGGAGGATCAACGTAGCACAGACAATAGCCGATGCAGGCTCGATTGCGAGGCGAGGGCGCGATCTGTTCCGCCATCTGATAATCCGTCAAGGCCAAGCCAAGGAGTTTTAGGTCGCTATGCTCGATAGCGAGGCGTTGCCGCGCTCGGCCCCGATAAAAGGCAGCCAGAGCGCGATCCGTATCGCTCTCGGCGGACGATATCGCCTGGCTGAACTCCGAGATTGCCTGCATATTGGTGCCAGCCAGATACGCAGCTTTCCCTCGGGCCAAATGATTGGCAAAACTCGTGGACGAAGCCGTGGGTGCATCGGCTCCGACATGCTCTGGAGCATGGGCTTCGGTGCCAAGGTAAGCCGCGCTGCCCAACAAAGCAGCAACGCCGACTGCGATGGCGGTCCCGACAGCAGGAATCCATGGGGAACGGGGACGCAGAAGCTGCCGAAGGGCCTCAGCCACTTCCGCGGCCGTTGGACGCTCCTGAGGAGCGTAGGCGAGAAGCTGCTTCAACAACCGCTCCAGGCGCTTGTCAGCATCAGGACGCAGTTTCCGCAGGGGAGTTGGTCCCCGACGCTGCCGCTCCAGGAGATTGGCCCGCATGGCAACCAGTGATCCCGCCTCAGGCAACGGAGCGAAGGGATGCTGTCCGGTCAGCAATTCATAAAGGATGACCCCCAGCGAGAAGAGATCGGCTTTTGCCCCGACCTCAACCGAGCCTCCAGTTCGAGTGGGATCGGTGGCCCGAAGCTGTTCAGGGGCCATGTACGGCAAGGTGCCGCCGACCGAATGCGCCATGTTGTGGCAGTCAAATGCCAGGTTGAAATCAAGCAGCAAGGGCCAGCCTTCCGGTGTCAGCAACACGTTGGAAGGCTTCAAATCCCTGTGGAAGATGCCCAGCCCGTGAGCGTAGGCCAGGGCTTCTGCCAACAAAGCGCCGATGCGGACCACGGCCTGATCGTAACCCTGTCCGCGAAGGTTGAAACCGGATTCGACCGGGCTGGCTGCCGCGTTCCAAGTTCCTCCCAGGGTACGGATGGCGTCCAGAATCGCATTGGCTTTCCTGGGCACCTTCCTCAGCGTGGCCAGATGGTCGAGGACATCGCACAGGGTTGCTCGTCCCCGATATGGCATGCACACGGCTGTCAGGGGGCTGTCGGAATCGTTTGTTACCGAGAAGATCGGCACGATGTTGGGGTGCTGTAAACGCCCCAGGATGTCCGCTTCGCCCCAGCCGTAGGGAGCCACCTTCAGGGCAACCAGGCGATTTCCCAAGGCGGTTTCACGGGCCAGATAGACCCGGGCAAATGCACCACGCCCCAACTCGTCCAGCAATTCAAAGCCGAGGAACTGGCTGCCGACCTCAGGCCAGGTGTAGGGCTGTTCCTCCAGAAGGTCTGGCCGTTCCTCGAGAAGCTCATGGGCTTCGAGCAGACGGCGGAGCGACACTTTCAGGCTCGGAAATCGCTCGCAGAATTCGTAAATGTCCGGACATTCGCCGGCTTCGCGACGCAGGCAGTACTCTTCATAAGCCAGATCCAGTTGGATGGACTTGGCGTAGCGCAGGGCCGGAAGTTCAGCGACGGCCCGGGCAGCGTCGGGCTCGTCCCCGGCTCGCCAGCGGTCCTTGACCATCGAGGCCATGGCACGCAAGGCCCGTTCGGGCAGGACGGAATCGGGAATGATCATCGTGGCATCGGTGGCGGCGCTCATGATGCGTACCCTGACAATGTCCGGGCCAGAACCCGGCGGACGGTTCGTTCACTGATCCCCTGGGAGGCGGCGATCTGCGTTGGGGTCTGGCCCTCGCGGTATCGCAGCAGAATCGCCCGATAAACCGGAGGCTGCCGACGCAGCAGCGCCTCCCACTCCTCCGCAGTCATGGCAATCGTGCTGGGCGAAGCGTGGGGAGAAACGAGCCGATGCTCGAGCGCTCCATCGCGGGCTTGCAGCGACTGCTCCCGCTTGACGTCGTAGCGCTGGCGGTGCAAACGCTGGCGCACCACGTCGATGACTTTGTTCCGGGCCACACGGATCAGATAGGCCGCCAGATCCTGGGGCGACGCGAAGTCGTGGTTCCGCGGAGGGGACGCAAAGAACGATGCCCAGACATCCTGCACGAAGTCATCGGAATCGAACTTGGAACGCAGACGGCCATTGAGCTTGCGACGCACAGCCCGCAGGACGGCCGGCCCATAGGTGCGGACTAACTGCCTCGCCGCGTCTTCGGACCCGGCGAGGACCTGGTCCATCAACACCTGGAATTCGCTCCGGGCAGGCTCCATGGGCCACCGCGTTCCCGTTCCCCGCTCTCGGGGGGCGAGCCGCGAAGAGTCGGGAACAAGCACGTTCTTGTTCTATCGTCATACCTATGTCAATGCAAGCAGATTCCTAGAAAAGTTTCCTTTTATTGCGGCAGTGAAAATCGCGTGCTGGCCAAGCACCTCCCGCGGGAGGTCGGGCCACCAGGGTTCAGGGGACCTCACTCAGGGTACTTCACGCTGAGGACTTCGATTTCGAGGCGGCCGAGGATGCGGGTCAGCGGAAGAAACGGAAGCAGGCTTTGCGTGTCGTTCCAGTGCTGGTCGCTGATCTTCAGATGCGTCGCGCCGACGCGCCCTTGCCCGAGCGTGGGATCAAGAGCGTACCATTTGCCATTGATCCAGACCTCGATCCACATGTGGAACCCCATCGCCCGCTGGGTCGGAACGTGAACCAGGCCGATGACGGTGCGGCTGGGCACGCCGACGGCCCGACACATGGCAGCAGCCAGTACCGCGTGTTCCGTGCAGTCGCCTTCCAGGGAGCGGGCCACCTGATCGGCAGTCGCGAAGGCTTCCGTGAAGTTCTTGTTCCGCAGGTGGGTGCAGACCCAGTTCTCGATCCGCAACGCTTTTCGCCACGGATCCTTTTCCGAATTGACTGCCTGGCGGGCTAATTGCTTGACCCGCGCATCGTCACTGCAAAGGGTATGGTTGCTTCGCAGATATTCCTCGGGCGGAGCTTCCGCAGAATCGGCCATGCCGTTGGAAGGCGTGATCTGGCCCTTGACCACCAGTTCCAACTCATCGGTTTTGACCGCTCGCACCACCTGTCGGTCATCCTGGGGAATGACGGACTGCGGTTCCTGCTCGCCTTTGATTCGGATGCGGAAAACGACCTCGGCGGTTTCGTTCGGCCTGCTGATGGCCTTGTTGATGCGCACCAGCTGGCTGAGACCGACGTCGCTCACCGAGCCGGCCCCTGCCCGCCTCAACGCCTGTTCCTTGGTGGTGCGATACATGGTCAGCGTACCCATGCCCGGCACGTCCATCTGCCGCTTGTGGACCTCGCCTTCGTCGTCGATCCAGGCGATTTCCGGCGGTAACTCGATGTTCATGACACGGTCGAGACGGGTTTCTACCCGGAGGAGCTTCCGTTTCTCCTTTCCCAGGAGCGCGACTTCCTCCCAGTCCTTGACTTCGACGTGAACGGTCAGCCAGGTGTCAAGCGTCGGCTCAAAGCGGATGAAATCGAAGCGGCTGTTCGGTTCGGGTTTCCGCTCTTGGAAAAGGCGCTCTTGGGCGTAGATGCCAAGGGCCTGCTCGTTCCACATCATCTTGGTTTCCGTCGCAGGCCGATTGGGGGCCTCGACCGTGATGACGCACTGTTTACCTTCCACCTTGCCCTTGCGGGTCAGCACCTGATCCTTCGCCAAGGTCTGCTGGACGACAAATGCCAGCACCTTGCCTTCGGTCGTCTCGACGTTGCTGTAGCCGTATTTGAGCGTCAACTGTTGATTGAAGCGGAGGAGGGTCAATTCCAGTTCCGTGGCGGCGAGGATGTGCGTCTGCTCGCCAACGATCAACTCGCGGATGAGGCCGTGGACGTGGCCAGCCTGATTGCCGTCGAGAAACGCTGCCTCCCAGACTTCCTTGACGATTTTGCCAAGCTCCGGCTTGGTACCTTCCTTGCCAAGCTTCGGATCGGACTCGGCAACACGCGGCTGAGGAAGTTCCGGCTGCTGAGCCGAAGCGATCAGCACAATGCCCCCGCTCAAGAAGAAAGCCAAACCTGCCACCGCCGCCAGTCGGTTGAGCATGACGGAATCTCCCTGCGGATACCTGGTTGGCAGTCCGGCCCGTGGCGGGTCGTCTGCGTGCTTTTCCAATCATACCCGCTCCTGACGGCATGCAGAAGCGGTTGCCCGGCAGTTCGGACCGGGGAAAACTTGGCAAACTCTCCGACCGTGCCAGGTATGACGAACCACGCATTTGACGCGGCCTTTTCGGATGGGTAGCCTGTTCGCCGTTGATCGCGGGCTCTGCCGTTATGAAAACGCAGGTCCAGACCGGTCAGTGAGGGAGGAAGAGACCGATGGTTCAACGAACCGGAGCGATGGTCCTTGGGTCGGGCCTTGCAGTCGTTCTGGCCGTCTTCTTGGCGATGACGGGATTGCTGGAAATTAAGGTCAGCGGCAAGGCTTCCGCGCAATCGGTTGAGATACGGTCTGCCGCGGAAAAACTGGCCGCCGACATCGAAGCCGTCCTGAAACAACCCCGCTACAAGCAAGCCCATTGGGGTATCCTGGCCGTGGATCTCGAATCTGGGAAAACGCTCTACGAATTAAATCCGGACAAACTCTTCATTCCCGCCTCGACCACGAAGCTCTTTTCCTGTGCCTGTGCTCTCGATGCGTTCGGCCCGGATTATCGCTTCGAGACGCCGGTGGTCCGCAAGGGAGAAGTTTCCTCGGACGGCACACTCCGCGGCGATCTGATCCTGATCGCCTCGGGAGACCTCACCTTAGGAGGCCGCACGCTTCCTGATGGCCGAATCGCGTTCGTTAACGTGGACCACACCTACGCCAACGGCTTCGCCAATGCCGATTGGACCGAACCCGATCCGCTGGCCGGACTGAACGATCTGGCCCGACAGGTCGCCGCCTCGGGAATTCGCAAGATCACGGGCAGAATCCTGATCGACGATCGGCTCTTCGAACACGCCGAAAGCACCGGCAGCGGTCCCATCCGGGTCACGCCGATCATGGTCAATGACAACCTGTACGACGTACGCATCACGCCGACGCAACCCGGAGAGCCGGCCCGCATTGAAACACGTCCGCAAAGCCCCTTGGTCGCTTTGGACGCTCAGGTAACAACTGCCAAGAAAGGTGAACCGCTCCGGATCACGCTGACGGCTTTGCCGGGAAATCGTTTCGTGGTCCGAGGTCAGATTCCCGAAGATTCCAAACCACAGTTGCGGGTGTTCGAGGTCGAAGACCCGGCCTCCTTTGCTCGTGGCTTGTTCATCGAGGCTCTGAAGCGGGCTGGAGTGGAAGTCGAGGCGTCGCCGTTGGTCGGTAACACGCCGCGGGATCTGCCTTCGCGCGAGGAGACCCTGAAGTTGCCCCGGGTCGCCGTGCTGACTTCGCCGCCTTTCCGTGAGAACATCAAACTCATCCTCAAGGTCAGCCACAATCTTCACGCCAGCACGCTGCCGATCCTTGTGGCGGTGAAACATGGCAAACGCACTCTGGATGAGGGGCTGCACTTGCAGCGGGAGTTTTTGGCCAAGGCAGGCGTTGAGGTGGACACGATCTCGTTCGGCGGCGGAGCGGGAGGTTCCCGAGCCGATGCCGTGACACCTCGTGCTGCGGTGCAATTACTGCGTTACATGGCAACCCGGCCTGATTTTCCGGTGTATTTCGAGGCCCTGCCCCGGCTCGGCGTGGACGGCACCTTGGCCCCAGCCGTCAAGGAAGACAGCCCGGCCCGCGACAAGGCCCAGGCCAAGACCGGCACCCTGCTTTGGCGAAACACGATGAACGACCGTTTCTTGCTCACCAGCAAGGCCTTAGCCGGATATCTGACCACGCGCTCCGGACGCAAGCTGGTCTTCGCCATGTTCGTAAACAACACCCACCTCGAAAAAGCCAATGACAGCCGCATCGAAGGCGAAGCCCTGGGCCGATTGTGCGAGGTGCTTTACGAAGCAGAGTGAACAAGGCTATCCAGAAGCCAGGCAGCTCGCCGACCACAGTCCCGCGCCAGGTTTGATGCGAGGTTCTCTTCAGATCATGCTTTGCAGGTGGTCGAGCAGGCAGTCGATTTCCGCGTCGGTGCCGACGGAGATCCGTAGGCCGTCGCCGTATCCAGGGTATTCCATGTAGCGGATGAGGATGCGACGGCGTTTCAGTTCCTCATAAAGCGGTTTGACGGGCAAAGCGTGCCGAGCCCAGACGAAATTGGCCTGACTCTCCGTGACCTCGAAGCCAAGCCGACGCAACGCCTCGGTCAACCGCTGACGAGTGGCTCGTATCCTTGCCACATTGGCCCGCATGTGACTCTGATCTTCCAGGGCGGCAACAGCGGCGGCCAGGCTGAGCACGTCGCAGTTATAGGAATCCTTGACCTTGACCAGGTGCCGAACGAGATCGGGATCGGCGACCGCGAAGCCCAAGCGGATGCCGGCCAGCGAGTAAGATTTGCTCAGACTTCGGGTGATTACGACGTCGCTGCGTCGGGAAAGCAGGCCCAGGCAGTTCTCATCGGCAAAGTCGGCGTAGGCTTCGTCAACGACTAGGGGACCGGGCCAATCGGCGAGGATTTCCCGGTGGACCAGCGTACCCGAAGGGGAATTGGGATTAGCGACGAAGGTGACGGCGGCCTCCCGGGGCACTTCGTCAGCATGGAGTTGCCAAGCGGCGTCGAACGGAATGGTCCTCCAACGGGCCCCCTGAATCTCGGCCAAGGTGCGATAGAGCAGATAGCTCGGCGTCGGAAAAACCACCAGACCGCCTTCAGGAACCAGCGTGCGGGTCAGGATGGTCAAGGCATCGTCGGAGCCATTGCCGATGAGGATTGCTTCCGGCGGTACGTTGAGGATGCGTCCGGCGGTTTCCCGGAAGGCCGTGCCGAGTGGATCAGGATACTTTCGCAGCTTGTCGCCAGTCAGTGCCGCACGAATGGCCTCGAACACTCGGGGAGACGGCGGATAGGGGTTTTCGTTGGTGTTCAGCTTGATGAAGCCATCGTCGCGGGGCTGCTCACCCGGGGTGTAGCCGGTCAGCGCCCTCACCTGCGGCCGAATGAAATCGGTCATGCTCCAAAGTCCAAACCGAAGCCCGCTATCACATCCATTCTACGAAAACTCGAAGCATGAGCGAGCGCTCCCATCTTAACCCGAAGCGTCAGCGAGGGTTCCCAGCGTAACCCGAAAGGTCAGCGGGGACTCTCCTCTAAACCCGAAGCGTCAGCGAGGCATGCATGACGGTTGCATCTCCATCCACGAGGCCGTAAAGTGTGCGTACTTCCATCATTCACCCGGGAGGAGAACCGATGCTGACACGACGTGACTTCCTGGCTTCATCCGCGGCTCTGGTGGGTTCCACGCTGGCAGGACGCTTCGCCAGAGCCGAGGAACCCTACGGCCCCTTCACCGTCGGCGTGCAAAGCTACTCATTCCGCGAGTTCGACTTGGAACAGTGCCTGAAGCGGACGGCCGACCTGGGCCTGCATTACATCGAGTTTTTCAGCAAGCACGCTCCGCCGGACAGCAAGCCCGAACAGATCGAGGCCATCAAGCGGATGTGCGCCGAGTACAAGATCAAGCCGGTGGCTTTCGGCGTTCACGGTTTCAGCAAGAACCACGACGCCAACAAGCGGGTCTTCGACTTCGGCAAGGCCCTCGGCATTCGCTTCTTCAGTGCGGACCCCGATCCGGACAGTTTCGACAGTCTGGACAAGCTCTGCGAGGAATACAAGATCGGTATCGCCATCCATCCGCATGGTCCCATCGGCCGCGGCCTGCATCGCTGGTACTCCGCTGAGACGATCATGGCTGCCGTGAAAGACCGGCATCCGCTCATCGGCTCTTGTCTGGACACTGGCCACCTCATCCGCTGCGCTCAACTGGGCAAGCCGCTCGACCCGGCCGAGCAGGTGCGGATCATGGGCAATCGCAATTTCGGCATGCACCTGAAGGACCATGACAACGAACGCAAGACGGATGTGATTCTGGGCAAAGGCAGCCTGAATGTCCCGGCCCTGGTCAAGGCCCTCAAGGACGTCAAGTATCAGGGCTGGATAAGTCTCGAATACGAAGCCCATCCATCCAATCCCAGCCCGGACATGGCGGCCTGTCTGGAGGTGTTCCGACAGGCTATCAAGGAAGTCGGCTGACATGCTGCGGAGCTATGCCCAGCTCCTGCGGTTGCCGAACTTGTTCACGGCCTGGGCGGACGTTTTTCTCGGCTGGCTGGTCGTTGGCGGTGAAAGCGATTTGCTCGTCGCTGTCCTAGCAGCGTCGAGCTGCCTGTACTCCGCCGGCATGGTCCTGAACGACTACTTCGATGCCGAAGTGGATGCCCGAGAGCGACCGCATCGGCCCATTCCGTCCGGACGGGTTCCGCGATGGTTTGCAGGATGCCTTGGCGGAGCACTCCTGCTCAGCGGCATCGCCGCGGCGATGTTCCTTCCGGCCCATGAAGCAACGATTGGTTTCCCGGTGGGACCGTCGTTGGCCGTCGCCTTTGCCCTGGCGTTGGCCATTGTGCTTTACGACGCCGTCTTCAAAGCGACATTACTTGGCCCAGTTCTCATGGGGAGTTGTCGCTTTCTTAATATAGTGCTGGCCTTGTGTTCCACCGGCTATTGGCCAGCCTGGCGGACGGTCTGGCCGGCCTTCGCTGTTGGGCTCTACATCATCGGCGTGACGGTCTTTGCCCGTCGGGAGGCGGAGACGAGCCGCCTTTGGCCTCTTGCCTTGGCCACGATCCTCATGGCGTTGGCGGTCGCGCTAGCCGCGGCAGCCCCGGTGGCTTTGCAACAGCACCTCGGCCTTGGAGCGATCCTCTATCCGCTGGGTTTGATCCTGTGGGGAACGCTCATCGGCAAGCCGATTCTCGATGCCATCGTGGAACCGGATCCGCGTCAGGTCCAGCGGGCAGTCAAAACCTGCATCCTCGGCCTGATCGGGCTGGACGCCTTGATTGCCTTCGCCTTGGTGGGGTGGGCTGGCCTGCTGATCGCCGTGCTTTTAATACCAGCGATGACTCTGGGAAGGTGGGTCTATTCCACTTAGGCGGATGGAGGTCGTGGCGAGCTACTACGATGCTCTAAGAAGCCTTGGCCGGGAACTGTTGTTCCTTGGGTTGTTCTTTCCGCCCCCAGGCGATGTACGCGTTTTCGATCTGGACTCGGAATTGCTCGTACTCATCAACCCCGGGCAGACGCAGGAGCACCTTGCCGTTGCTGAGGATTTCGAGATCGGCGGAGGTATAAAACGGCTGTTCGGATCCGGCCACAACCTGCACCTTGTCCATCTCCGTGAGCGGCACTTCCTTAACGATTCGCCGACTCCAGCCCCGCTGCACCATGAGGCGTTTGTTGGTCAGTACATAACGGGTCATGAACCCGGGCAGGATTTTGGCAAAGAAAAAGGGAGCGAGCATCAACCAGGCGGCCAGGGCGATCAGGAAACTGAGCGGCAGGACGAAGATCATCAGAATAGCGGCCAGAAGCCAGTGCAACTTGAGGATGCTGACAATTAAACCTTTGGCGAGCGTCTGGAGAGCGGCGGCGGGTTTGCTGACGAAGGGATAGGCGGCGACGGTCGGCCAGCGTTCAGCGATCCGCGCTTCGGCCACGCTCGGCGGAACGATGCCCATGACGGGCTGAGTACGCATGTCAGCCATTCCGGATTGCCCTCGCCACTGCGCCGCGGTTCTCCCGATCAAGCATTTGGCGATTGGTATAGGGATGCCTGGTGCGGTTTCCAGTTGTCCTTCGCAGTTCGACTTTCGATTCTTTTTGCCTCCCCGGATCAGATTCTCTCCCATGGAAGGAACGCCTTGCACAAGAAGCGGAATTTGCTTGCAATCGGGTCAAGCACGGACATAATGCATGCAGAAGGGCGGTTCGAGTCGTCCGAACATACAGGTTGCTTCGCAACCAGCGCGACACGCGCAAGATGGTTCGACCTTGTCGGGTGCCTGGGCGCTGATGGGCGCGGTGCAGAGGCAATCGGCCACCGTCGAGCCGAAAAAGCGGAGGACGGCCCAACGAGCTACCCTTCCGGCCCCGCAAAGGACGCTGCGGGGCCTTTTCATTTCCTCGCTCGATTTCCAGATAGGATCATTTTCGTGGAGCGGATGCTTCGTCGGGTACCATGGTCCGCTGAAGGGATGCCTGGCCTTCGCTGGCTGCAAGTTGCACGGGCAGGCGGATCGTGAAGCGGCTGCCCTTGTTGAGGATGCTCTCCGCCGTGATGTCCCCGCCGTGCTCCCGCAGAATCTTGCGACTGACCGCCAGACCCAATCCCGTGCCCTTGGAGCCTTTGGTGGACACGAAGGGCTTAAAGATTTCCTCCAGCTTGTTCGTCGCGATGCCGCAGCCGTTGTCAGTCACCACGATACGAAGCCATTGCTTTTCGGCATCGAGTGAAGTCGCCAAGCCTAGGGCCGGTTTGTCGCGGCCCTCCAGGGCGTCAATGGCATTTTGCACAAGATTCAGCAAGGCCCGATGAATGCCCTCGGGATCGGCCTGGATCTGCGGCAGGTTTTCCGCCAGCCGAAGATGAAGCTGAATGCCCTTCTCCTTCAAAACGCCGTCCACGAGTTCCAGGACGTCGCGGACGAGTTGATTGACGTCCACGGGTTCCAGGGCCGGTTCGCGCTCCTTGGAATAACTCAGCATGTCCATGACGAGGTCGTAGATGCGGGCCTGATTCTTTTCGACAACCTTCCAGCCCTGCTCGATCATGTCCCGCTTATCTTCCTGAATGCCCAGGCGGATCAGGTCGCTGCCGGTGCGAAGACCCTGGAGGATGTTTTTGACGTGGTGGCTGATGGCGGCGATGGTCTGACCAATGGCGGCCAGCCGCTCTGCCTGCACCATCGCCTGATAATAGCGTGTCTCCTCCAGCGCCAAGGCGGCCTGGTGGCCGATGGCGATGGCCAAGAGGAGATGGTCTTCGGTCAGTTTGCAGGTCGGGGCGTCTTCGGCCTTGAGATCGCGCGGAGCGACGCGGGTATCGAGGTAGATTACTCCGAGCGTCTCGTGCCGTCCTTTCATCGGCACGCACAGGGCTTCATTGATGCCGAAGCGGACGATGCTTTGGGCTGGGGCGAAACGCTCGTCATGGGAGGCGTCCGACACCAACACGCCTTTGCCTTCCCGAAGGACGTAATCCATGATGGTGCGGCTGATAGTGATCTTGGCTTCCGGATCGACGCCGGAGCGGATGCGGATGGCCTTCGGCTCGAAGGAACCGGTATCCCGGTTCCGCAGCATGATGCAGCCGCGGTCCGCCTGAATTGACTGGAAGATCAGGTCCATGATCTTCTCGAGCAGCTGGTCGGTGTCGAGGATGTGGCTGACGGCCTGCGTCGCCTGATACATCACGCTCAGGTTGGCCAGGGCATTTTTGAGCCAGGGACCGGCGGCCTGCTCCGGCTGGGCCAGCAGACGACTGCCCTCTTCTTCACGGATTGCCTTGACGATGGCCGAGGGGATTTCCAGTTCGGCGCGGCTGATCATGTTGATGCGTTCGGCCAGATCGCTGGCGGAAACGCCGTCTCCCGCGGCTGCTGTGAAAACCAGCACAGTCTGGCCCAACTGAATGTGATCGCCGGAGCGGATCAGCGATTCCTTGATGCTGACGCTGTTGAGATAGGTGCCATTGCTGCTTTTGAGGTCCACGAGCAAATAGCCATCCCGCGTCTGCACGATCTCGGCGTGACGCCGGGAAACCTCCGTGTCGTGCAGACGAACGGTATTGCTGGCTTCGCGGCCGATGCTGATGATCGGAGCCGCTACCTCAAAGCGTTTCCCTTCATCCGGGCCGCGAATGACGAACAGCGTCGGCATGAAGAATCCAACCACCCACACCTGGAAATGACAGCGACGGCCAAGGGTCGCAGGCACGCCGCTTCCCTGCTTAGGCTAATGACGCCTGGTGAGCCGTGCAAGTCCGCATCCTTCGGCCTGAAGATGTCACAAAAGCCGGCCGATTCGGTCCATCCATTCCTGCCATGATACCTTCCTTCCGACAAACGGGTTTCTGACTGCTTCAACAAGCTTGCCGATTGTGCCGATTCGACGCGTTCCGGCGGCCCTCAGGAATGCATTTCGCCAGAAAACCAGAAGCGCTTCTGAAGTCAGATCCGCTTTTTTGCAAGCCTTACGGTGTAGAATCGTGTGTGATCCTTGCCCGGTCCCCGGATGGATTCGTCATGTACATACGGTGTTGCCTTCTTGGCCTGTCTCTGCCGTGGTTCCTGTTGGCCTCGGCGGTTGCCTCTGAGACCTACCGACTGGAGGAAAAGTTTCCGGCGGGTTATCAGTACCACGTCAGTAGCCGGGTTGATCTCACCGGCACCTTGCAACTGCCGTCTCAGGGCAAGGATGCTGGCAAGACGCTGACCATCGCCGG
Organism: Gemmatales bacterium; assembly: GCA_025055835.1. GTDB lineage: Bacteria > Planctomycetota > Planctomycetia > Gemmatales > HRBIN36 > JANWWR01. The sequence continues at coordinate 25,696 of JANWWR010000132.1, read as the reverse complement.
CACCGCCAGCGTCGAGTACGACGAACGCATCCTGACCGGCGAAACGGTCGCGGTTCCCGCCACCCGCACTCTGCGGAACTATGATCGGCTCGACTTCCGCCGCAAAATCGGCGACCAGCTCCAGGAAAGCAGTCTGCGTCCCGAAGTGCGACGGATGGTGATTCTCCGCCTGGAGCAGACCGAGGTACCGTTCAGTCCAGATGGTCCGCTGATGTGGAGCGAGATTGACCGAGTCCGGACGGATGTTTTCGTCCCGGCCTTGCGGGGGCTTCTGCCGGAGAAGCCGGTTCGTGTCGGCGATCAGTGGGCGGCGGCCAAATCGGCCGTCCAGGAGTTGACCGATCTGGACGAAATCACCGCCGGCCAGATTCAGTGTCGGCTTCAAGATGTCCAGATGCGGAACGGCAGCCGGGTGGCTCGAGTCCGCCTCAGTGGATCGGTACAAGGCATTAACGAGGACGGCCCGAATCGCCAAGACCTCGAAGGCTATTTCCTGTTCGACCTCGACCGCCGCTTCCTCACGGCGATCTATCTCGACGGCACCAGTTGGCTGGTGGACAAGGACAACAAGCCCCAGGGCCGCGTTGACGGCCGCTTCTCCCTGACTCGACAAGTAGAAATCAGCCAAGCCCTGAGCGATGATCGAATCCGCGGTCTGGTCACCGAACCGAACGACGACAACACCTTGCTGCTGTTCCGGGAACCGGCACTGGGGGTCGAATTTGTCTATGCCCGGCGGTGGACGGTCAAGAAGGCGGACGCCCGCCAGGTTCTTCTCGACGAACCGCAGGGCGGCGGCATTGCCATCACCCTGGAACCGTTGTCGCAGACGCCGACCGGGACTGATTTCCTGGCCGAGGCCCGCAAGACGCTGGCCAAGCACGGCGTCAAAGTAACAAGAGAAAGACCGCTAGGTTCCCTCAACCATCCGGTTGGAAGTCTGGAAGAATTCGCTTTCGAGGGGGAGATTGAGAAACAATCCTGGACGTTTTTCTACATGGTGAACAGACAGCGTTTCGGCGGGGCGACTTTCATGGGCCGTTGGCCGACGAAACTGGACGCGGAACTGGCCCCGGAGGCCCGACGGATCGCTCAGTCGTTGAAACTGATTCCCCCGAAGAAATGAGACTCGTGGGGCTGACACCCGCGAACGCGGCACGTCAGTGCCCCGGTGGAGTTCGATGCATTAAGACGGCGAGCGAGGCACATGTCTGAAACATCGGCGAGCAGGGCACAGGCTCAAAACTATCGGCGAGCGGGGCACGTCAGTGCCCCGGTGAGGGAAATCGACGCAAACTCAAATCCGGCTGGCAACTTCGCGGCTGGCGCTATCAAGAATCTGCTGCAACTGCTCCAGAAGGTAGTTGGTGGCTTCGATGCCCTCGTTGCTCGACTCCTCCAGGCGGTTGATGGCGTTGTAGATCGCCAGCACGGTCGGATAGTGACTGCGGCGGCGCACCGGGCGATTCAGGTCACGGAACTCGGAAGTCTGCGGCAAAACGTTGGCTTGATAATGTTCAATCAGGTCGCGGGTGCATTTCTCCGCGTGAGTCAAAAGCTCACGCAGAGTCATGCGCTTGGTCGGCCGTTCCAGCTTCATCGTACGTCTCCGGTATGAGCGATTACAAAGACAACGCGGGCGACGTTCGTTGAATTCATGGATGAATGCGAACCGACGATCCGTCCGACGTACTGAAATCCGAATGCCTTCCTGCTTCGGCTTGATGCCTGGCCCGCTGTAGTGGCGTTGAACCGGTTCCCGACCTGAGATCTTCCATTAAAATCTCTTTTACCCCACATTTGACAGGGCCGTCAAGGGGGCTTATATCCAATTCGTCGCCGGTTCGCCCAGCTTGCGCCGGTTCCGCGGATTTTCGAAGGCTCGGAGGCCGGGTGGAAGCATCGCCCCGTGAGCGTCGCGGACCATGAGAATTCTTCTGCTGGCAGACATTCACGGCAACTGGCCTGCCCTTCAGGCGATCCAGGAACAGTACGACTTCTGCCTGTTCGTTGGCGATCTGGTGGACTACGGCCCGCAGCCGCGGGAGTGCTTGCACTGGGTTCGCCGTCATGCCTTCTTCTCCGTCCGCGGCAACCACGACCACGCCGTCGCCCAGCGGGCCGCCACTAATGGACGAAACGGCCTGAAGTATCTAACCCACATTACCCGCCAACTCAGCAGCCAGTTGCTCAATTCCGAGGAAATCCGGTTTCTGGCCCAACAACCGGTCTCCCGCTATGTCACCCTCGGCGACGCACGCTTTCTCCTGGTCCACGGCACGCCGCGGGACCCTTTGGACGAATATGCACCGGCTGACGCCGAGCTGTGGACCCGACGGCTCGCGGGCGTGGACGCGGATTTCGTCGTCGTTGGCCACACCCATTTGCCCTATGTGCTGACCGTGGCGGGACGGACGGTAATCAATCCGGGCAGCGTCGGCCAGCCCCGCGACGGCGACCCCCGGGCTTCCTATGCTATCTGGCAGGACGGCCGGATCGAATTGAAGCGCGTGGCCTACGACGTTGAGGCCCTCGTGCAGCAGATCCACAAAAGCCCGCTTCCCGAGCAGGCCAAGCGCATGTCGATCGAGGTTTTCCGAACCGGCACCGGCAACGTCGCCGAACTGATCCAACCGGGCCGATAAGCCCCGTTTTGCCGGCGCGTCGCCGAACGCTTTCCCGGTTGTCCCGCAGATTGGTCCACGATCATTGGTTCCGGAGGCGTCATGACCGCCTATCCGTTCCACGAAGAGGTCGTGCTGGAAGGCCACATCATCGACTCGCTGATCCTGCCCAAGGTGCTCGATGAAATCCTCATGCATGGCGGGACCTATGAGCTGAAGGAAATCCACGTCGGTCAGCGGCAGGTCGATCCGAGTCGGGCCCGCATCGAAGTCCGCGCTCCCACGGAGCAGACGCTGCGGGAAATCCTTGACGCCATCCATGATCACGGAGCCGTTCCCGCGGTTTCCGAAGACTGCCAGTGGCTGGCGGCCGACATGGACGGGGCCTTTCCCGAAAACTTCTACAGCACCACCAACCATCGCACCCAGGTCCGACTCCACGGCGAGTGGGTGGATGTCGAGAACATGGAAATGGATTGCGGCATTCTGGTCGAGCCGGAGCGGCGTTTCGCCACGACCATTCCGATGGTCCATGTCCGCCGTGGCGACCGGATCGTGATCGGCCATCGCGGCGTGCGGGTGCTGGCCGGGGAAGAAGGCATCCGCAAGAGCCTCTTCGAGTTCATGTCCAGTCCGGTCAGCAGCGAAAAACCCAAGGGCGTCACCGTCCGGGAGATTGCCCACGCCATGCGACGGACCCGGGAGGCTGGGCAGAAGATCCTGGCCGTCCTCGGCCCCGCTGTCGTCCACACCGGCGGCGTCGAGCACTTGTGCTGGTTGATCCGGCGAGGGTTCATCCACATCCTGTTCGCAGGCAATGCCCTGGCCACGCATGACATCGAGCAGGCCCTTTATGGCACCAGTCTGGGCGTGTGGATGGATCGCGGTCTTCCGGCGGAAGAGGGGCATCAGCATCACCTCCGGGCCATCAACACAATCCGCCGGGTCGGCGGCATCAAGCGGGCCGTCGAACGCGGAATCCTGCGCTCCGGGATCATGCACGACTGCGTCAAGCACGGCGTCCCGTTCGTCCTGGCCGGCAGCATCCGCGACGATGGACCGTTGCCCGAGGTCATCACCGATGTGCTGGAGGCCCAGGACCGCATGCGGGAGCAGATTCGCACCGGCGTCGGCTTCTGTTTGATGATTGCCACGGCCCTGCACTCCATTGCCACGGGCAACCTGTTACCGGCGTGGGTCAAGGTGGCCTGCGTGGACATTAATCCTTCGACGGTGACGAAGCTGATGGACCGCGGCAGCATCCAGACGGTCGGCGTCGTCACCGATGCGGAGCCATTCCTGCGCTCGTTGGTCCACGAACTGCAAATGACCGAGGCGGAAACACGAGTATGACGGCCATGCGACAACCGACCATCCTCATGTGTCCGCCGGAGTATTACGGCATCGAGTACGAGATCAATCCGTGGATGAGCCGGGCCCGTGGGGCCGTCCGAGAAACGGCCCAGGCGCAGTGGCGGATGCTCTACGAAACGCTGCTCGGTCTGGGCGTCCGGGTCGAACTGCTGACGCCGCAGCCGGGGCTGCCGGATCTGGTATTCACGGCCAACGCAGGGCTGGTGTTCAAGAATCGCTTCATCAGCTCGCGGTTCCGCCATGAGGTGCGGGCACGGGAGACACCGCACTTCGACGCCTGGTTCGCTTCCCACGGCTTCCAGGTGGAACATCTGCCCGAAGGGATGTACTTCGAGGGCGCGGGAGACGCCTTGTTTTGCGGCCCGATTCTTTTTGCCGGCTACCGCATCCGTTCCGACGCCCTCGCCCATCAGGAAGTCGGCCGCATGATCGGCAAGGTGGTCTTGCCGCTGGAATTGGTTCAAGGGCATTTCTATCATCTGGACACTTGCTTCTGCCCGCTCGCTCCCGGGGAGGCGATCTGGTATCCGCCGGCGTTTGACGCTTACGCTCAGCGAGTCATCCGGTCGCAAATTCCCCGCTTGATCGAGGTCAATGATCACGACGCCCGGCGGTTCGGCTGCAACGCCGTGGTCATCGGCCGCACCGTGGTCGTCAACACCGGCTGCGGACAGCTGACCGAGGACCTCGAACAGGCGGGATATCGTGTCGTGACCACGCCGCTCGATGAGTTCCTCAAAGCCGGGGGCAGTGCCAAGTGTCTGACGTTGCGTCTGGACGGCGAGGAAGCGGCCGTCTGGGACGGTTGACGGGATGGCCAGGCCGCGTTGAGAACGGAAGGACGCCGCGTGTCTGCTGTGAAGGAGTGGATACTGCACGACGCCGATCCGGATCGAGCGGCCCTGTTGAGCCGGTCGTTGCGGATTTCCCCCGTGTTGGCTCAGCTGCTGCTCAATCGCGGCGTGACCGACTCGGAACAGGCCCGCAACTTTCTCAAGGCTCCCCTGTCCGGCCTGCATGATCCGAGTCACCTGCCCGGCATTGAGGAAGCGGCCGCTCGCCTTCGCCGAGCCGTCGCCGAGGGCCGACGCATCTGCATCTACGGCGATTACGACGTGGACGGCATCACCGGCACGACGCTGCTGTGGCGCTGTCTGCACCTGGCCGGGGCCAGGGACACTTCGCGTTACATTCCGCACCGTCTCGAAGAAGGCTACGGTCTGAATGTCGAGGCCTTGCGCACCCTGCATCGGCAAGGATTTCAGGTCATCGTCACCGTGGATTGCGGCATCACGAGCGTGCGGGAGGCGGAGGAAGCAAGGCAACTGGGCCTGGAGCTGATCGTGACCGATCATCATGCCATGCGATCCGAACTGCCCCGGGCCGATGTCCTCGTGCATCCCCGCTTGCCGGGAAGCACCTATCCGTTTGCCGACCTGAGCGGAGCGGGGGTCGCTTTCAAACTCGCCTGGGCGTTGTGCCGCGAGTTCGACAACAGCCGTCGCGTCGGTCCCCTGTTCCAGAGTTTCCTTCTGGAAAGCATGGCCCTGGTCGCCCTGGGCACGGTAGCCGACGTCGTTCCGCTGTTGGACGAGAACCGCATCTTCGTCAAGCACGGGCTTTTGAGTTTGCGGGAGGCTCCCAGCCTGGGTTTGAAAGCGTTGCTGGAAGTGACGCAGCTGGATCGCAACCGACCGCTCAACGCGGGGCACATCGGCTTCCAGTTGGCTCCGCGGATCAATGCTGCCGGTCGGCTCGGTCAGGGAATTCTTGCGGTGGAACTGCTCGCCGCCATCTCCGAGCAGCGTGCTCGGGACCTGGCTCAGCATCTCAACCAGCAGAACGAAGTGCGGCAGAAGATCGAGCGGGCCATTTATCGGCAGGCGCGCGAAAGAATTGAGACGGAATACGATCTCGACCGGGCTGCGGCGTTTGTCCTCGACGACCCAGAGTGGCATCCGGGTGTCATCGGCATCGTCGCCAGCCGCCTGCTCGAGCGCTACGGGCGACCCGTGCTGCTGATCAGCTCCAAGGAAGAGATTGCCCAAGGTTCGGGGCGGTCGGTTCCGGGTTTTCCGCTGCATGAAGCCCTTGGCGAGTGTGCCGATCTCCTGGTCAGCTACGGGGGCCATGCCGCAGCGGCCGGTTTCAAGGTCGCTCGGCAAGCGATTCCGACGCTGAAAGAGCGTTTCTGCGAGCTGGCGGAGGCGGCGTTCGAGAGCCGACCGACGGCACCGCGCCTGTACATTGACGCCGAGGTGCCGCTGGCCGCCCTGACGCTCGGCCTCTTGAAAGGCATGGACGCTCTGGAACCGCACGGTTTCGGCAATCGGCGACCCGTGTTTCTGACGGGTGGATTGCGGATCGTCGGTGAGCCGCGGGCGGTCGGCAAGGGTGAACTGCATCTCATGTTCGCCGTCCGCCAAGGGAACGGACCGCGATTCCGCGCCATCGCCTTCAACATGGCCGACCGCATGCAGGAACTGCTCTCCGGCGGCGGGGAATGCTGCCTGGCGTACACGCCCCGGCGCAACGAATGGCAGGGCATGGTCAACATTGATCTGGAGGTTCACGATTTCCAACCTGGTCCCCGAGCTGTTCTGAGCGGACAAGGCCCTTGGGATTAGACTTTCCGCGGAATTCAACCAATGCGAGTGGCCCATTTCGATTGCTACAGTGGCATCAGCGGCGACATGACCCTGGGAGCGCTTGTCAGTGCCGGGGTTCCCGCCGAAGCGATCCAAGACGGTCTGGCATCTTTGAAACTGCCGTTGCGGGTGGAATTCGAGTCGATCCGGCGTGGCGGCTTCGCGGCGATCCAGGTCCGGGTCGAGGCCCCGGGAGAAGACGAGCATCGCTTTCTGCCCGATATCGAGGCCATTCTGGCACGGGGCAATCTCCGTCCCGCGCAACAAACGCTGGCCTTGCGCATCTTCCGTCGGCTGGCAGAGGCTGAAGCGGCCGTGCATGGTATTCCCGTGGAGAAAGTCCATTTCCACGAGGTCGGGGCGTTGGACAGCATCGCGGACATCGTCGGCTCGGCCATCGGACTCGATTTGCTCGGCGTGGAGCGGTTTACAGCCCGGCCAGTGCCGACAGGACACGGCACGGTCAAGGCCGCCCACGGCGTCATGCCGATCCCGACGCCCGCCACCGCCGAACTGCTCAAGGGCGTTCCCCTGGCTCCTTCCCCGATCAAGGCCGAACTGACCACGCCGACCGGAGCGGCCATCCTCACCACGTTGGTCAACGAATGGATTCCCAGTCCGGTCATGAGGATCGAACGCATCGGCTACGGGGCGGGACACCGGGATTTCGTAGAACAAGCGAACCTGCTGCGGCTGTTTGTCGGCACCGCTGATCCCATTTCGCCCCAGGAATGCGACCGCATCGTCGTTCTGGAAACGAATCTCGACGATCTTCCCGCGGAGATCGTCGGATACTGCATGGAACGCCTTTTCGCCGCAGGTGCCTTGGACGTATTCACGCAGCCGATCCTGATGAAGAAAAACCGTCCCGGCATTCTCTTGACCGTGCTGGCTCCCGAGGTGCTGGTTCCGGTCGTGGAAGAAATCTTGTTCGCGGAGACAACCACGTTCGGCATCCGCCGTTATGCCGTCGAGCGGCGGAAGCTCCAGCGGAAGCCGCACACGGTCCAGACGCCGTTCGGCCCGGTGCAGGGCAAGCTCGGCTGGCTCGAAGGCCGACCGCCGACCTTCGCCCCGGAGTACGAAGATTGTGCCCGGATCGCTCGGGAACGCCAGGTGCCATTGCGGCAGGTGTACGAAGCTGCCACGCTGGCATTCCGTCGAGAGCAGGAGACGTAAGGTATCGCTCGTGCCCTGCTGTTTCGCGCAACATTTTGCAAACGCATTTTTCTTGGCCAGTTCGACGACGCTCGGCGGAAAACCAGCCATTTTTCCGCAGAGGACCTCCTGGAAGCGCAATACCTTCCGACTCCACTCCAACAAATTCGCGCAACATTTCGACTCGGGTTCTCGACGGGGTGGAAGAAACGGGCGGTCAGCGCGCACGGGGAGCGCTGTGGGATGGAATGCCCGTGTTGCAGCGTAACCGATGGTCCGAAGCGAGCGTAAGGTCAGGCGCGCCGGGATTCGTGGCTCAGCGACTCGTCAGCGGACAGCAAGCTTGTTACCATAGTGCCGCGCCAGCTTGCGATGAGGCACCGGCTCGCCTAAATGAGGGCAAGGCACAACACGACGGCGAGCGGAGGCCATAGCACAACGGAGAGCGGAGGCCATAGCACAACGGCGAGCAGAGGCCGTCAGGCCTCTGGTGAGCGAAACATCACAACGGCGAGCAGAGGGCGTCAGCCCTCCGGTTCCCCCACTAGACTCACAAGGCGATCGCTTCAAGGAGACGAACATGCTTCGCTACGCACTGGTCAGTATCGTGGTGACGGCCGTGGTCCTGACAGGAGTCGGCATCGGTTTCGTCCTCGGACAACAGCGTTACGTCAGCGGTATCGTCTGGCCGGAGCCGCCGGTCGTCACCCCGGGCGAAAATGGCGGACCGCCTTCGGATGCCATCGTCCTGTTCGACGGCAAAAACTTCGACGCCTGGGAAAACGGCGACCGGCTCAAGGTTGACGACGATGGCGCGTTCACCGTCCGCGGCTGGATGCGGACCAAGCAGGCCTTCGGCGATTGCCAACTGCACCTGGAATTCGCCTCCCCGGCCCAAGTACGCGGCTCAGGTCAGGGCCGAGGCAACAACGGCGTCGGCTTCATGGACGCCCGCTACGAGGTCCAGATTCTCGATTCCTACGAAAACAAGACCTATTTCGAGGGCATGTGCGCCTCCATCTACAACCAGCGTCCGCCGATGGTCAACGCTTCCCGCAAGCCGGGCCAGTGGCAGACCTATGACATCGTCTTTACTGCGCCTCGGTTCGATGAAAGCGGCAAGCTGCTGAAGCCGGCCTACTTCACGGTGTTCCACAATGGCGTTCTGGTGCATAACCACGTCGAGGTGCAAGGCAACACGTTCTACGAGCGCAAACCTGCTTACACGAAGCACCCGGAAAAGTTGCCTCTGGCCTTGATGTACCACGGCGACCCGGTCCGCTTCCGCAACATCTGGATTCGCGAGATCAAGGAGCTGGAACCGAAGCAGGGCGGATCGCCGTCGGGAAGCAATTCCCAGTAAGAGCCTCGCTGCGTCAGCACCGGCTCCGTTTTCCAAGGCGAATCCGCTTGAGTCCGGATCGTCCAGCGGACACAATGCGCGGCGTCGCTGCGAAATCCGGGAGGCAGACTCATGAGAATCCGCTCGGTTGCCTCGGCCTGTTATCTTGTGTTCCCTGTCGGTCTTGGACTAAGCCTGGCGGCGGGATTGTCCTGGTCGGCCGATTGGCCGCAGTGGCGCGGCCCGAACCACGACGGCATCAGCGCCGCCACGAACTTGCCGACCAAGTGGAGCAAAGAGGAGAACCTGATCTGGACCGCCCCGCTGCCCGGCATGGGCAGTTCGACTCCAGCCGTGTGGGGCGACCGGCTGTTTGTCACCAGCGAGGAAGGCAACGATCTCGTGCTGCTGAGCTTTGATAAGGACGGCAAACAGCTCTGGAAGACCAAGCTGGGTTCCGGTCGGCAGCGCTACCGGGAGGATGAGGCAAACAATGCTTCGCCATCACCGAGCACCGACGGCAAACGGGTGTACGCCTTCTTCGGCTCGGGCGATTTCGGTTGTTGCGACCTCGACGGCAACGTGCTGTGGCACTTCAACGCTCAGGACCGCTACGGCCGATTCGAGATTCTGCACGGCATGCACGTCACGCCGCTGCTGCACGGCGACCGGCTGTACCTGTCACTTCTTCATGGTGGCGGGCAATGGGTCGTGTGTCTCGACACGGCCACGGGCAGGGAAGTGTGGAAAGTGCAACGGCCCACCGACGGCATCTTCGAAGGCACCCATTCCTATGCCTCGCCGATCTTGTGGCGGCACAGCGGCGGTGAGGAGTTGGTCGTTCACGGCTGCGACTACACGACCGGCCATCGGCTCAGCGACGGAGCAGAAATCTGGCGGCTGGGCGATCTCAACGACAAGGATCGCTATGACCGCACCTTCCGCATCATTGCCAGTCCGACCGCCAGCGGTGACATGCTCGTGGTGCCGACCTGCAAGGCCGGGCCGGTTGTCGCCCTCAAGGCGGGAGCCAAGGGCAAGATTGCCGCGGGCAGTCCGTTTGAACTGTGGCGAATCCCCGGTGGCCGCAATGCCCCCAATAAGACGCCGGATGTGCCCTGCCCGCTGGTTCACGAAGGCCTCGTCTATCTTGTCCGGCAATATGGTCGGGATCGCGGCTCCCTGATCTGCGTGGATGCCAAAACGGGTCAGGAGGTCTATCAAGCCCCGCTGCATCCGGCTCGCTATCGGGCCAGTCCGCTCCTGGCCGACGGCAAAATCTACCTCGTGGCTCGTGATGGCACCGTGACGGTCGTTCGCCCCGGTCGGCAGTTCGAGAAGCTGGCCGAGTTCACGATGGACGACCAGTTCACGGCCACGCCGGCAGTGGCCCACGGTCGGCTTTATCTGCGGGGATTCAAGAACCTCTACGCCGTCGGCAAGAACGGATCGTAGGTTCAGGAAAGGGAGCCGGAACGGGAGGAGCGGTTGACGTAATCCTGACCCCCTGATGCTGCCCCTCCCTGCCGCAGAGTTAAAAGCAGATCGACCCGGGCCGTAAGAACGCGCGGCATTGGCTTGGCTGGTTCGATCCTGCCCGTGACCAGCCGAAACCAGAACGGAATCAGCCGAGCCAGCGTGCGCGGCACGTCCCAGAGAGAGACCGTGCTACGACCGGCCCGACGCGGCCGATGGGTTACGCCGACCTCGGCAATTCGCAACGCTTCCAGCCGTGCTCGGGTCAGCATTTCCGTGTTGACAAAGAAATCGTCGCTCTCCGGCAGGATGCGTTCCAGGGCTGACCTTCGGAACACCTTCAAGGCACAATCCACGTCGCGGACGGCAATGCCGAGGAGGAAACGGACGAGCCGGTTGTAGCCCCACGACAAGAACCGCCGAAGCCACGGATCCTGGCGATGCAGACGATAGCCGCAGACGATGTCGTACCGTTGGATGGCCGTGAAAAATTGCGAAAGTTCTGCAAGATCGAACTGTCCGTCGGCGTCCGTGAAGGCGATCAGGTCGTATTGGGCATGGAGGAAGCCGGTGCGCAGGGCGGCCCCGTAGCCACGGTTGTGGCGATGGCGAAGCAGCCGAATGTTGGGATTGCCCAGGGCGTGCAGCTCGACGCACAGAGCCGTGGCGTCGCTGCTGCCGTCGTCCACGACCAGAATCTCGTAGGACTGAACCAGCCGGTCCAGGTTCCTGCAGGCTTCCCGAAGAGTCCAGCCGAGCGAAGCTGCCTCGTTCCAGGCGGGGATCACCAGCGATAGCTTCCAGGGACCACGTCGCATGGCATGCATTCCTTGAGAAACCGCTCTGTAACTTGGGAAACCGCTCCCTGGCGGTCGCGGCTCCGGGCGGTACTGACGCCGCTCCCTGGCGGTCGCGGCTCCGGGCAGTACCGACGCCGCTCCCTGGCGGTCGCGGCTCCGGAATTGCTGGATACAACCAAGCTCCGGGGACATATCCAATTGGTCTCGTTTTGCCAAGCGGGCCTGACGGGCAGGAAAGACACACAAGCTGCGGCGAGTTTGCCGGGCAATTCGGGCGGCGAAAGCTTGCGAAGCGGCGGGAGCGTATTAGGATTAAGTGCGCATCAAAGTGCGGCACGGGAGGAATCCTTGAACCTTTCATTTCCGTGTCAGGACCATGAGCACCCATGCTGAATCAAACGGTTCAATTCCCAAGCTTCTGGTCGTGGACGACTCGCGGACGGAGTGCCGAAAGGCGGGCTACTTGGCGGAAAAGCACGCCGGCGTGACCGCGATATACGCCCACGACGGAGAACAGGCTCTGGCCGTCATTGCCGAGCAGCATCCCGATGCCGTTCTGACCGATCTTCAGATGCCGGTCATGAACGGGCTGGAACTCACTCAGCGGATTCGTGAGGACTATCCCCATATCCCCGTGATCCTGATGACCGCGCAGGGCAGCGAGGAAACCGCCTACGAAGCCCTGCGAGCCGGGGCCGTCAGCTATCTGCCCAAGGCGATCCTGGAGCGGGAGCTGCCGGAAATCCTGTCCACCGTTTTGGCCGCTGCCCGCAGCGACAAACAACGCCGGGCCCTGCTGGCCTGCCTCCAGGCCCGGGAGTCGCATTTCGTCCTCTCCAACGACCCCGCTCTGATTCCTGAGTTCATCAAGATTCTTCAGGAAGACCTCGACGCCGTGGGATTGTTCGATTACACCTCGCGGATCCGTGTCGGCGTGGCGCTGGAAGAGGCGCTGCTGAACGCCCTTTATCACGGCAATTTGGAGTGCAGTTCCGAGTTGCGTCAGCGGGATGACAACGCCTACCACGAACTCGCCCAGCGGCGTCGGCAGGAGGAGCCGTACTGCTCCCGGCGATTGTTCGTGCAGGCGCGGGTGGATTCCGAAGCGGCCCGCTATGTGATCCGCGACGAAGGCCCCGGCTTCGACCCGTCCAAGCTGCCCGATCCAACCGATCCGATGAACCTTGGCCGGGCCAGTGGTCGCGGATTGCTTCTCATCCGCACGTTCATGGACGAAGTTGCCTACAATGCCACCGGCAACGAAATCCGCATGATGAAGCGGAGAACGGCCAAGCCTCGGACGGATCACTGAACGGCCCGCGTTGCCACGGGTGTCACCTCCATCCTTGATACTTGGGGGAAAATCATGTTGGATCGCCGGGAGTTTCTGGCGGCGTCAGCCTTTGCCGGCGGCGTGTGGGTGTTGGGGCAACCAGGCGAATGCCGAGCCGAACCCGTGCCTTCCGCTTCTCAGAAGTGGCCGCGGAATTACTTCCTTCAGGGCAACTTCGCTCCAGTTTCGGAAGAAGTGACCGAAACCGAACTCAAGGTCATCGGCCAGGTGCCAAAGGAGCTTCACGGCGTCTTCGTCCGCAATGGGCCGAATCCGCAGTTCCCGCCGCTCCGCCATTACCACTGGTTCGAGGGCGACGGCATGCTCCACGCCGTGCTGCTGCGGGACGGCAAGGCCAGCTACCGCAACCGCTGGATTCGCACCGAAGGATGGAAGGAAGAACGCCAGGCGGGTAAGGCGTTGTACCCGAGCTTCCTCGACCCGCTCGACGGCACGAATCCGCCCCGTTTCAAGAACACGGCCAACACCTCGGTCCTGTGGCACCACGGCAGACTGCTGGCCCTCTGGGAAGGCGGTCCGCCAACCGAGGTGCGGCTTCCTGATCTGGAAACCGTCGGGCTGTACACCTTTGGCGGAAAGCTGAAGCACCCCTTCACGGCCCATCCCAAGGTGGATCCCGTCACCGGCGAAGTGCTCTGCTTCGGTTACAACCTCGTCGCCAAGCCGTACTTGCAGTACAGCGTCATCGCTCCATGGGGGCAGATTATCAGCACCACGGCCATCGACCTGCCACGTCCGGTCATGATGCACGACTTTGCCGTGACCGCCAATTACACCGTGTTCCTCGACCTGCCCGAAGTCTTCAGCCTGGAACGGGCACTCCGGGGCCAACCGGTGCTCAAATTCGAACCGGACGCCGGAGCGCGGATCGGCATTTTGCCGCGCAAAGCGGACGGCACGACGATCCGCTGGTTCACCATCCCGCCCTGCTACGTCTTCCACACGCTCAACGCCTGGGAAGAGGGCGACGAGGTGGTCGTTGTCGCCTGCCGAACCAAGCAGTTTCCGCAAAGCGTCGAGTTCGCTCCGCCGAGCGATGGCTCCGCACATCCCAATCCGCAAGATTCGGAGGCAGTCCTGTATCAGTGGCGGTGTCACCTTAAGACCGGCAAGGTCGTCGAGGGACCGCTCGACGATCGCGGGACCGAGTTTCCGCGGGTGAACGAACGGCTCCTGGGTCGGAGGACGCGCTTCGGCTACTGTGGGCGAAGCGGCAGCGAAATGTTTGACGGGCTGGTGAAGTACGACCTGGTCAAACAGACGCACCTGGTCCACGGACACGGAGCGGGCCGATTCGGCGGCGAAGGGGTGTTCGTGCCGCGACCCGATGCCAAGGCGGAGGACGACGGCTGGCTAATGACCTACGTCTTCGACCGCAACACGGGCAAGAGCGAACTGGTGGTCGTGGATTGCCGGGACTTCGCCGCTCCGCCAGTGGCCCGCATTCTGCTGCCGGTGCGTGTGCCCTACGGCTTCCACGGCATCTGGGTCGATCTGTCCTGAGCAGTTGATCCACCTCGGAAACAACGAGGCCGGTCCGAGGCACAACCCGGGCCGGCCTTGTTTGCTTGGATGGTTGCGTTCCGGATCAGCGGTCCGATTCGGGACACCGCTTGCAGCGTTCGCAGTCCTCCGGCTTGGCCCGCCGCTCCGAAGAGGTCGGCTTTTCGGGACAAACCTGGTCGAACCTGGCTCGCCGAACGTCGTCCGGGGTGGTTTCGGAGCCGCTCATCGCCGCCCGCAATTCACCCAGCAGTTCGGCGACCTCTTCCTGGACTGCTTCCGTGTGGTACACGATCAAGACCTTGCCGAACGGCAGGAAGTCCACGACGCCCCGGCCGCCGAACTCTTCCCAGGTCCGCGGAGCCACGGTCCGGCAGATGATGCGGATCAGATGCTCCGGCGTGTTGTCCTCCGTGGGATCAAGAAGATCCGCCACGGGGTAGACCCGGCGGACCATCGGGCACTTTTCCGCACAACTGCCGCACTCAGACTTGGCTTCCGAGCAGCAGGTCGGACACGAGCGACAGGGCGATTCGCTTTTGACGCTGCCTTCGATGGCCTCGCGGAGCACGGAAATCGGACTGAAGATCGGGATGGGGAACGGATGCTCCACGCCAAACGGCATCGGCGGTCCAACCGGCGTGGGCGGGTTCGGAAGAACCAGCGGTTCGCTGATGAGAAAGATGACCGCCTTGACTTCCGGACTTACGGTGTCTCGGGTCACGGCCCGCAGGATCGCTTCGCACTTCACCTCATGATTCGGACCGCAGGCCTTGTTTTCCTCGCAGGCCGTGGCGGTTTTCGGAGCAGAATTGCCCGGCTTGTGCTCCGGAAAGCAGACGGCCTGGACCTTACCGCAGCCTTGGAGAATCTGGCGAGCGACGTGCTGCACGCCGATCTGCGGAGTGGCCAGGGAGGGCAGACCGGCCAGGCAGAGTTCGACCTCCAGGTCCATCGGGCTGCCCCGGCTGGTCTGTTTGGAAGTTGGCTCGGGGGATGGAGCCTGATTCGCCTCTGCTGGTGGCGGCAAAACTTCAATGGCTTCTTCAGGCAAGGGTGTTGGATAGGATTTGATCCGTTCGCCGTTGGCCAGAATGCTTTCCTCCGGCGGTTCCTGTCGCGGGTAGGTGAACTCATCCTCGACCCCGCCGGGGCTGTAGCTGACGGTTTGCACGCTGGGCGAGGGTTCCGACCGAAGGGCCGAGATCGCCCGCAGCTCGGTCAAGTCCCAGCGGCAGGCTGCTTCCAATTCCGGCGACATCGGAATCAGGGGTTCGGGCAGTTCCGCATCGTCCAGGTTGATCAGGGTCGGGGAAACCATCGGTCCGGCAACCGGGGACGGGCCGGTGGTGCAGATGCCGGCGAGCCGACAGAGCAACTGACCCGGAAGCGATTCCGGGTGGTTATAGGCATGCCGGACCGCCATTGCCGATGCCGCTGCCGAGACGAACAGCACCAGAAGCAACCAGATTGCACTTCTTCGCATGGGTCGTTCCTTTCCACGGGTTTTGGGGACAGGTTCACCGCCAGCAAGGTGGCGTTGACCGCCAATGGGGTCCTTGAGTCTGAACTTCTGCCGGGTGGAGCGTCCTGGATGCGCCCGGGGTCTATACCGCAGACGCCGGGTTCGGGCTAGAGCAAGAGACACCGGCCAGGAATCCGCGATGTTCAGGAGAGATGGCAAAGGCGGGCAGACTGCCGATGACTTGCTTTACGCGGCAACGTCCTGAAAGTAGAGTAGCAGGAGGGCTAGGGACTGTAGCGGCGAAATGCCTTTGGGAGGCTCCGACGGGGCCGGGGACGAATCGGCGTCCTCGGATTTCCGGCGCTATAATTGAGGCGTTCCAGGACCGGATCAGACCGCAGTCCCGGCAACTCCAGGGAACCGGCAAGCCATGTGGTTGGCCATCGAGCCTGCAAATCCCCGTGTCGAGTTCGGCGACATTCTGATGCCCGGCCTGATGCTCGCCGGGGCCATCCTCCTGGCCGCTGTCGTATTGATGCTCCTGAAACGCTGGCGGTCCACCGCGGAATCCTTCGAGTCGCCGCACGAGCAACTGGCCCAGTATCGGGCCATGTTCGAGCGGGGCGATTTAACCAAAGAGGAGTTCGACCGCATTCACGGCCTGCTGACCAGTCGCATTCGGAAAGAGATGGGTGAGGCGATCGGCCCGTCGGCGGACTTGGGCAGTGCCAAGCCATCGACCGCCCCGAGCGGGGAAAAGCCAGCGACGCCATCTCCGGACGGTTTGCTTGCTCCACCGTCGGAACCACCCCGAGAGGGAACCTGAAGCGGCCTGGCTTCGCGGAAATCCTACGCCCCTTGCGACTGGTGGGACAGCGGCATAGAATCGCACGGCTCTTCGCGGCGATCGGTCTTGAAACGCTTGGTTGCGATGCCCGCAATACGATTGGCCCGAGACGGCACCCTTTGAGGAGAACGTATGGGGACGAAGGACATGAGCGGAGGAGGACGCAGGATTGGCCCGACGACCCGGCAACGCAATACCTTCTGTTCCTTCTGCCGCAAAAGCGCCGGCGACGTCGGCCTTCTGGTCGAAGGCCCGGCTGGCGTGTACATCTGCGGCGATTGCGTGGATCTGGCCCAGTCCATCCTAGCCGAGGAAAAACGCCGCCGCGGCATCAACCGCAGTCCCGTCCGCAAGATTCCCTCGCCCCGGGCTATTCGGGAACACCTGGACCAATACGTCATTGGTCAGGATCGGGCCAAGAAAGTTCTCTCCGTCGCCGTCCATAACCACTACAAGCGGCTCAGCCTGCGGGACGAGGGCATTACGTCGGACGTCGAGATCGAGAAGAGCAATATCCTGCTGATCGGTCCGACCGGCAGCGGCAAGACGCTCCTGGCCCGGACCTTGGCTCGCTTCCTCGACGTGCCCTTCGCCATCGGCGACGCTACCACGCTCACCGAAGCGGGCTACGTCGGCGAAGACGTTGAAAACCTGCTCCTGAAACTGCTGCATGCCGCTGACTTCGACATCGAAGCCGCCCAACGCGGCATCATCTACATCGACGAAATCGACAAGATCGCCAAGACCAGCCAGAACGTCAGCATCACCCGAGACGTCAGCGGCGAAGGCGTGCAGCAAGCACTTCTGAAAATGCTGGAAGGGACGATCAGCAACGTCCCGCCGCAGGGCGGCCGCAAGCATCCCGAACAGCAGTACATCCAGGTGGACACGACGAACATCCTGTTCATCTGCGGCGGCACCTTCGTCGGGCTGAACAACATCATCTCCCGCCGCATCGGCCGCAAGACCATCGGCTTCGGCTCCAATCCCGAGGCTCGGGAAACCGAGGCAAGCCAACTGCTTTCCAAAGTCACCAGTGACGATCTTGTCACCTTCGGCATGATTCCGGAATTTGTCGGACGCCTCCCGGTGGTAGCTGCTTTGGAACCGCTCGACCTCGAGGCCCTGGTCCGCGTCCTGACCGAGCCGAAAAATGCCCTGGTCAAGCAGTATCAGAAGCTCTTCGAAATGGAGGGTGCGGAACTGGAGTTTACAGACTCCGCACTTCGGGAAATCGCTCGGCGAGCCAAGGAAAAGGATACCGGGGCACGCGGTCTGCGGAGCATCGTCGAAGACCTCATGCTCGACATCATGTTCGAGCTTCCCGATTTGGAATACAAAGGCAAGTTCGTCGTGACCGACGCCGTGGTCCGCGGCGAGAAACCCCTCTTCACCCGGACTCCCGACAAAAAAATCGCCTGAGTCGCTTCAAGGGTCCGCTCAGGCGATTCGGTTGGTGTGACACGGTCCTGTCATCGCCATCACGGCCCTTGCCCATTGGAAGGCGGCATTGGCGAGGGAGCCGGAGGGGTCAACTGCGTCCCTTTCTCGGCGGATGGCGGAGCCGGGTTCTTGGGAGCGACCGCTGACGGCCCTCCGCAGCCGAGGCAAGCCGCCAGCATGAGTACCGATCCGAATCGGACAATTCGTGGCGTTCGTTTCATCGTTGTTAAGCAACCTCGGAGATTGGGACAAATGGAAGGAAGCATACCGGTTCCTGAAAGCAAGGAAGCACGCCGGTCGGGCATCCTGGTTCAGTCCGGAAACACCTCGTCAACCATCGCCCGCACCTCGGCCAGGAACTCCTCGTGAGCGTTTTCCGGCAGCGGGAACAGTTTTTTCAGGCGATAGGTCTTTTGAAAGGTCGGGGATTCGACCCGCCGCCTTAAGGCATCCGTTTCCATCACCTCCTTTAACGACTGCTCCACAGCCTTCTTGCGATCCAGCTTCTTGGATTTCAGGGGCATCACGAGACGGATGGCGAACTGTTGAAGAAACTTCTCCTTCTGCCTTCGCCATTTCTCCACCTGGTCAGTCCGATTGTTCAGCACCGCCAGCATGGCCCGGTAATGATGGCTCAAGGCGGCACTTAGCACGGCGTTGAGAGCATTGACAAAGCCTTCCCTGGTCTTCGCCACGGCGTACTGCTTCAACTGAGCCTTGACCTTGGCTCGAATCAGTCGAATCAAGCGTGCTCGTTCAATGGACGACATCTCCACGACTACCCCAGCGGATCAACTCCGCGAGATTCGTCCCGCCTTCACTTGCTGGCCCCGGTACGCGCTTTGGGGTCTTCCAGCTTCATCGAGAACTCGCCTTTCTTGCCGGTCGGGCTGGTGTACTTACCGGTGAAGGTCGTCCCGGTCAGTTCGCCGCTCCAGCGATAGATGCCGTCCTTTTCGCCGAGATCAGCTTCGCCCTCGAAAAGCACCTTGTCCCCGGAGCGCTTGCCGTTCATCGTGATCTGAAAGACGAAATCCCGGCCGCAGTAGCCCGAGAAGACCGCGGAGTAATTCTCGCCGTCGAGCTTACGGACGACGCAGTGGAGATCGCCGCCGTATCCGGTCTGATCTCCTTTCCAGGTACCGTGATACACCGACACTTGCCGCTTGTGTTTCAGGAACCAGTCATAGAGTTCCTGATTGTTGTAGGTATCGGTCCACGAGTCATGCCCGGCTTCGGGATAGACGGTGAACTTTGGATCGCCCCCGGCCTTCTTGATTGCATCCACCATTTCCTGCGAGCGGCGGAGCGGAACGACGTTGTCCTTCGCGCCGTGGAAAACCCAGATGGGCAGGTCTTTGAGCCGAGGCGCATCGGCCACGTTACCCCCGCCGCAGATCGGTGCGATGGCCGCGAACCGCTCCGGGTTCTGCCCGGCCCAGGTCCAGGTGCCGAAACCGCCCATGCTCAGGCCCGTGAGATACACCCGATCCGGATCGACCTTGTAACGTGCCAGCACTTCGTCGAGCAGAGCGTTGAGCGCTTCGATCCGCCAGCCGAAACTCGGCGACTGCGGCGAGACGACGACGAAGGGAAAGTCCTTGCGGCTCTCGACGATCTTGGGAGGTCCATGCCGCTTGACCAGATTCAGGTCACTGCCGCTTTCCCCGGCCCCGTGCAGAAAGACGATTAAGGGCCAAGGCTTGTCAGCCTTCTCGTATCCCTCGGGAAGAAAGACGAGGTAGCCGAGTCGGACACGGACAGTGATTTCCCGGTCGAGTTGTTGCGGCGTCTGCGCTCCGGGCTGAGGAGCCGGTGGTGCCTGCCGTTTCTCGTCCGCTTGGCACATACTCACTGCCAACGCGAACAACACCGCCATGCTGCCAAGAATCAGTGCTTTCACGGGTACGTCTCCGCTGGTCAAAGATTCCCGAGATGTCCCTATTCCTTCCCCGTCAATCGAGGATGCTCGACACGTCGCTGGTGTAGCCGTCACGGCGACCGGCCAGTTGTTGCAGCAAAGCCCAGTCCTGCGAGGGCATCCCGGAACCGAGCCAGGCTGTCTGGCCGAAGCGCACGCCTCGCACCGAACCGTCGCCGAAGCAGAACTGGACCGCGGAGGCATGACGGCTGGAAAATCGCCACCAGTCCGCCCCGCCCTGCATCCAGTGGACGTTGCCCCGCCCCAGGCCCAGACCGGTGCCGCACCCGCCGATGCCGAACCACGTCCAGGCCGTCCCCCGCTGCCCGACGCCGCTGCCGCCCAATCCCTCGCCGAACATCAGCGTGTTGCTGGTGCCATCAAGAATTGCCAATTGTCCAAGCGTGTTCTCCGAGCGGTTGCACATGATTCCCTCATAGCCGCCCATGGTAGGCGGAGGCACCAGGCCGAGCGGATTGGGAGCAGGGTATTGGAAGAAGAAGCGGCCTCCGGTCCCGGCCACGGGAGCGTAGTTGCTCCGCCCCAGCTGGAGATCGCCCTGCGTCCCGCGGGCCATGTTCGGAAATCCGCCGTTTTCCGCATAAAGAAACAGGAACACTGCTCCGACTTCCTCGTAGAGCGTGTCCGAGGGGCACTGGAAGATCTTCAAGCGCGTCTGTGCTCCGGTGTACGCCAGGTTCAAGGTCCACCAGTTGGCATCACCGCGATGGACCGCCAACTCGACTCCCCGAGCGGTGCCGCTTCCGGGCTGAGTCACGATCTTGTAGAGATTGTCCTGTTCCAGATAGGGCAGTAGCACCACCAAGGCCCCGGCGTTTTGGGCTTCGGCGGCTGAGACGGCGACCGGCGTGGTGGATTGGCCGAAGTTGCCCGGCGGAAGTTTGCCAAAATCGTTGTGATAATTGTGAGCAGCCAGGCCGATCTGCCGCAGATTGCTGGCACAGAGCATCTTGTTGGCCGCTTCTCGCACCTTCTGCACGGCCGGAAGCAACAGGGCCATGAGGACCGCAATGATGGCGATGACAACGAGCAGTTCGATGAGCGTGAAGGCAGTGCGGCGGTGAGACATCGAGAATCCTCGCTTTCAAGGACCGTGTTGTCCCCTCGGATCGCTGGGCCGAAGAAGTCGGCATGAGGCCGGAGGGACGACACCCTAGAACAAACCTATGTTAGTGTCTGCCTTTTGGCTGTCAATTTTCCGGGAGTCGGTCATGGTTTACCTGTCCCGCATCTACACCCGCACCGGCGACCAGGGCGGTACCTCCCTTGGAGACGGCACCCGAGTCTCGAAAGACGATCCTCGGGTTGTCGCCTATGGGACCGTGGACGAACTCAATTCCGTACTCGGCTTGCTCCTGACGACTCAGCCCCCGGAAGCCGATCTGGTACGCCGCATCCAGAACGACTTGTTCGATCTCGGGGCCGACCTGTGCTGTCCGCAGACCGACTCCGAGAAGGAGGGAGAGCGGCTCCGCGTCACCGCCGATCAAGTGGTCCATCTGGAGAAGGCGATTGATCGACTCAACGGCCCGTTGCAGCCGCTGACAAGCTTCGTTCTTCCTGGAGGTACGCCGTCCGCCGCCTGGTGCCACCTCGCCCGCACCGTCTGCCGTCGAGCCGAGCGGGAAGTCGTCACCCTGATGCGGAAAGAAAAGGTGAATCAACAAGTGCTGATCTATCTCAATCGGCTTTCCGATCTCCTCTTCGTCCTGGCTCGCGTCTGCAACGATCAGGGCCGAAGCGACGTGACCTGGGTTCCAGGGCAGAACCGCTGAAACGCTGCCAGTGGTTCGATACCCTCAACCGTTTTGAATCGGAACGAGCTTGCTCATGTCCGGCCGCCGCAAATGCCAGTTGGTCGCTTGTTGATACGCATGACCAACGGCCAGCAACTCGGCTTCTCCGTAAAGTCGGCCCGTGAAGGTGATGCTGAACGGCACTTCGATGTCGCCGTTTCTGCGGAAACCATTGGGCAGCACGATCGTCGGATGGCCGGTCAGGTTGGTGATGAGCAGATCGTTGCCGCCGACGTAAAGGTCCACCTGCTCAAACAGTTTCCGCATTTCCTCCATCAGCAGCGTCCGCAACCGGTTGGCCCGCAGGTATTCCACGGCGGGCACGAATTGCCCTTCCTGAAACATCTGCGGCCAGCTGTTGAGACCTTCCTTGATCCCTTGGCGTGTCAATTCATCGAAACTGGCAGCCGCCTCGGTGGTGAGGATGAGCCGCAAGGCGTTGACCGGCAGGCGTGTGGGCAATTGGATCGGCACCAGTCGGACACCCAGATCCTTGAGCACCTGCAATTCGGTTCTCTCCCGCGGGGTCCGGTCGTTTTCGATGTATCCGACCCGCAGGGTCCGCAAGTCGCCTTGCCACGGCCAATGGAACGGCCGATCCACCGCCGCCGGATCGAGTCCGTCCGCGCCGTGAATGGCTCCGAAGACCAGAGCACAATCCTCGATGCTGCGGCACAGCGGCCCGATCTTGTCCATGCTCCAGCACAGGCTCATGCAACCGTATCGGCTCACCCGTCCGAAGGTGGGACGAAGACTGCTGTTGCCGCACAGACGTGACGGCGTGATGATGCTGCCCAGCGTTTCGCTGCCCAGGGCGAAGCCGACCAGTCCCGCCGCTGTCGCCGCTGCCGATCCCGCTGACGATCCGCTCGATCCTTGTTTCGGGTTCCACGGATTGCGGGTCATCCCGCCAAACCAGCGGTCGCCCATCGCCAGCGCGCCCAAGGTCAACTTGGCCACCAGAACCGCTCCAGCTTCCTCGAGACGACGGGCCACGGTGGCCTTTTCCTCCCGCATCTGCTCGCGGTACTGCGGTGCGCCCCAGGTCGTCGGATAACCCGGATAGGCGATCAGGTCCTTGGCTCCCCAGGGAATGCCGTGCAAGGGACCGCGATAGCGTCCGGCCGTCAGTTCCCGATCCGCCTGCTCCGCCTGCCGCAGGGCGATTTCTTCGGTCAGATTCACGACGCACAACAGTGCCGGGTCGTATCGCTTGAGCCGCTTCAGGTACAGTTCGGTCAGTTCCCGCGCGGTCACGTCGCGGTTGCGGATCAGAGCCGCTAGTTCCGTGACGGGCAGAAACGCGAGATCGTCCTCGGTGGCCGGTTTGCGAGGCGGATGGTTCTCGGAAAGGTCTACCTGGCCTCGGGTCCGGTTTCCGTGGGTTTCCCAGGGGGCGGGATTGAAAACCAGGGCCGGTGACACGCCGTTGTCAAGCGGCACGGCCCGCATGGCCTCGAAGTCCCGCTGCAAGCGGCTGAGACTATTGCTGAGGGTCTGGCGGTCTGTGTCGGTGAGCGGCACGCCGCTGATCCACTCGGCCTGCTGAATCATCTCCGGAGTGATCGCCCGTCGCCCCTCCGCCTGGGCTGCCAACGCCCGTCGAAAGACCGCTGTCCCCACGCCACCGCTGGTCAAAGCCGCAAGCACTTGACGCCGTGTCAGAAATCCCCCGGTCATCGGGACGGCCTCCGCTTTGTCCAAGCCACTGCCAACGCCGCAGAAGTCTGCCAGAGCTTACGCCATCACAAGGTCAGGCTCAATGAGGATGGCACAAAAAACGGCAAGATGATCGGCTTCGCCTAACGCCCAACCTGATGGGCCTGATTGAAGAAGAATGCTCAGGGTTTTTTCAGGGCTTCCAGAGCCGAGGCGAGATCGGGTTTGGACTCGAAAGGAGCGGTGCTGCTTCCCGAGGTGCTGATGAGGCGAGTCACGCGGAAGACCTCGCTCAGCAGCGGATTCAGATTGCACAGGACCAGATGCCCGGAGTGATCGTGCAGCTTCTTTCTTAGACTCAGGAGCGGTCGGAAGCCGACCGTGGTCATCATGTCCACGTTCTTGAAGTCCACCACGACCTTATTGCAGCCGGTCTGCTCGACGGCGTTGAGGAACTCGGTGCGAAGGTGTTCGGCCTGCTGGTCGCCGCGAATCTCCTTGCCGTCGATGGTGAGCACGAGGCATCCGTCGATCACCGAGCGCTGCACCGTCACGTCTGCCATGGCCAGCACCCTGTTGCAGTCTTCGAGACCTTCAGCGCAACTATACCCTCACCCTGACGCGATCGCAATGCAAGCGAAGAACTGTTGCGAGCAAGCAAAAACGAGCGGACATGGACGAAAAATCCGTGCATGCCCGCTCGTTCGGATTCTCAGCGCAGTCCGGGTCTGGCTCGAGAGTCGACCCGATTTCATTAGATGTCGTAGTAGAGGGCGAACTCATAGGGGTGCGGACGCAGCCGCACGGCATCGAATTCCTTCTCGGTCTTGTACCAGATCCAAGTGTCGATCACGTCCGGGGTGAAGACGTCGCCCTTGAGCAGGAACTGATGGTCCTGTCGCAGGGCTTTGAGGGCCTCGTCGAGCGAGCCTGGCGTCTTGGGAACCTCCTTGAGTTCTTCGGGACTGAGGTCGTAGATGTCCTTGTCGAGCGGTTCGCCGGGGTGGATCTTGTTCTGAATGCCGTCGAGCATGGCCATCAGCATCGCGGCGAAAGCCAGGTACGGATTGCAACTCGGGTCCGGACAGCGGTATTCAAGCCGCTTAGCCTTGGGTGACGGGCTGTACACCGGGATGCGGATGGCGGCGGAACGATTGCGACGGCTGTAGGCCAGGTTCACCGGCGCTTCGTAGCCGGGAACCAGACGGCGATAGCTGTTCGTCGTCGGGTTGCAGATGGCGCACAGGGCGGGAGCGTGCTTGAGCAAGCCGCCGATCGCATGCATGGCGATGTCGCTCAAACCCGCATAGCCGCTGCCGGCGAACAGATTCCGCTCGTTCTTCCACAGGCTGGTGTGGACGTGCATGCCGGAGCCGTTGTCCATGAACAACGGCTTGGGCATGAAGGTGGCCGTCTTGCCGTGCCGCTTGGCGACGTTCTTGACGATGTACTTGTACTTGAGCACGTTGTCAGCCATGGTGACCAGATCGGCGAAGCGCATGTCGATCTCGGCTTGGCCGCCGGTCGCCACCTCGTGGTGCTGCCGCTCCACTTGCAGGCCGCACTGGTTCATGATGACCATCATCTCGTTGCGGAGATCCTGTTGGGAGTCGAGCGGCGGGACGGGAAAATAGCCTTCCTTGTAGCGGAGCTTGTAGCCGAGGTTCGGGCTGCCGTCCAGTTCCTTCTCCCGCCCCGTGTTCCAGGCTCCTTCGACCGAGTCGATGAAGTAGTAGCCGCTGTGCTGCGTTTGGTCGTAGCGGATCGAGTCGAAGATGAAGAACTCCGGCTCGGGACCGAAATAGGCGACGTCGGCGATGCCGAGGGACTTCATGTAGTTGACCGCTTTGCGGGCGATATTGCGGGGATCGCGGGTGTAGTCCTCGCGGGTCAGCGGATCCTGAATGTTGCAGATCATCGTCACCGTGGGGATGGCGGTGAACGGATCGAGGAAGGCGGTCTCGGCCTGGGGCAGCACGAGCATGTCGGACTCGTTGATCGCCTGCCAGCCCCGGATCGAGGAGCCGTCGAAACCCAGCCCCTCCTCGAAGACCTGCTCGGTCAATTCCTCGGCGGGAATGGTGAAGTGCTGCCAGATGCCCGGGAAGTCCATGAACCGCAGGTCTACAGCCTGGACCTCCTTCTCCCGAATCAGTGCGAGAACCTCTTTCGGCTTCACGGATACGAACCTCCAACACTGTCAACCGCCTGTGGCCGGACCAAGCTCCGACCACGGAAGCCACTCATAGTGCAAGTTTCATGCCT
>JANWWR010000117.1 GCA_025055835.1 Gemmatales bacterium | reverse complement strand
ATCGACTACGCCGGTAACGCTGGTACTGCTCTCTGGTCGGCAGCACCTTCACCCGGCAGCAGTGGGGCGGCTCGCAACTCCGCGTCCGACATTCAACACAATGGCCTGATTGTCAAAGTGCGACCGCCGGATCCGATCATTGCAGGGAGCCTCGGTGGGCCTAACCAAGCAATCAAGCTGACGCAGATTCCCGACGGTACTTCCCAGACGATCCTGGTTGGTGAAAAGCGTTTGAATCTGAACCTGCTGGGGCAGCCGCAGGAAGGCGACATCATGGGCTATGCTTCCGGTTTCGACAATGACATCGTTCGTTCAGCGGCTGGCGGGATGGGTCGGGATTTAGTGGGACGTACCGCTTTTTCAGGCGGCACCCCGATTCAAGTCATGGACGGATTCGGTTCGGCCCATCCAAGCGGTTCCAACACGCTCTTCGCCGACGGCCATGTCAGCTATATCCGTTACGACATCAATCCGCTTGTCTTGGGTGCCCTGTGTACTCGAGCAGGCGGAGAGCATGTGGACCTGGGCCAGATCGAGTGACGCCTGCGTTGTGATCCCCCGAAGCCCTGCGGTAGCTCATCGCAGGGCTTCGCCTTTTTTGAGGCGCTTGCCCATCAGGAGGCCGACGCTTCCGGCGAAGCAGCCATCGGCTTCTGCTGAGGCTCGGAAGGCTGGCCATTGGCAGAAGCCTGAGCAGACTTCTGGGCCAATTCCTCCGCATAGCGGGCCTGAGCTTTCTTCAGAGCGCGGGAGAGAGAGCGCGTGAAGGAACGGCCGTACCGCTCGTGAGTCTCGATCCACGTCTGGGCCAGCCAGACGCATTCATCGGCAGCCTTGTACAGCCTCCAGGCCAGGTAGCAGCTGCCAGCGATGCCAATGACAAGCAAGGAACTCTCCGCGAATTCCTCGGAGCCTGTAAAGTTGACGATGACGCTGATGATGGGGGAGAACAGGCAAGCGACCGCCAAGTAAAACAGCCCGACCATTGTGGCAATGGCGAGGAAGAATCCGAAACCTCGGCCTATTGTCGCCACGACACTCCGCCACGAGCTAGTCGAGAAGGCTGAGCACCATACGCCGGTGGAAGCCATGTAGAACACCACCATGCCCCAAAGCAGCAGCATCGTCAGCGCCCAAAGGACCGCCTTGAAGCCCATGATTGACGGCACGATCAGGGCAGGGATGACGAAGGCGACGAAGTAGGGCGTGTAGCGAAGCAGCGCTCCGCGACGTTTCTCGACGACCAACTGCCAGCCTTCGAAGGGTGTCGCCAGGATGGATTCCCAGGTTTTGCGATTGCGTTCACCCGTGATGGAACCAGAAGCCCGCAGAATGACCGGCAGGCTGACCAGAGCGGCGGCCACGGCCCAGATTGGCGTCAGGAGCCAGAGGTTTTCTTCGTAAATGACCTGATGGTGGGCTTCCGTGGCGGCGACGGCCAACACTGCTGCCGCGATCCAGTGCGGCCAATGACGACGACGCAGCGTCTCCCGCCAGCAGATGGGTTGGTCCTCCGGCACCGGCTCGCGCTTTGGTCCCTGGCCTCGCCGATCCTGCTGAGCATCAAGTGGATGCAGCGCCGCCTTCCGCAGAATCAACGCCGACCAGATCGAGAAGATCAACCCGACGGCGAACCAGGACGCACAAGGGACAAGCAGCGTTTGTCGCATTCTCTCAAGTTCGGGAGGGTTCCACGTGGGTTCGAGAATCGAAACCGGGTCAAAATGGAGCAGTGCTTGTCCCGAAGCCACGAGGGCATGACAGATCGGCGGATGGCGCCAGAAGACTTGGATCAGAAACGGCACGCCCAAATGGTAGTAAGCAAGGCTAAGTACGAGGACGACCGCCAGGACGAAATAGATTCGGACGGCGGCGATGCGGGTTTCCGCCGCTCGTACCGATTGCCACAGGCTGAATCCGCCCAGGCCGAAGGCTATGACCAGCGACAAGCCAATGAAAGCGAGGACCGTCACCCAGGTGATGAGATTGAAATACATCCCCACAAGGCAGAATATCGGCAGACCGACGATCATCAGGCCCATGACTTGAGCCAAGCGGGACGCGAATTTGCCCAGCACGATGCCCCACGGTGAAGTTTCCGTGGTCATCAGCAAGACCAACGTCCCATTCTCCTTTTCCTCGGTGATTGCACCGCAGAAGTAAGCAGGCACGGCGACAGTCAGAATGAGGAAATGCTGTACGAGAAAGATCTGCATGAACAGACAGGCCGTTTCGTGAGCCTTCCAACCGGGCGGCGGAGCGACCGGCCACTCGAGCCACAGACTGCCAGAGACTCCCAGAAGAATTGTCAACCACAGTCCGTATCCGAAGCGCAGCCAAAGGAAGCGCCCCCTCCGGCCTGACAAGCGCAGATCGAGAGCGAGGACAGGATTCCGCATGGTGACACTTCCACGCTAACCGTCGGCCGACGTGTGCCAACAGAGCAGTATAACGACCGCCCTTTCGCTTCAACAGGGAGCGTCTCCGCTGGCAGTGGAGAAATCCTTGACCGCGGCTGGGATGCCGATTAGCTTCCGAAATGGGACCCGTGTAATCTCGGAGCCTGAGATCCGAGCCTGAAACAGCCGGGAGATGGACGACGATGACTCTGCGAAATGTCGGGTTGGTGTTGCTGGCCGGGGTCTGTGTCATGACCCTGAGTTGCGGCACGCGTGGGACCGGCGGCACCAGCACGGCGGCCAAGAGACCCAAGGTCGCCTTCGTGACCAACAACCCGGAGGAGTTCTGGACCATTGTCGAAGCCGGCTGTCGCAAGGCCGAGGCCGAAACCGGGGTCGAGGTCATCTTCCGCCGTCCGAGCCAGGGGGACTCGGCGGTGCAGAAGGAGATCATTGACACGCTCATCAATCAGGGCGTGGAGGCCATTGCCGTCAGCGTCATTGATCCGGTCAATCAAACCGATTACCTCAACGAGATCGCTTCCAAGGTCAAGCTCCTGGCCGTGGATAACGACGCTCCCAATTCCAAGCGTCTCGCCTATATCGGCACGGACAACTACTCGGCAGGCAGGGCTGTCGGCAAGCTCATCAAGGAGGTCATGCCGGAAGGGGGGGTCATTGCCATGTTTGTCGGCCAGATGGAAGCACTTAACGCCCGGCAGCGGCGTCAGGGAGTGATTGACGAAATCGCTGGTCGGCCTGCGCCACCTGATCCGAACAACTTCACGCCTTCCCCCGATGGCGAGGTCCACGGCAAGTACCGCTTCCACAATCGCACCTATCTGGATCAGCCCGAAGGAGCGGGTCGGGCCAAGGAAAACGCCGTCAACTGTCTCACGGAACTGGCCGATGAACCGAATGTGTGCATGGTTGGACTGTGGGCCTACAATCCACCGGCGATCCTGTCGGCTCTGCGCGATCGGAACAAGGTCGGCAAGGTCAAGGTAGTCGCCTTCGATGAGATGGAAGCGACGCTGGACGGCATCCGTGACGGGGAAATCTACGCCACCGTCGTACAGCAGCCGTTCCTGTTCGGCTACCAATCGGTCAAGACCATGGCCGAACTGGTCCGCAATCCCGACGCCGCCAGGACGCTCAACCCGCAACAATACGTTCCCTATCGCATCATCATGAAGGAGGCCGGACCGGCCAAGGACGGAGAACCGCCCCGGGAAGCGGTCGAGGAGTTTCGCCAGGAATTGAGAAGACTGACCGGGAAGGGCTGACTTGGCTGGACCCCCGCTTCTGGAAGTCCGTGGCATCTGCAAGCAGTTTCCGGGCGTCCGGGCCTTGGACCAGGTTTCTTTGCGCCTCGATGCGGGCGAGGTCCTCGCGGTTGTTGGCGAAAACGGAGCCGGCAAATCGACCCTGATGAAAATCCTCGGCGGCATTTACACGCCGGATGCCGGGGAGATTTTCCTCGACGGTCGGCCTGTGCAGTTGCCCAGCGTCGTCGCTGCGCAGCGGCTCGGCATCAGCCTCATTCATCAAGAACTGAATCTTGCCGAAAACCTCAGCATCGCCGCGAACATCTTTCTCGGTCGGGAAAAGTGGCTGCCCGGACTCTGGGGTGTCCTCGACAGTCGCACCATGAATGGGGAGACCGAGCGGCTGTTGGCTCGCGTCGGCCTGAACCTGTCACCAAACACCGCGGTGGGCAATCTGAAGCCGGGACAAAAACAACTCGTGGAAATCGCCCGGGCACTTTCGCTGGATGCCCGCATCCTGATCATGGATGAGCCGACCTCGAGCCTGTCCCAATCCGAAACCGACCGCCTGTACGAAGTCGTCTTCGATCTCAAGCGGGCCGGCGTCGCCGTGGTGTACATCTCGCATCGGCTTTTCGAGGTCGAGCGGGTGGCGGATCGGGCCGTCGTTCTGCGCGACGGAAAGAATGCCGGCGAACTGGCCCGACACGAAATCAATCACGCGTCATTGGTCCGACTCATGGTCGGACGGGATCTGAAGCAGTTTTACCCCAGGACCCACGGCACCAGGGCCGATGCTTCGATCCGCCTGGAGGTGCGGGACGTTCGCTATCAGGGCGGTCCTGACGAGCCGATCTCTTTTCAACTGCGGGCGGGCGAGATCGTTGGCATGGCCGGGCTGGTCGGGGCTGGTCGCACGGAACTGGCCGAGGCCCTGTTCGGCATCCGCCGGCTGACAGCGGGGCAGGTGCTGATCGACGGCGATCTGCTGGCAGGCAATGGCAAAGCCGTGTCGCCCAAGCGTGCTATGGCGGCCGGGTTGGTGCTGATTCCCGAGGATCGCCGTCTGCACGGACTGGTTTTGCAGGAATCGGTCGCCTTCAATCTCAGTTTGCCGAACCTTTCCGAACTTGCTCTCGGCGGCTTGGTGCAACGGAGCAAGGAACGCCACCTGGCGAAGGGATTGGTGGACCGGCTGCGGATTCGGACACCGAGCTTGTGGCAGAAGGTCGGTCTGCTTTCGGGGGGAAATCAGCAGAAAGTCGTGGTCGGCAAATGGCTGGCCCAGACGCCGCGGGTGCTCATCTTCGATGAACCGACGCGCGGCGTGGACGTCGGAGCCAAAGCCGAAATCTACGCTCTCATGGACCAACTAGCCGGGCAAGGTTCCGCCGTGCTTATGATCTCCAGCGACCTTGAGGAGGTGCTGGCCATGAGTGATCGCGTTCTGGTTCTGCATCAGGGCCGTCTCGCCGGGGAATTGCCCCGTGCCCGCCTGACCGAAGAGGCCGTCATGCATCTGGCAACTGGAGGAACCACCCGTGAATGGCCGGAGCCATCCTGAGCCAACGGGCAGTGAATGCAGGCACAAGTCATGAACAACATCGTTTCCGGGTTCAGTCGGGTGGCCGGTTATCGCACCTTCGGCGTCATTGTCATGGTGGCCGTGTTGTATGCCGTTTTGCTTGCCTCGGACCCCAAAGCCCGGTCCTGGGACAATCAGATGACCATTGCCAATCGGCTGGGCTTTTACGGCGTGTTGACGCTGGGCGTCGGCGTGCTGATCATCAGCGGCGGCATTGATTTGTCCATCGGCTCCGTGGTCGCCCTGGGGGCCGTCAGCTTCGTCATGCTGGCCCGGCAAGGCTTTCATCCTTACCTGGCGGCTTTGCTTGTGGTCTTGATGGGCAGCGGCATCGGCATCGCCAATGGCGTCCTGGTCACGAAACTGCGTTTGCAGCCATTCCTGGTCACGCTCTGTGGTCTCTTCGTGTTTCGCGGTCTGGCCCGGTGGCTCAGTCCCCAGGGGAGTCCGGGGCTGGGTCAGGTTCCCAGCGAATTCAAACCCGCTGTAGAAAACCTCCGCTATTGGCTCTTCGGCGGCAGTCCGCTGGGCGTGCCCCAGGTCTTGATTCTGTTGTTAGTGCTGGCCGCGATCCTGGCCGTCCTCGTGCATTGGAGCGTCTTTGGCCGACATATTTTCGCCATCGGCTACAACGAGCAAGCCGCACGCTATGCCGGTGTGGCCATCGACCGCTGCAAAATCCTGGCGTACGTTATTTGTTCGACGTGCGCGGGACTGGGCGGATTGCTGTACATCCTCGACAATCAGACGGCGACGCCGACCAGCGCCGGGGCTTTGCTTGAGCTTTACGCCATTACCGGGGCAGTGATCGGCGGATGCAGTCTGCGGGGCGGCGAAGGCAGCGTTTTAGGTATGCTTCTTGGGGCCGCGTTGCTGCCGCTCATCAAGCAGATCATCATTTTCGGCGGCATCTCGAACGACCTGGAATACGTTTTGATCGGTCTCGTGCTTTTGGCCGGGACCATCGTCGATCAGTTGCTCGTCAAGCGGAACTGACTCAGGCAACGGCTGCTGGGGCTTTCGCGACCTGGCTTCGCGGAAGGGCAGGCGGCTTTGAGCGATCTGGCCCGCTTCGGGTTCGGCCGCTGGTCCGTGCGAAGAGCAGGACGGATCGCGACCACAGAACCAGCGCCGCCAAGCCATATAGGCTCAGGAAAAGAAAGACGAAGCCGAGCTGCCCTGCATGAAGATAGCGGGTGGTGTTGTGCAATACAAAGTCCTCCCGATACCAGCGTCGCTGGTCATCAAAGTCACCGGCCCTCAGGTCGCTCCCACAAAAGGGAATGAACTCGGTGAGGTAAAACGGCG
Source organism: Gemmatales bacterium (assembly GCA_025055835.1). Classification (GTDB taxonomy): domain Bacteria; phylum Planctomycetota; class Planctomycetia; order Gemmatales; family HRBIN36; genus JANWWR01. Next base: position 6,042 of record JANWWR010000117.1, on the reverse strand, counting down.
AAATAGAGCGTAAGACGACAGCGAGGTAGGAATAGGGATGGCGGTACGGATCTCTGAAGGTCTCATCCGTGATCACATAGGCGGCACCCCAAGAAGCCGTTCCCAGACACAGGATTAACATCACCACGGAGAGTTGAGCTAATAACCCGTTCCGGATGCGAAGGCCGAGGTACATTCCCAAAGAGGCGCTGAAGGAAGCCAGGACTGCCACGGTCACGACCGTCGGCAGCGCGGCCAGCACGTGCAGTCCTCCGCTGATCAGTCCAAGGAGCCAGATTAAAGCCAGCAGACCGAACAGAAATCTGGCTCCGTAAAGACTGCCAATCCATTTGGCGAAAAGGATCTCTCCCAGGTCCAAAGGCGTGGACAGCAGGCTTTCTAAGGTATTGCGATCACGCTCGGACGTGATGCTGTTGCACGCCCGCGTCGCCACCCCGATATAGACAAGGGCGGCCACCAGCATTCCAGACCAGCGAACGCCGTAGTTCACCGCCAACTGCGACTCTTCGACCCAGCCCGTTCCGGACAAGGCATTCAAGAGAGCTACGCCGACAGCAATCAAAATCGGAAACATTAACGCCAGGGCAAAATAGGACAACAGCACTTCGCCGAGGATGCCCACCTTCAAGCTTCGCTCGACAAATAATTCCTTCCACATCATGCAGTCGTCCCACACAGGCGGCCTGCTTCGGGAAGCTTTGGCCCGTTGACTTTCACTCGGCTCGACAAACCCGGCAGGCTGATCCGCATGCCCGTCCTTGCGTGGCACCCAGACCGGCTTGATCGCTTTGGACCGACTTTTGGGCTGCTTCGCTTCCAGAATCTGCGTAACGTAAAGCCAACGCACAAGGGCGAGGGCCAGGGCCAGGGCTAACACGATGATGACACCATGAAACCCTGCATACTTCGCGAGCAATTCATATGCTTTGGCGTTAATCGTTCCTACTCTTTGAACGTGGGAGTATAGCTCGTACAGGGCGTAAAACGGATTGCCCCATCGGAAGACTGTTACGACGGCGGTGGCTCCCAGACTGGCTGGCGTGCTTTTCCCGTCCAGTTCGATAAACAGGCGGACTCCCTCAAGAAACAGCCACAGGACGAAAAAGCCCAGGATACTTAAATACGAAAGCAAAACGGCGTCACGGACTCGCCGAACATACACGGATATGAACAGACTTACCGCCGCCACGGACAGCAGCGTTACCAGCGTCGCCAGACCACTGCACACCATGAGGTCCGGAGAGATGCCGCCGAACAGCAGCGACAGACTGAGCACCGGCAGGCCGGCCAATAGAAACAGCAATAAGAGGGCCAAACGGGAAAACAGTTTGCCCAGAACGATCTCGCGATTGGTCAGATCGGTCGCCAACAGGTATTCCAGAGTCCGCCGCTCTTTTTCCTCGGCAATGGTCCCGGCAACGAGTGCGGGAGTGACGGCCAGGACCGTCAAGAACTGGATGAGCGTGTAATAAAAGAAAAACCGCTCGCCGAACTCCGCGAAAATCTGCGTAACGCCTTGCGGACCCATCGTCGCCAGTTGGTAGTAGGTCCGCTGCTGAAGGAAATACAGGAACAACAGGAGTACAAGCAGATAGACCGCCCGGATGACGAAATAACGGCTTCGTCTGCCGAGACGGACCATGTCGTAGAAAAGTACCGGACCGACGAGCCGAACGCGGAACACGTTCCTGTCCTTCCTTACGACATCGGGACGGGAGTCTTCCTTGGTCATGCGAGCGTCTTCCGCATCGTAGCCGGAATCCGGATTCATCGCAAGTAACCGGACGGCTGGCGTGCGGTTAACAGGAAACCGGGTGAAAGGGCAGTCACGATCGCGAACCGCCTCGGTAGGCCTTCAACAGCAGATACATCTCGCCGCTGTGGCAGGCTTCGTCGTGCAGGCCGTGCAGCAAGCGGCCAACGACACTTCTGCGAGCGGCGACGGGGTCCTCAGGCAACGGCGGCTGATCGTCAGGAAGATGATCCAGAATGGTCAAATAGCGGTGAAGCTGGGATCGAAGACGGTCAAGGATGGCAGTCCGGCTCGGCCAGTTCCTCGTGACAGAAGGTGGACGGCAGTTCATGCCGAAGATTTCTGCCCAGCCGGCAGGCAATTCACTTCGTCCGGTTAATATTTCAACGCCGAGAACGTCCATGAGCCAGACGGCATGCCCAGCGTGCCAGAGGATATGGTTCTGCGTTCCGGGCGGCGACCAGAGGAGTGCCTCGGCCGGTGCCGCCGCCAGCAGCTGCATCGTCCTTTCCCGCACCTGTCGGGCCAGTTCCTGGAGCAAGTGTTGTACGGCCACCGGACACCCCCAAAAGTTGCCTTTGTTCTATAGAGCAGACTCTAGACACGGAGGCAACAGGCTGCGCGCATCCTTTTAAATCCTGACGAAATTAAAACTATACCACCGCTTAAACCGCAACTTGCTTTACGATTCATTGCTGTTAGAATTGCGATCCAAACTACTGCACAATTATGCGAGAGTGAGAATGATTCATTGAACGGATTTGCCAACTTGCCGGAGGACGGCTCGGCGAAAGCGGTCTGCTCCCTTGCTGGCGTTATAAAACCACCGGTCGCCGAGTTCCTGCGTCCAGGCTTGGCGTTCAAAGCCGTCGTAGGCTTCCTCCAAGACTTCCCGCAGAGAGGCGGCTTCCCATTGTACCTCGGCATTTACCCGTCCGTAGCGGAGGTAAACGCCGACTTCGGTCTTGCGAATCATGTCGTCCCAAAGGCGGATTCCCCGGCGGGCCTGATCTCGCTGGCCCAGTTTGATGGCCATGAGCGTGTTGACTTTGATCGGGCGAGTCAGTTCAAAGGCTTCTTCCGGTGCGGGGTAGTACAAGTAGCATCCGTAAATGCTGAAAACGATCAGCCCGACAAGGGCAACCGTGCCCAGCACACTGCCGGGCAGCGGTCGGTTCCAGAAGGGCAGGGGCACGTCAGGAAGGGCCGGCGGGGTACGCTCCAGCCAGGCATTAAGCGACCAGAACCGCTCCAGCCGCCGAACCGCCACGCCGCCGAGTACGAGAACACCCAAGGCGATGAGGCTCAATAGTTCCCACGGATCCAGGTCGTCGTTGAGCTTTCCGAGGACAAACGAAGGCAACTCGGCCACCGAACCACCCAGGGCCGGGGCGGTGAACTCGTCGAAGGCGTGGGTGTGGTCCTCGATGGTTGCTCCCTCGTCGAAGAGGGGTTTTTCGAGGGCGTAGGCCAAGCCGACGGTGACGGCGGCGATGATGCCAAACCACGCCAGGGCCGGTCTCCATCCCAATTGCTTCGTCACCCACGCCACTGTTCCCAACTGTACTCCCGCTCCCAGGATCAGCAGCACCAGGGCCGCTCCGACCGAGTTGCCGTGATCGAACATCAGGCCGATCTGCATCATCACCCGCAGCGGGGAGTCGTACACGGGCAAGGCCACGGCGGACATCAGAAGCGGTGACGTCGGGTCATTGTGGGCCATCGTGTGCTGCAAGATGCCGTGGGGCAGCACCACGCTCAGCAGGGCGACACCGGCCAGACCGATAGCGATGTAGAGCAGGGTGGGACCGGCGGCTTCCTCAGCAGCGGCGACGAGAATGGCGAACATGCGGCGAAGCCCTGGGGCAACCGGCGGCAGTTCTTCCGTCGGCGAAGCACTTGCCGGAAAGATGCGGTCCCAAATCATGCCGGCGAGGGTGACGACGACCAAGGACGCCAGCACGAAACAGAAAATGACCACCGGCTCAGAGAGCGTGAGGCCATAGAGGACAGAAAGCGGGTTGAACAGCGGCATCGAAAGAGCGAAGGCGAGAATGGTTCCGCCAGCCAGACCTGCTTTGCGGAGTTCTCGCAGAATTGGAAACGCCCCCAGGGAGCAGACGGGAAGCAGCATGCCGAGCACCCAGGCCAGCGGCAGCCCCTTCCAGGTATTGCCGCCGAACAGCCGAAAGACCCGGCTGCGTCCCAGAATGCGGCGGAAGACACCCGCCACGATAAGCCCGGTGAGAACAAAGGGAGATGCCTCGATGACGGCCTGTCCGACGCGGAGGACGGCCCCCCAGAACAAGGCCACGATCGTATCGAGCATGATTGAGGCGCTCCAAATGCAAGGCAGGTCGGATATTACAAGCGGTCGTAAACCGGCACGGGAACGGATTCGAGAATTTCACGGATGATCTTGACGGAGGCAGCCTGATCCAAGCCCAGCCGGACACTTAGAACTGGTTCGGCCACATCCTGCACATCATCGGGCGTGACGAACTCCCGCTCGGACAGGAAAGCCCGCGCCTGAGCACAGCGTTGCCACAGCAGCAAGCCGCGCGGACTCAGGCCCAAAGGCACGTCGCGATGCCGTCTCGTTGCCTGAGCCAAGGCGACAAGGTATTCGCTGACCCGGGGATGTACCGTGGTGCGGGCCACCCGCCGCTGAAAGGAGCGTAGCGAAGCCAGGCACAACACCGGGCTTTGCTCCAGCCTTTCTTCTTCGGAAACCCCTACCGCCGCTTGAAGCATTTCCCGCTCGTGTTCGGGATCGGGGTAGCCGATGGATAGCTTCATCGTGAAGCGGTCCAACTGGGCTTCGGGCAGCGGATAGGTTCCGTGATGCTCCACGGGGTTTTGCGTGGCGATGACGAAGAAGGACTCGGACAGTTTGTGACAGACGTTGTCCACCGTGACCTGGCCCTCAGCCATCGCTTCCAAGAGAGCGCTCTGAGTCCGGGGCGTGGCTCGGTTGATCTCGTCGGCCAGGAGGACATCGGCGAAGACCGGGCCGGGCAGAAACTCGAATTCCCGCGATTTCTGATTGAAAATGTTGAAGCCGGTGATGTCGCCGGGAAGCAGGTCCGGCGTGCATTGGATACGGGCGAAGCGTCCGCCGATGCCAGAAGCAAGGGCCTTGGCCAAGGTCGTCTTGCCCAGACCGGGCAGGTCTTCGAGCAGCAAGTGGCCGCGAGCCAACAGACAGATGAGGACGTTTTCGACGACCCCCGCCTTGCCACGCAGGGCGGTGTTGAGCCGTTGGCGGAGCCGGTCCACGGCCTCCGTCGATGAGACGCCCGAATGCAAAGGAACGTCTTCAAACCGAGCCAGGGAATCAATCATGCCGTGCCTCTTCCGAACCGGGTTTTCTCGATGCCCAAAAGGCTCGCACTGCGGTCTTGCACTGGCGATCTGCGAACTCTTCCGGCAGCACGCATGGGAAAGTGCTGTAAGCCGCCAGGGGAATTAAGCGAAAGAAGGTCGCCGCTTCGGGGACTCGACTCCGCAGATGCCTTTCATACCATCGCAGTGGCGTCCAACCAACCGGTCGCCGCTGTCCTTCGAGACCAGCCCATGCCTCCAAGAGCCGCAGCGTGCTCATGACCCGTCGCCGCCACGGACCACCATAGCTTAGTCGCCATCGCAGCCAGTAAAGGCCTGCAAGCAGCCGTCGTCGTTGCCAAACAACGAGCGCCGCGGCAAGCACCGCGAGAAGCACTGTCGCCAAGTTGTCCACAAGCCAACGACCGATCGCGGCTGCGATCAGAGCCAAGCGTCCAAGGAGATCGGGTGATGCCGGCAGCTTTTCGTAACCGGGGGTAGGCTCGACAACCACCCACTCGTCGCCCGGCAGCAAGATTTCCGTCCAGAAATGAATGTCGTCGGGGCGGACTGAAACCTGCCCGGACTCCGGGTCGTGATCCGCTGGATCAACGTAAAAGCCGCTGACGACCCGAGCAGGGTAGTTCAACTGCCGCAAAAGCACGCAGGCAGCAGCGGCAAAGAGGTAATCCGGTCCGGTCTTGGAGTCGAAGAGAAACCACGGCACCGGATCGTCGCGGTCTTCCGGCACCTTGAAATCACGGACATGGATGTATTCGTTCCGCAGGTATTCCTCGACGGCCTTGATTTGTTTCCAGCCGCGTGGCTTATCACCCACGATCCGCAACGCCAGTTCCTTGATCCGCTCGTCCGACCGAAGGGCCGGGGGCAATTCCCGATAAAGGGGCAAAGCATACCGAGTGACGGCTGGGAGAGTCATGCCCTCGAGCAAGGCTTCGTCCACA
>JANWWR010000111.1 GCA_025055835.1 Gemmatales bacterium | reverse complement strand
ACCAGCTTGTGGGCAGCTTCCGTCTCGCGGTTTTCCACCAGCAAGACCAGATGAAGCAGAAAAGCCAAGGCGGATTTGCGCTCGCTCTTGAGTGCAGCCGCCTTTTCGGCGCAGAAGGTCAGCAGGGCCTGTGCGGAGCCTACGTCCTTCAGTTCGCGAGCGGCCGAGGCGAGGATGTAGGCACTTGTGAAGTTCAGCGGTGGGGCATTTTCCCGGGCCAGCTTGGCCCCCAGACGGATCAGCTCCCGGGCCTTGTCGGGGTTCTGCCGCAAGGCGGCGATCCGCTGGGCGATGAGCTTCTCGCCGACCGTCTCGCTGACTTCCTGGAGAGCCTTACGGGTCTGGTCCGGCTCGTCCGCCCAGACGCAAGCGGCTCCGCCCAGGCCCGCCAGCACCCATCCCAAGAGCAGGAGAATCGGTCGATTCATGGCTTCCTCGTCGCTTCCGCCCTGGCCAGCGCCAGGCCATGCTTCACACATTCTTCCCTATCGTAGCCAAACCGCGCGCCCTACGCCAAGCCCAAGCCCCGGCGTTATCCGACGAGTTTAGACCGTTGACACTTTTAGCGGGGTTTGGCATACTCAGGGGGCATGACTTTTTCCAATCTCAACCCGCATGATCGGCTTGGGAAATGGGCTCAGCCTGGGATTCCGAGCTGCGGTGACCTGGCAGGTCGGCTGTCCATTTTCCCCAGCGGTCCGTGACCGAAGCAGTAACGCCGGCAAGGACTTGCCGACATCCCGTCCTTCTGGAATTGGATGCCGGAGCAAGCGGCGCAGCAGGTGCGTCCAAAGAGACAAGGGCGACGCTGAGTGCCGCCCGTGAGGTGGCGGGTTATCTCGTCACCAGAACCGGGGGGGCCGTCGGGCTTCATGGAGGTGGACATGTCGGAGCAGACTCCGAAACCGCAGTCGAACGCCACGGATCCGGCCCCCGCCGACCGCGATGATGCGCCGACGGTCATCAGCAAGACGCTGCACGCCCCCCCCTCCAGCCGTGCCGCTCACGCCGAACTCATCCGCGGCCAGCGGCTGGCCCATTTCGAACTTATTGAGCCGATCGGCGTCGGGGGCATGGCTGCGGTCATCCGAGCGCGAGATACTTTGCTCGACCGTCAGGTCGCTCTCAAGGTTCTTCCCCCGGACACCGCCAATGAACCGGAAAACATCAAACGATTCGAAAACGAAGCCCGTGCTGCCGCTCGGCTGGACCACGAAAACATCGCTCGGGTGTACTACTTCGGGCGGGATCAGGGACTGCATTTCATTGCCTTCGAGTTTGTCGAGGGGAAAAACCTCAAGGAATTGATTGACGAACACGGCCGCATTCCCCTGCCGCAAGCGGTCAATTACGTACTGCAAATAGCCCAGGGACTGGCTCACGCGGCGGATCGCGGTGTGGTTCACCGGGACATCAAGCCATCCAACATCATCGTCAGGGCTGATGGTCGAGCCAAGCTTGTTGACATGGGTTTAGCTCGGAGTACCGATGTAAGCCCCGGCGAGGGGCTGACCCAGTCCGGCACCACCCTGGGAACCTTTGACTACATCTCCCCAGAGCAGGCCATTGAGCCCCGTCAGGCCGATTGTCGCAGCGACATCTACTCGCTCGGATGCACGTTCTACCACATGCTGACCGGTGTTCCTCCGGTTCCCGATGGGACGGCTGCCCGCAAGCTCCAGTTCCATCAGAGCGAACTGCCCCTTGACCCGCGGCAGATCAACCCTGAAATCCCCGATGCTCTGGCAGCGATCCTGTCGAAGATGATGGCGAAGAATCCGCAGGACCGCTATCAGCATCCTGCGGAGCTGGTTGAGCACCTCTCCGCCGTGGCGGCCCATTTGGGAGGCAATCAGGCAACCGCCTCGGTGATTGCCCCGGTGCCGTTGGAAAGTATCCTCCCGCGTCCCCCGGCATCCCGCCCGTGGTGGACCCTGGCTGCGGGTCTAGCTGCGCTGGTCGTGATCGTCGGCATCTTGGGTCCGGTTCTGGAAACCGATCTGAGTCCCACGCTCCCTCCGCCGCCGATTCCTTTGGGAGATTCACCAAGAAAGGAGCCGGAGCCGCCTCCCGCCCCGACGTCGAACCCCTCCCGGAACGGAACCGGCCTGGTCGCCCGGCCGTTGGATCCGTCCCTGGAGGCCGACGTGGTCACGGTCCGGACCGCCACCGAACTTGCTCAAGCCATCGTCCCCCGGCGAATCCGCACGGTGCGGCTTGCAAGCGGCTTCTACGAATTTTCGGGGGGACGTCGGCAACCCGACGGCTCGGTGATTTTTTCAGACGGGGACTTCACCCTGGAAGGGGCAGGCGATCAACGTCCCGTCATCCGTCTTCGCTCCGGTTTGTCCGACGGACCCGCTTCGACGGAAGCGGCAAGTCCGTCAATCGGCTTCGTCATCCAGAGCGGGGTCGTCACCTTGCGGAACATCGTGTTCGAGATCGAAGGCTCTCGGTTTAGCGGGAGCCAGATTCTCGTTCAGCAACTGGGCGGACAGGTGATCTTCGAGGATTGCGAATTCCGTGAAAGCAGCAGCGGTGGTAGCCGGGTGGTCCTGGAAGTTGCTCGGAAAACCCAGGATTCCGAACGCGCCCCGTCCATGTTTTTCAAGCGCTGTGTGATGCGCGGCGGAGACCGCCTCATCGCTCTGGAAGACGGAGCCAACCTCAGTTTCGAAGACTGCTTCTGTGGACCCTATTCCCAACCGATCCGGGTCGCTGCACAGGATCGGCTTCCGCATCGCATCCGCACCAACGTCAATGTCCAGAGATGCTCTTGGCTGCTGGATTCTGAAGCGTGGCTGCAAGTCGATTCCCAGCAGCCGTGTCATATCGTCGTAAATCGGTCAGTTTTTTCGCGCGCCGTTGGTGCCGGGGAAGTTGTCTGGCTGCTTCTTGGTCCGGGACAGGTTGCTGATTGTCGCTTGGTGAGCGCTCAGAATTACTTTCATAACCTGCCAGCGCTGGCAGCGGTTCGGCGGAATGATGGAGGAAGGGATCTTCTGGCGGTCCAGCCAACCGAGTTGGCCCGCGTCAGCCCGGCCTTCCAGGACATGGGTTCGACGGCCGATGCCGTTTCGCCCTGGGAACAGCCCGATCCCCGCAAGCTGTTAGCTGAAGGTGACGTTCTTGCCGCCGTCCGCCTCAATTCTCAGGTGGCCGCCGTCCGACCGGGCAATAAAGAGTGGCTCGGTCCGCAAACCTTGCTCGGCCGGGACGTGTACCGCGCTCCTCCGACGGTGGAAACGGGAGTTGCCCAAAAGACCGTTGGGCCTCGGGAATTGACCGTTGACGGACAAGGCAACAAACCGGGCAGCTACAAGACACTGGCCAGCGCACTAGGCGATGCCGACGCGGAACAGGAAATCGTGGTCGTCCTTCGCCTCAGCGGACGTTTGCCGGTTCGCACGTTGGACATCGGCAGTCGCAAGATCACCATCCGCGCCGCTGAAGGGTTCTGGCCTGAATTGGCTTTCAATCCCGAGCAGGTTCCCGGCGGTGATGGGGAAGCCCTTATGTTCCGGTTGCACGATGGGGAAGTGAATTTCGAGAACCTCGCTCTGAGATTAGCACCACTTCGGGAGCGCGAGGCGACCCGCAGTCAGGCTCTCGTCGCCGTCTCCGGAACGGGCAAGGTTCGCTTCAAGAACTGCTCCGTGGTGCTGGAAGAAGACGCTGCTCCCCAGGCCAGTCTGGTTGCCCTGGCTGATCCGACCGGCAGCATGATGGGGGGCGGAAACAAACCGCCACGACCGGGACAGCCGGCGGTTGAATGCGAAAACTGCTTCGTCCGGGGAGCCGGGGAACTCGTCTTTGTCCGGGCCAGTCGGCCCTTCACCCTGGACCTTCGGAACACTCTCCTTGCTCTGGAAGGCTCCATGCTGATCGTCGAAGGCAATCGGCCTGAAGCCAGCCTGCCCAGCGACGGGGCAAGCGTGTTGATGGACCGCGTGACGGCCTATTTGACCGATAGTCTGGTGCATTTGCGGGCCACGACCACGCTGCCGGTCCATGTGCCGGTTCGCGTCACGTCTGCCACCAGTTGCGTCTTCGTGGCTGCCCTGGGAAATCCGTTGCTCCGGATTGACGGACCGCAGAGCGAAGAAGACCTCCGCCGCCGCTTCACTTGGCAGGGGAAGCGGAACTTTTATGGCGTGTCAGGCCCGTTACTGGTATGGCAACCTCTGCAACGAGAGGAAATGCCTCACAAGTACGGCAGCGAGCGTTGGGGCGAACTGTGGGGCCGATCCGATGATCAGGCTGGTTTTGGCCAGGGCCTGCGTTTCGCCAACGCGCCGACTCCCGGTCAGCCCTTCTCGCAAAGCCGGGTCACGGATTTTCGCATCGTCGGGGCAGATTCTCCGAATCTTGACCTCGTCGGTCGCGGAGCGGAATTGGAGCTGCTGCCCAAACCCGCAGTCAGTCTTCCGCTTGTTCCGTAATGCATGTCCCCTCCAACCGCTTCGCGACACGGGTCCTGGGAATCTTGCTTTTCACCCGGATTTGTGGAAAGTATGCTAACAAGCATGGGATCGGACTGTGCGCCGACCGACGGACCTCGCCTGCCATCCAGTGTTCCTTCCCGGAGACTCGTCATGACGCTGCTTTCACGCCGCCAGTTTCTCCAGCATTCGTCAATAATTGCCGCTGCCGCCGCGGCCTTGGGACCGTCCGCCGTAGCTGAAGAGGTGGTTCGTCCCGTTCGCAAGGTGGGTCCCAACGACCGGCTTCGGGTCGCGTGCATCGGCTTCAACGGCCAGGGCAAGAGCCATCTGGCCCAGTTTGCTTCGTTACCGGACACGATCGTGACCCACATCTGCGACGTGGACAGCCGATTGGCCGCCGACGGCATCAAACGCGTGGCAGAACGGCAGAAAGTCGAGCCGGTTTTCGTGCAGGACCTTCGCCGCATCATGGACGACAAGAACATCGACATCGTTTCCATCGCCACCCCGAACCACTGGCACGCCTTGGCCGCCATCTGGGCGATTCAGGCGGGCAAGGATGTCTATGTCGAAAAACCCGTCAGCCACAACGTCTGGGAAGGCCGTCGCATCGTGGATTTTGCTCGTAAACATGGGCGCATCGTCCAGACTGGTACGCAAAGCCGCAGCAACTCGGGAATGCGGGAAACCATCGACTATGTCCGTTCGGGCAAGATCGGCGAGGTGAAACTGGCCTACGGTCTGTGCTACAAGCTGCGTCCGAGCATCGGCCCGAAGACCGAGACGCCGGTTCCCGAGGGCGTGGATTACGACCTGTGGCTTGGGCCTGCCCCGGTCAAGCCGATCACACGGCGACGCTTCCACTACGACTGGCACTGGTTCTGGGACTACGGCAACGGTGACCTCGGCAACCAGGGCATTCACGAGATGGACAAGGCCCGTTGGGGGTTGGGCAAGACGACGCTGCCGCGCTCGGTGTTCAGCTTCGGCGGTCGATTCGGTTACGAAGATGCCGGCGAAACCGCTAACACGCAGGTTTGCGTGTTCGACTACGAGGATGCAACCTTGATCTTCGAGGTGCGCGGTCTGCCAACCAAAGATTTCAAAGGGGCCAAAGTCGGCAACGTCTGGATCGGCACGAATGGTTACGTCGTCAGCCCCAGCTATGACTCCGGCATCGTGTACGCCCCGGATGGTTCAGAAGTGGCCCGGTTCAAAGGCGGCGGCAACCACTACGCCAACTTCGTCCAGGCGGTCCGCAGCCGTAAGTTCACTGACCTCGCCGCGGACATTGAGGAAGGGCACATTTCGAGCGCCTTGTGCCACCTCGGAAATATCAGTTACCGCCTCGGGACGGTGAATCCAGCGGTTGCCAAGAATCGCGATGTCGCCGAAGGCAAGGAATCGCTGGAGCGGATGCTGGCTCATCTCGAAGACAACAAAGTGGACATCGAAAACCTGCCGCTGCGTGTCGGCCGTAAACTCCGGATTGACCCGTCGCAGGAGAAATTCGTCGGCGATGCGGAGGCCGACCAGCTTCTCAGCCGTGAATACCGTAAAGGCTTTGAAGTGCCGACGAAGACTTGACGGAAGCACCACTCGAAGGACGTTCCGCCCCTGGACAGAGTGAGGTCACACGTCTCGGCGCTTGATCATGGTGATCTGGTTGCCGGATTCGTTGTGAAAGACCTCGTCCATGAAGGTGCGGATCAGCAGCAGGCCGCGGCCGGCAGTGCGGTCCAGACTGTCCGCCGACGGCTCGGGAACGGCGTGGGGATCGAAGCCAGGGCCTTCATCCTGGATCACGTAAGCCGCTTCAGAGCGGGACTCCTCGACGATTACCGTGATGCGACGATCCCGGTACGCTTCCATCTGTCGGCGTTCTGCCACGAGCTGGCGAAGCGTCTTCTCATCGAAGCCACCCGGCGGCGTCTTGATCTCCAAATTGCCGTGGACGATGGCGTTGACCATCGCCTCATGAAGGGCTACGGCGACGCGAATCATGCCGGTTTCGTCGCACAGCCCGATCTGACCGAGCTTTTCTTGCAAGTGAGCAATTAGAGGAGGAATGAGTGTCAGATCGTTTTCCAAGAGGTATTGCGTTTCGGACTGGACCCAGCAGTCCAGCAGGCGTTGGCGTTGTTTGCGGACCTGGGCGATGTTGAGGACATTCTCCACGGTGTCGCAGAGGTCCTGTGCAAGATTGCGTTTGGGAACGTAGCTGGCAGCCCCCCGCTGCAAGGCGGCGACGGCGATTTCCTCGCTACCGTGGGCCGTCATCAAAATGACGGGAATGTGCGGGTGCTTCTTGCGGATCTCCGTGACGAGCTGCAAGCCGTCCATCTCGCCCATCTGGAGGTCGGTCACGACCACGTCCGGCGCGTGTCTCTGGATCAGCTCCAGGGCTTCGTTGCCGCTGCCCGCCGCCAGGACGCGGACGTCTTGAAGCTTTTCCAGTTGGCTGCCTGCAATTTTGCGGTCAACCGCGCTGTCATCAACGACGAGGACTGTGGGCATAGGCTCAATCTCCGCAGCCATCCTCATCTTGGCTTTTAACCCGGCATTGGTCAAGCACCCTTAGCCTGACTGGCCAGATGCGAAGCGTAGGCGGCCAGTTCAGGCCGCAGCGACTCCCATTCCCGTTCCAGAGTCGAGCATAGCTCACGGGAGGAAAACAGATTTCGCTCGCGTCCCAGGCGTTCCAGTTCCTCCGCGAGACTGCGGGCGGTATCCGCTCCGACATGATCCAGAGAGCCTTTCAGCGTATGCGCCGCCAGCTTGACGCGCCCTGGATCGTTAGCGGCGATTCCGGCGCGAATCTCGCTGAGCAGCCGAGGACACTCATCGAGGAGCAGTTTGGCGATTTCGCGCAAAAGGGCCTCATCGCCGCCCACCCGCCGCAGACCAAGTTGCCAGTTGCAATGTTCGCCCTGCGGAGAAGAGCACGAGGAAGACCGCTGAGGAGATTCCTGGACCGGCGGTTCGTAGGGCACGGTGGGTGTCGGCCTATATGTTTCGGTTGTAATCGCAGGAGGAATGCTCTCGATCAGATCGTACAACTCCTGAGCGCGGATCGGCTTGGCCAGGTAGGCATCCATGCCGGCTTCGAGGCAGCGTTCCCGGTCTCCCTTCATGGCGTGAGCGGTCAGGGCAATGATGGGAATATGTCCGCCGTGAATGGCCTCACGACGGCGAATGGCCTCCGTGGCCTCGAAGCCGTCCATTTCCGGCATTTGCACGTCCATAAGGATCAGGTCGAAGGGTTCCTGTTCCAGCAAGGTCAGGGCTTCCCGACCAGTGCGGGCCACCCGGACCTGATGGCCGCGTCGTTCCAGCAGTGCAACCGCCAACTTCTGATTCACTGGGCTGTCTTCGGCGAGCAAGATGCGTCGCGGTCGGGGAACGGAAGTCGCTGGGGTTTGAGCCGCCGAGGTCGCCTTTCGAGGAGAACCCGTTTCGCTTCGGCTCAGCGCTTCCAACATGGCCCGACGCAATTCCGCCTGACGAACCGGCTTAGTCAAAAACGCGGCCACTCCCAGTTCCCGGCAACGCTTGGCGTCGCCCGGTTGTTCGCTCGACGTGAGCATCATGACGGTCGCGCCGGCCAGGTTTGCGTCCTTTTCAATCCGTGTCGCCAAGGTGAATCCATCCATGCCGGGCATGTTGGCGTCGATGAGGACAAGGGGATAAGGCTCCCCGGCCTCGGCGGCGGAGGTCAAGGCTTCCAGGGCCAATGGCCCGTCTTCCACCGAGGTCGGTTTCATGCCCCAGCTGGTCAGAAGTTCCGAGAGGATGCGGCGGTTGGTGGCGTTGTCGTCCACCACGAGGACGCGAAGCCCCTCCAGTTCTGGAACGCGGGGGGCGATGATGGGAATGTCGGCGAACGGCTCCGGAACAAATTGAGCGGTAAAGTGGAACGTACTGCCGCGACCGACCTCGCTTTCGACCCAGATGCGTCCCCCCATCAACTCGATCAGCTTCATCGAGATGGTCAGCCCCAGCCCGGTGCCGCCATGCCGACGGGTTGTCGAGGTGTCGGCTTGGGAGAAGGCTTCGAAGATCACGCTTTGCTTCTCAGGCGGGATGCCGATGCCCGTGTCTCGGACGGCGAAATGCAAGGTTAACGGCTGCTCCGAACTGGAGGAAGGAGCGGTTTCCGACCCAGCCAATTCGACTTGGACGACCACTTCGCCTTTCTCGGTGAACTTGATGGCGTTGCCGACGAGGTTGACGATCACCTGCCGCAGCCGCAGCGGATCGCCGCGGAGAGCATCGGGCACATCCGGAGCGACGTGGCAAGCCAGTTCCAGCCCCGCCTGATGAGCTCGAAGGGCTAAGGTACTCAGGGCGTCTTCCAGGCAGCGACGCAGACTGAACGGAATAGACTCCAGTTCCAGTTTGCCGACTTCGATCTTGGAAAAGTCGAGAATGTCGTTGATGACCGCCAACAGCGACTCGGCGGAGTTTTTCACGATTTCGAGATATTCCCGCTGCTCACTAGTCAGTTCCGTGGTCAGGACCAGTTCGGTCATGCCGATGATGCCGTTCATCGGGGTGCGGATTTCGTGACTCATGCGGGCCAGGAAATCGCTCTTGGCCCGATTGGCGGCCTGGGCAGCCTCCGTGGCCCGCTGTAGGGCCAGCTCCGTTTGCTTGCGTTCGATGGCGTAGCGAATGGCTCGGCTCAGGTCGGCGCTGGTGACGTGGCCCTTGACGAGATAATCTTGCGCGCCTTCATGCACGGCCTGGACAGCGATGCTTTCATCGTCGAGTCCGGTGAAGACGATGATCGGGACCGTCGGAGCCTTTTCCTTGGTCCGCAGGAGCGTGGGCAAACCCTGGCTTTCGGGGAGGCTCAGGTCCAGCAGGACGACGTCGATGCCGCCGCGGCCCAGGCGTTCCAGGCCGGTCGTGAGCCGATCGGCGCGCTCTACCTCAAAGGTGGCATTTTCCACTTCTTCCAACAAAATGCGGATGAGGTGGGCGTCGCCCGGGTTGTCCTCGATGAGCAGAACTCGGATCGGCTTGGCGCTCATGCTAACCGCGGTGTCGTTTTCCTGCTTTGCGCTTCAGCATGGCAAGCCGGGGATGGGCTGTCAACGTGCCCCGGCACCCAGGGGCGATGTCCTGATGACTCGCTCATTTCGGCGGCAAACGGACCACGCCGAACCAAAAGTACTTGAGCTTGGCTACCACATCCAAAAAACGTTCCAGATCGGGCGGCTTCGGCACATAGGAATTGACATGGAGATTGTAGCAACGCAACACGTCGCTGTCGGCGGCGGAGGTCGTCAGCATGATGACGGGGATGCGCCGGAGATCGTCATCCCGTTTGATTTGGGCCAGCAGACCACAGCCGTCGAGCTTGGGCATGTTGAGATCGAGGAGAATCAAATCCGGCCGCGGAGCGTCGGCATATTGCCCGAGACGCCGGAGGAATCGCAGGGCCTCGTAGCCGTCGGTGACCACGCTCAGCCGGGTGCCGTAGCGGGTTTCCGCAAAGGCCTCCCGGGTCAGCCGGGCGTCGGCCGGGTTGTCCTCGACGAGGAGGACTTCAAACATGACATCGTTTTCCGCCTGCACGCGGACCCCTCCCCAGGTCACTCCGGAGGCAGTTTCACCACCGTCAGCCAAAATTCGTGGATGGACCGAACTACGTGGATGAACTGGTGCAGGTCCACCGGCTTGGTGATGTAGCAGTTGGCGTTCAAATTATAGCTTTTGACAATGTCTTCCTCCGCCTTGGAGGTGGTCAAAACGACTACCGGAATGCGTTTGAGGTCGTCGTCAGCCTTCAGTTCGGCAAGGACCTCCCGACCGTCCTTCCGGGGCATGTTCAGGTCGAGGAGGATGAGGTCGGGCCGGGGAGCGTCGGCAAAGCGTCCCTCGCGGCGAAGAAACTCCATCGCCTCGACCCCATCGGAAGCCACGCTCATGTTGACATGGACCTTGCCTTCCCGCAGGGCCTCCACGGCCAGTCGGACGTCACCGGGATTGTCTTCCACCAGGAGAATTTCCACCGGTCGGGTGATACTGCTCATGTTCCGCTACCCTCTGCCGCCGGCAAGGTGAACAAGAATTTCGCTCCTTGCCCCTTGGCCGACTCGACCCAGATCTTCCCGCCGTGCCGTTCGACGATCTTCTTGCAGATGGCCAAACCGATGCCCGTGCCGGGGTACTCGTCCCGCGAGTGCAGTCGCTGAAAGATGATGAAGATGCGGTCAAAGTCCGCCGGGTCGATGCCAATGCCGTTGTCCTGCACCCAGAACTTCCAGAACGCGCCCTGCCGCTCGGCTCCGACAGAAATGCGGGGTGGCTCCTGACCCCGGAACTTCAAGGCGTTGCCCAGCAGGTTCTGAAACAATTGCGTCAATTGGACAGTGTCGCCGACGACCATCGGCAAAGGATCGTGCGTAATTTCCGCCCCGCTTTCCTCAATGGCCAGTTTGAGGTTATTCATGGCCTTGATGAGCGCTGATTCGCTCGAGGTGGGCACCAGCGGCTTTCCGCGGGTACCGACACGGGAGTAGGCCAGGAGGTCATTGATCAGCGTCTGCATCCGCAGCGCGCCGTCCACGGCGTAGGAAATGAACTCGTTGGCGTCCTCGTCGAGCTTGTCCTTGTACCGCCGTTGAAGGAGTTGGCAATAGCTGCTCACCATGCGAAGCGGTTCCTGAAGGTCGTGGGAGGCGACGTAGGCAAACAATTCCAACTCACGGTTGGAGCGAGCTAGTTCTGCCAACGTCTGTTGCAGTTTTTCCTCCGCAACCTTGCGGGCCGTCTCATCCCAGAAGATGACCTGCACGCCGATCACTTTTCCGGCGGCGTCCCAGACCGGGGCTTTCAGCACATGGACGTACAGCTTGTCGCCGGCTGGCGTGACGTGGGCTTCGATGTCTTCGAAAACCTTCTGCGTGGCCAGGACTCTGCGGTCGTCGGCTCGATATTTCTCGGCCAGTTCACGGGGGAAAAAGTCGTAGTCGGTTCGGCCGAGAATCTCGTTAAGTGGCTTGCCGAGGTTCTTGCAGAACAGCTGATTGGCGAAGATGAAACGGCCTTGCAGGTCCTTGCGAAGGATGTTGAGCGGTAAGGTTTCGACCAAGGAATGGAACAGAGCCTCGGAATCCCGGAGGGCTTCTTCGGCGTGCTTCCGTTCGCAGAACTGCCCGATGAGGCTGCTCAACGAGCCGAGGAGTTGAATCAAGTCCGGCTCGCAGGCCCGGATTTGGTCGCTGTAGAACTCCAACACCCCGGTGACAGCAGTGCGGGAAACGATGGGCACGGCGAAGGCAGTTCGCATCCCGGCGTGCCAGGCAGCCGTGGCTCGGGGCGAGCCATCTTCGTCCATGAGGTCTCCGATCCACAGAGGCTGGCCGGATTTCCAAACTTGCACCGGCAGCCCCCGGCTATCGGAGCCTAGAGGGGATTGGCTTAGGCGAACCAACTCCGCGACCTCGCCTTGCTCTGGCCAGACGGCCAGACAATGGAGGAGATTCTGCCGGACTTCCCACATGGCCCCGAATTGCAGACCGAGGCTTTCGCAAGCAGCCCGGACCAGCCCATGGGCCGCCTGATCCAGCGTCGATGCCTCCGCCAAAACCCGAACCACCGCGTACTGGGCAGCCAGATGCCGTTCGGTTCGTTTGCGGCGGGTGACGTCCCTGAAAACGGCCACACCGCCCTGGACCTGTCCCTTTTCGTCCCGCAGTGGACGGGCCGTCACGCTTAGCCACACGCCCTCCGGCCGCCTCCAGTGCCGCATGAATTCTTCGGCTTCGTCCACTTCCTCGCCGCGAATGGCCCGTGCCAGGGGAAGGTCGTTCGGATCATATGGCTGACCGTCGGCCCGATAGGACTCGTAATTCTCGCTCCAATTCTTGTAATTGTCCTCGCCGACGTTGATGCCCAGAATGCGGACGGAAGCCGGATTGTTAAGCAGAAAGCGACCGTCCTTACTGATCACCGCAACGCCGTCGCCAATGCTGTTGAGCACGGACTGAAGGATGCTGGTCTGCTGCTTCAGTTCCTGCATGGCCAATTCGAGCCGATTCGCCTGGTCGAGCAGGGTCTGCTCGTAGGATTCAACCAGTCCTTCCAGGTACCGCACTTTTTCCTGGAGCGCGGCGATGTCTTCGGCGGTCGTGGCCATGGCTATCGGCTCGATTGGGAACGGACGGGTGAAACTGTCTGTGTTCAGCCTAATTCGCTCCGGGTTGCCTTGCAAGCGAAGGTAGATGGCGATCAGGCCGATGATCCGCCACGACCTATTCGCCGTGATCAGGCCCCCCTCTGCTTGCTTAAGTGGCGAATTGCCAAAGCGTGAAGTATTATGCTGTAGAGTCCCCGAAGCGAACAACCGGCCCAGGGGTCCGGAGGCGGAAGAGGCATGCCCGAAGCGACGCTGGCCAGCCTGGTGGATGCGCTGGAAGATCTCCAGTTGCTCGAGCCAGCGCAGTGGCAAGAACTGGCCGCGATGCAGCCCCGACCCCGAGACCCGCGGGAATTGCTGCGGACCCTGTTGAACCGTGGCTGGCTGACCCGCTTTCAGGCCGCCAAATTGCTTCGGGGCGATCATGCCGCCTTACGGCACGGAGCGTACGTCCTGCTTGACCAGCTTGGCGAAGGTGGGATGGGCCAGGTATACAAGGCCCGCCATCAAAAGCTCGGCCGCATCGTCGCCCTCAAGATCATCCACAAGGAACGCATCGGCGATCCCAAGGCTGTCAGCCGCTTTCATCGCGAGATGCAGGCCGTCGGGGCTTTGCAGCATCCCAATATCATTCAAGCCTACGACGCCGGCGAAGCGAATTCCGGATACTATCTGGCGATGGAGTTCGTGGAAGGAACCGACTTTGCCCGGCTTCTGCGGGACCTTGGCCGATTCCCCGTCCATCGCGCTTGCGATTACATACGCCAAGCCGCCTTGGGATTACAACACGCTCACGAACGCGGCCTGGTCCACCGCGACATCAAGCCATCGAATCTGTTCCTGGCCCGCTCGAGTGCGGCGGAGCCGGCAGCGGAACAGCCGAATGCCACAGCTTCACCAGAGGTCCGACCTGCCACAACTTCTGGTCCGACGGACACCTACCAGGCCCTCGGTCCTCTCGATCCCGGTCCGGGTATTATCAAGATTCTCGATCTCGGTTTAGCCCGTTTGGAGCGGTCCGCCTCTGGGGAATCGTTATCTCAGGTGACTTGCGATAACCTCGTCATCGGCACTCCAGACTACATCGCCCCCGAGCAGGCCTATCGGCCCCATGAGGTGGACGCCCGGGCCGACATCTACAGCCTCGGTTGCACGCTCTATCATCTGCTGACCGGAAAAATTCCGTTTCCAGGCGGCACCCTGATGGAGAAACTGATTAAGCACCGGGTGGAAATGCCGGAGCCGGTTTTGGCTCTGCGACCGGAAGTCCCCCCGGAGCTGAACGACCTGGTCCTGCGGATGATGGCCAAGGAGCCGTGCGAACGGCCAGCTTCCGCCGCGGCGGTGGCCGAAGCACTGGCACCGTTTTGTTCGCCGGATGCAGTCAAGGATCTCCGTTCTGCCAAGGAGCCGTCCCCCGAATCATCTGCAAACCCGATCCCTCCCAAACGCCGGGCCAAATCGCTGCCTTCCGGGGAGCCAACTCCGCAAACTCCGCGGAGCGAAAAAACGCCCAGCGATACGATTCCCCTCGGTGAGGCCTGTTTTGCCGAGACTCCTGTTGCTTTTCGGAATCAGGTTCGCCCTTCGTCGTCACGGGACCCTGCGGTGTGGCTGATGATCAGCGTCGCCAGCACGGTTCTGACGGGCACGCTCATCGGCCTGTTACTTTTTCTGGTGCGTGGCTATTCGGCAGGCCCAAGCAGCAGTTCTGGCACGAATCCGGCTGCGACCAAACCGGAATCTTCGTCTACCGAACCACCACCCAATCGAGCGGCCACCCCGCCGGGCTCTTCCCTGGAGCGAGAATGGCTGACGCTGGTTTCCCGTTGTGCGCGAGCCGAGCCTCACGATCTGACTATCCGCCGCGACCTGCTCGCTTTTGCCTCCAGGAATCAAGGCACGCCCTACGCTTCCCGAGCGATTCGTGCCTATCTCGATCTTCCCTCGGTACTCGACCGCTATAAGGCAACGCCCTTGAGCAAACAGGGCGACTCGTGGAGCGTGATCCTGACCCTGGGAAATGATCGGCTCCCGGGTCTGCGTCGTCCCGTTACGCGAACCGTGGCCTTCAACGGCGATGCCCGGTTGCTTGCCACGGGGACGAACGGCAAATTGTGCATCTGGAACATCGAGGATGAACCGAACGAACCGACCTGGACCTTTGGCAGCGGGCAGGAGAACGTAGGACAGCTGTCGTTCTCCCCCGACGGCCAATACCTCCTGGCAGCGGCTGTCGAACGCGACCGAATCGTTCGGGTGTACAAGCTGGAGGGCGGTCAGGAAGTTCTGACGGTCGGCGCATTGCCACGCACCGCTGCCACCTGCGGTTGTTTTTCACCCGATGGCAAGAGGATGCTGATCGGCGGCGACGGAATGCTTTCCCTGTGGAATGTAGAGGACATGTCATCGGTTCGATTGCTGAAGAACGAGGGTATGGGCTTGGTGCAGGCGGTGGAGTTTCTCCCCGAAGGTCAGCAGGCTTTGTCCGTCGGCAAGGATGGCGTGCTGCGGGTCTGGCAGGTGGAGCAGGGAAATGAGTCCAAAAGTTTCGGAAAACACGACGCGGAAGTGACTGCTCTGGCTGTTCACTGGGAGGGCCGCACGGCAGCGACAACCAGTCTCGATCAACATCTACGTTTCTGGAATCTTTCCGACGGAAGCTTGGCAGGCAGATTCGACCTGGGCCAGCCGCTGATCGATTTGAGCATCTCTCCGGATGGTGAAGTGGCCGCGGTCTTGGGACTGGACGGACGACTGTACCTTGTGGAGACCCTCACGGGCAAGCAACTGGCCGATCACCGACCACCGACCGAAATCGGCATTCCGAGCGGCATCGCTTTCGCTTGCGATGGTCGGCATCTCGCCGTGGCGACCCGCCGTGGGAAGGTCTGGATCATTCGTCTCGGCCGTTAATGTACCGTGATCATCTTCGGGATTTCGGATTCCTTCGACCGGAACTTTTCCCTTGACCCCAAAAATGATGAAGGGATAATGAATCCAATCCTCATCTGCACCGGAAGGTTCCATGAAACCGTCTCGGTCGGCTGTTGCGGCAATTCTGGCGTGTATCGTCCTGAGCTTGACGGCTCGTCAAGCGGGGGCAGAGTGTCATCATGCCGCGCCGTCCGGTACGGTTTCCGCGGGTATTCCTGGAAGCCGGGCCGGGTTTAGTCCCCTGGATCTCCTCGGCGAAGCGGTCAAGGAACCGAAGCGAATTCAGTCCGGTACCTCTGTTCCCGAGCAGGTTCCCGAGACTCCGTGTCTGCGTTGCCAGCATACGCCCATCTCGGTTCCCAGTCCGACGGTTCCACGGTTGACTCTAAGTGACGACCTGATCGCTGAGGCGATCCATCAGCAAGCGATTAGGAACTACCCCGCGACCTGGGAAGATGTCGAAGCGCACTATCTCTCGCATGAAGACGACGTTCCCGTTCCGCCCCCCCGTGATCCTATCCTGTCCGGATCGTAATCCGCAGCCGCAAGGCACGCTCATCGCTTCGTGAGGTAGGTTTGGTCTGCAAGTCCAAAGGTGGCCCTGCCCGGCGGTTCATGCCGCAGGGAATGGGTTAGAAACGGGAAACTCCGATATGGCCACGGAAATCTCTCCGACCCGTGCGGTGATGTACGACCGCCGTGGACGGGTCTATCAGCCGACCGTCGGGCCCAAGCTCCGGGCGGTTCTTTTCGCCATTTTCTTTCTCTTCGCAGTTTTGGGCGCTAACAGCGTCTATCTGGTCAGCCTCAAGGCGTTGAACTGGATTACCGGGCAGGAGCACGGCAACTGGTTCTACTTGTACATGTTCTTGCTCCACCTGGTGGTCGGTATCGTCCTGATGGTCCCGTTCGTGATCTTCATTGCCCTCCATCTGCGGGTAGCCCTGGGCCGGGCGAATCGCCGGGCGGTGCGGCTAGGCTTCGGATTGCTCATCGCCAGCGTGGTGCTGCTCGGCACTGGCGTCCTCATGGTCTTCCAGCGGCAACTTTTCAGCACCACGTCGCTGACCGGGCAGGTGATTTACTGGCTGCATGTGCTGTCCCCGATTGCGGTGATCGCCTTTTACATCTTGCATCGCTACGCCGGTCCGCGGATCCAGTGGAAATGGGCGAAGATCTGGGGCGCGGCTGCGGTGCTGATCGTGGCCGGGTTTGGTTACATGCACTTTGAAGACCCGCGACAGTGGGGTGTCAAAGGAGCCGGCGAAGAATACTTCTTCCCGTCCCAGGCCCGAACCATCGGTGTGAACAACGAAACTGCCTTTATTCCTGCCCACGTCCTGATGAACGACCAGTATTGCTTGAAATGCCATGCCGATGCGTACGCGGGTTGGTTCCACTCTGCGCACCATTTCTCGTCGTTCAACAACATCGCTTATCGCCAAAGCATTCTGGACATGCGCAAGGCCTTGGATTTGGAAGCCCGGCAGATGGCCCAGGAGCGCGGCATTTCCCTCGATTCCGAGGAATTCAAGCAATTGCGAGCCAGAAAGGTCCAGGCGACGCGGTGGTGCGCCGGGTGCCATGACCCCGTGCCATTCTTCAGCGGGGCTTTTGACGACGACCGGTTCTTCGAAGACCTTGAGGTGAACCTCCCGCCCGATGGTTCGCCGTGGGTGGACAAGTCCATCGAGACGCAGCCGACCGCTCACGCTGGTCTGACCTGCACCAGCTGTCACGCGATCACGCACGTCAACAGCGTCACGGGCAATGCCGATTACACGATCCAGGAGCCGCCCGCTTATCCATTCCAGTACAGCGACAACTGGCTGCTCCAGAAGGTCAACGAGTATCTCGTCAAGGCCAAGCCCGACCTGCACAAGCGCTCGATGCTGAAGCCGTTCCATCGGACTTCGGAGTTTTGCCAGGTCTGCCACAAGGTCCACCTGCCCGAACCAGTCAATTCGTACAAATGGACCCGTGGTCAGAATCACTACGACAGTTGGCACAACAGCGGTGCCTCGGGCTTTGGTTCACGCAGCTTCCACCACCCAGCCGTGGCCAAGAACTGCGCTGAGTGCCACATGCCGGACATCGATTCCAAGGACTTCGGCACGCGGAACGGCAAACTGCGGAACCATCTGTTCCTTGGGGCCAACACCGCTCTGCCGGCTCTGCGCAAGCACTTCGGCAAGAAGACCTATCTGCCGCCTATCGGCGATGAGGACGACGTCATCCGCCTGCACCAGGAATTCCTCGCCGACAACAAGATGCGCGTCGATCTGTTCGGCGTGCGGGAAGGCGGGGAGGTGGATGGTAAGCTTCACGTCCTGGCCGATCCGCTGCCCGAACTGGAGCCAGGACACAGCTACCTGATCGAAACCATCATCCGCAACCTCGGCGTGGGTCATGAGTTCACGCAGGGAACGGTGGATTCCAACGAGGTCTGGCTGCATGTCCGGGCCACGCAGGGCGGCAAAGTCATCGGCGAGAGCGGGGCAATCGACGAGTACGGCTACGGCGATCCCTGGGCGTATTACGTCAACAATCTGGTGCTCGACCGACATGGCCGGCGCATCGACCGCCGCAACGCCAAGGACATCTTCGTGCCGCTCTACGTCCATCAGGTTCCACCCAGCTCGTCCCATGTGGTTCATTACCGTCTTCAGGTCCCGCGGGACAACGTCGAGCCGGTGATGCTCGAAGTCAAGCTGCTCTACCGCAAGTTCGACCGCATCTATCAGGACTTCTTCCTCAACCGACGGCAACCGCCCCTGGCCGCGGCTTTGGCAGCCGATTCCTTCGCCAATCCACTGTTAGGCCCGCTGGGCTGGCTCGGTTCACAGGGACCGCGGGGGCCGGAACTGCCCATCGCGACCATCGCCTCGGATCGGGTCATGCTCAAAGTCCGCGGCGGCAAGGATGCGGAGAAAGTCGAGCGGCACAAGACGCCGCTGTGGATGCGGTGGAACGATTACGGCGTCGGACTGCTGCTCCAAGGCGATGAGGGAGCCGACAAGGGCTTGCTCCGCCAAGCCGAGGCCGCTTTCAAGGAAGTCGTCCGCCTCCAGCCCAGTGATTACCTGGCTGACGCCTATCTTAACCTGGCTCGCTTGTATCTGAAGGAAGGTCGGCTTCAGGAGATGGCTGAGGTGTTGGAGAAGGCCCGTGAAGTCAAGCCGGGTTACTTCAAGACGGCATGGCTGCGGGGCGAACTGAACCGGCAGAACGGCCGTCTCGACGAGGCCATCGCCGACTTCCGCACCGTGTTGGAAACCCGCATTCCGGAACGCAAATTCGATTTCAGCAAAGATCGGGAAGTCCGCCGTCAGTTGGCCGATGCCTACTACCTCAAGGCCCAGCGTGCCAAGGACGGCAGCCCCGAACAGGCAGAGCTGCTCCGCGAGGCAATCCACGAGTTTGAAACCATTCTCAAGATTGACCCGGAAGACCGCCTCGCCCACTTCATGCTCGACAAGTGCTATCGGCTGTTGGGCGACGATGCCAAGGCCGACTATCACCTGTCACGCTACAAGATCTACCAGATCGACAACAGCGCTCGGGATAATTCGGTGCTGATCTATCGCATGAAGCATCCCTGGGCAGACCGGGCCGCTCAGGCGGTGGTGATCTACGATTTGGATGGTTCCTCGTGGGCCAGAATTCCGGAGCAACGCGTGGATCGGTCAATCGCGCCTCAAGGCGGACAACAGCGGAGCACGGAGGACCAAGGCAACCGCCAAGCGACCGCTGGCCAGCCCGAGCACCGCGACCAGAGCTACCAAGCCGAGCATGGCGGCCCAGGGAGCGGACGATAAACGATCGAGCAGATGGGGGAGCACGGCCACCAGGGCTGACGTGGTACCCAGCAGCAGACCGGCGGCGATGAGGAAGCCGGTTTCAGCCAGCACCAGGCGGCGCAGGTCGGCCATGCTCCACCCCACGGCTCGTAGCAAGGCCAGTTCCCCGCGCCGTTCCAGCACATTGCGGAACAACACTACTCCCAGTCCCAAGGTTCCCAGCAGGAGTCCGAAAGCTCCCAAGAGCTGAAACGTGGACAGGTAAGTGTTCTCGACGGCGTAGAAGCCAGCGAGGCGATCGCGGGTCCGGTTTACGGTGAGGCCGTAGCTGTCTCCAAAGAGTCGTTCCAAGACCTGGGCCGTGTTTTCGACCTGGTCCCGCGGCGTTTCAATCAGGAAAAAGCGATAGCCGCCCTGGCTGGGAAAGATGCGACGAAAGTCGGGTTCTGCCAGGAGCAGCTCGCTTTGGAAAATGCTGCCGTGGAGGAGGCCAACTAGTTGCACCCTCACGGTCCGACCTCTTTCATCCGTGATCGTCCATACGTCGCCGACAACTTTTCGCAGGACCCATTGGGCAGTGTGATCGTCCGCCAGCACCGGCACCGGTTCCGTTCCATTCGCCGTGCGCGTGGCCAGTTTTTCCCAAGCATTGCAGCCGAAGCCGCCGCGCTCGATCAGTCTCGCTGTCACGCCGACGATCCGGGGCTGGAGCGGAGTGTAAAGATTCAAGCAACTCACGTCGTCGCCAGGACGGAGTCGCAGTGACACGATGCTGACGCCACGAAGCTCCTGCTCCAGGCGGTCAAATTCCTCGGAGGACAGATCGGCTAGCAAGTCACGCCAGGCTTCGGCGGAGTCCGGCTCGAACGGCATGGGGACATCGCTTTCGGCGATGAGAGTGAACCCGCCGGTGCCGGAATCCCGGTCCAGTTGCTCTGCTTCCGAGGAATCCTTGCGGAACGATTCGACCGCGATGATGAGAAAGGTAGCACTGGCGAGCAGCCCGGCGGTGAGCATACTGCGGCCGATGCGGCGGCGGCTGTTGGCAGCACCCAGGCGGGCCACTGCCAGCCAGCCATGTCCCCGAACCGTTTCCGTATCGGATCGTCGCAGATACCACGTCAACCCCGCCAAGCCGCCAATCAAAAGTGCCGTCCCGCTGCC
>JANWWR010000085.1 GCA_025055835.1 Gemmatales bacterium | reverse complement strand
GCCGACAATGGCGTCCGCGGAGAGGTCCCGGCCCAGCGGGGCGTTCCTTCGGTCGGGGGAGAGTCGGCGATGCATGAGACGATCCTGCAATCCATCGGCCACACGCCGTTGATTCGCCTGCGGCGGGTCAGCGAAGGACTGCGACCGCAGATCTACGTCAAGCTGGAGTCTCAGAATCCAGGCGGCAGCGTCAAGGATCGCGTCGGACTGGCGATGATTCAGGAGGCGGAGCGGCGCGGCTGGCTGCGTCCGGGGGGCACGATCATCGAGGCGACGGCAGGCAACACCGGCGTCGGGCTGGCGATGGCGGCGGCGGTCAAGGGCTACCGCTGCATCTTCGTCCTGCCGGACAAGATGAGTGCTGAGAAAATCAGCCTTCTCAAGGCCTACGGGGCGGAGGTCGTCATCACGCCGACCAGCGTCGCCCCGGATTCCCCGGAGAGCTACAACGGTGTGGCAGATCGGCTGGCGCGGGAGATTCCCGGAGCCTGGCGGCCCAATCAGTTCACCAACATGGCCAATCCGGAAATCCACTACCGCACCACCGGCCCGGAAATCTGGCAGCAGAGCGACGGCCGGGTGACGGTCTTCGTGGCTGGCGTCGGTACCGGGGGGACGCTCACCGGCGTGGCTCGCTACCTGCGGGAGCAGAACCCGGACATCAAGATCATCGGGGCCGACCCGGAAGGATCGGTGCTTTCCGGCGGCTCGCCGAAACCGTGGAAGGTCGAAGGCATCGGCGAGGACTTCGTGCCCAAGACCTTCAACAGCCAGATGGTGGACGAGTGGATTCGGGTCAGCGACGCCGAGTCGTTCCACACGGCCCGCGCCCTGGCTCGTCGGGAAGGGTTGCTGGTCGGCGGATCCAGCGGCACCGCGGTGGCCGCCGCGCTTCGCTATGCCCGGCGGCTCGGCCCGGAGCACTTCATCGTGGCCCTGGCCCCGGACACCGGCCGCAATTACTTGAGCAAGTTTTACGACGACCGCTGGCTAACCGAGAACGGTCTGGTTCTGGCCGAGGAACCTGCCTACTCCGTCGGCGATCTGCTCCGCACTCGGGGGCCGCGGCAACTGGTTTCGATCCAGGATGATGCCACCGTGGCCAAGGCCATCGATCTCATGGAAACGATGGGCATCTCGCAGATGCCCGTGTTCCACGGCGAAGAGGTGGTCGGCAGCGTCCAGGAGGTCACCCTGGCCAGGGCCTTGCACGATCACATCGACGTCAACAAAGTCCTGGTGCGGGACATCATGGCCCGACCGCTACCGCAACTGGATGTTTCAACGCACTTGGACGAAGCGTATCGGCTCCTGCTGGCCGGGCACACGGGTGTCCTGGCGACCAGCGAGGGCAAAGTCGTGGACATCATCACCCGCATTGATCTGGTGCAATACTGGGACCGGCAACGGCAGAAGAAGAGCTGACAAGCCATTGACAGGGGCAGAGGAATCGACCCGGAAACGGACATGGAGAACGCAGCGATGCCGCGCGATCACGTCGAAGCGGGTTTCAGCACACGGGCCATCCATATCGGCCAGGAGGCCGATCCGGCCACGGGAGCGACCGTGGTGCCGATCTATGCCACGTCCACGTTCACCCAGATCGCCCCGGGGCGGCATCGCGGCTACGAATACTCCCGCACAGCCAATCCGACGCGAACGGCCCTGGAGAAATGTCTGGCCAGTCTGGAGGAAGGCGAACAGGCGGCGGCGTTCGCCTCCGGCTTGGCGGCCACGGCGGCGGTGCTGTCGGCGTTGCTGCGTCCCGGTGATGAGGTCGTCGCTGCCGCGGACCTGTACGGGGGAACCTATCGCATTCTGGAAAAAGTTTACCATCCCTGGGGGCTGGTGCCCCGCTTCACCGAGGACATATCCCCCGCCGGATTTGAAGCGGTCATGACTCCGAAAACCCGCATGGTCTGGATCGAGACGCCGACCAATCCGCTGTTGCAGATCATCGACATCGCCGCCGTCGCCGAGATCGCCAAAAAGCACGCCGCCCTGGTGGTAGTGGACAACACCTTTGCCAGCCCCTACCTTCAGCAGCCGCTCAAGCTCGGGGCCGATCTCGTCGTTCACAGCACCACCAAGTATTTAGGTGGTCATTCTGACGTGGTTGGCGGAGCGGTCATCGGCCGGAAAGACCTGATGCAGCCGATCACGTTTTACCAAAATGCCGCCGGTGGCGTTCCCGGTCCCTTCGATGCCTGGTTGACCTTGCGGGGAATCAAGACGCTGTCGCTCCGGATGGAGAGACACTGCGCCAACGCGATGGAGTTGGCCCTTTGGCTGGTTCACCATCCAGCCATCGAACGGGTTTACTATCCGGGGTTGCGCAGCCATCCGGGCCACGATCTGGCCAAGAAACAGATGCGGCACTACGGCGGAATGATCAGCGTCCGCTTGCGGCACGGTCGGGAGGCGGCTTTGCGGTTCGTCACCAATACGCGCATCTTCAGCCTGGCCGAGAGCCTGGGCGGGGTCGAGTCGCTGATCTGCCACCCGGCCACGATGACCCATGCCAGCATTCCCCCGGAAATCCGCGTGAAGCGGGGTGTGGACGACAGTCTGGTGCGGCTCAGCGTCGGCATCGAGGACGTGGCCGACCTCCGCGACGACCTCGCCGCCGCCCTGGCCGATGCCTGAAGGGCAAAAATCTGACGCCGCCGGCCGGTCCTACGTCCGAGCTTCAATGACTGAGATGATCCGCTCCAGATCGTTCGGGACGCTGACAGGCGGATTGGCGGAGGCGATGCGGCCAAAGCCCCGCTTTCCGAGGACTTCCTGGAAGAGGTGCTCGTCGGTGCCGTGACAAGCCACGGTCACGTTGGGATCCTTGAGCGGATGTCCGGTCAACACGCAGACCACCAGTTCATCGGCGGCGATGACCCCCTGGTGACGCAGCTTTCGGGCCCCGGCCACGCTGGCGGCACTGGCCGGTTCGCAGCCCAGCCCCCCCGCGCCGATCCGGGCCTTGGCTTCCAGAATCTCCTCATCGCACACCGTGCAGACGATGCCATCGCTCACTTCGAGACTGCGAAGCGCCTTGGGCAGATTGACGGGCCGATTGATTTCGATGGCACTGGCAATCGTCGAGGCTTTCCGCTGAGTTTCCTTGAGGTGGTGGAAATAACTCTCGGCCCGGGCCTTTTCCCAGGCACCACCGTGCCAACGCAGCTGGTGATCGTTCCAGAGGCGGTACAGGGTGTCGGCCCCGGCGGCGTTGACAGCGGCGAGGCGCGGCATCCGTTCGATCAAACCCAGTTCCCGAAGTTCGAGGAACGCCTTACCGAAGGCGCTGAGGTTGCCGAGATTTCCGGCGGGGACCACGATCCAGTCGGGAATCCGCCACTCCAGCCCTTCCAGCACGCGGTACATGATCGTCTTCTGCCCTTCAAGCCGGAAGGGATTGATGCTGTTGACCAGGTAAAGGCTCAGACGCCCGGCGGCTTGTCGGACGCGCTCCAGAGCGTCATCGAAGTCGCCGTGGATTTGCAGGGTTAAGGCTCCGTGGTCAAGGGCTTGAGCCAGCTTTCCAAAAGCAATTTTCCCTGAGCCGATGAAGATGATGGCCCGCATCTGACCGGTGGCAGCGGCGTACAGGGCCAACGAGGCGCTGGTGTTGCCCGTTGAGGCACAGGCGGCTCGGCGAGCCCCCACCATGCGGGCATGGGTGAAGGCCGCCGTCATGCCGTTGTCCTTGAAACTGCCCGAGGGATTCAGCCCTTCGTACTGGAGATGCAGGCAGCCCGAGCGCAGGCCGATGTATTCACCGACCCGGTCGGCCCGCAGTAGAAGCGTCTGACCTTCGCCGATGGTCAGGACCTCTTCCGGGGGAGCGACGGGCAGCAGTTCCCAGAAACGCCACACGCCGCTGCGTCGAAAGAGCGGACTTGCCTCCGAAGATCGGCTGCCTCGCTGGAACCAGCGGCCGACGGATGGATGCCGGTTCGCTTCCAAATCCCGCAGCGACCTCGGCACCGGAAGGCGCTGCCAATCGTAGGTCACGTCCAGCAAGTCGCCGCACCGCGGACAGGTGAATTCACACTCGGTGACGCTGCGAGTCCCGCCGCAGGTCGGCTTGATACACCGTAGATAAACGACACTGTCCGACATGCTCACGGCGTTGCCCCTCGGGCACGGGACTGCTTCCTTTCAACGATGGGCATCTTCCCTGGTAAAAGCGGTACTCCCTCTCGTCAAACAGCTTTAACCTCCGGCGAGAGGCTCAAAACACCGGCGAAGGGGCCAGCGTAGGCAGCCTAGTCCGATCCCCTTTGCTCGAAGATATGTCCCCTGATGGACACCCGCAAGACCGCCGCGAAACGGTTTACAGAAGCACCCCCACCGGGTAACGTGAAAGAAACAGGCTGCGAACGGGGGACCATCTCGGAGGCAGGCATGCCGCAAGCCATTGTCGATCCGGCAGAAGTGCGTCGCTTCGCCCATAATCTCAAGCAATTCAACAACGAACTTCAGAACCGCATGCAAGTGCTGCATGGCCAGCTGGTCAATCTCGGGTCCACCTGGCGGGACCAGGAACACGAACGGTTCACCCAGGAGTTCGAGCAAACCATGGCAGCGTTGAATCGCTTCGTCGAGGCCTGCTCCGAGCACATTCCCTTTCTCATTCGCAAGGCGGAGCGCATCGAGGAATACCTGGCCCAGCGCTAATTGGTTCGGCAGGGCAATTCAGCGCACTGGTGAAGCATGTCCAGCAG
Source organism: Gemmatales bacterium (assembly GCA_025055835.1). GTDB lineage: Bacteria > Planctomycetota > Planctomycetia > Gemmatales > HRBIN36 > JANWWR01. The sequence continues at coordinate 35,464 of JANWWR010000085.1, read as the reverse complement.
TGCCAAGGTCCATGATCTGGAAGCCTTGACGCGAATCCGTGAAGCCTTGGCTGCTTTCGGGGCCGATGTCCGCGAAGCGCTCACCGCCGCCGATGCCGACATCCAACGCATGGTGGATTGGCTCCATGACGAACTGAAATGGTGGCAGAAGGAAGTGCATCGTCGCCAGGACCTGCTTGGACAGGCCCGCAATGCCCTCAATCACAAAAAGCTGGAACGCATGTTCGGACGAAAGCCGGATGTGACCGAGGAGGAGAAGGCTTATCGCCGAGCCAAGGCACGTCTCGAACAGGCCGAGCAGAAAGTCGAACGGATTCGCAAGGCGATTCCGGAGTTTCAGCGTGCCGTGCTTCTCTATCAAGGCCCGGCTCGACAATTGTCCGCGTATCTCGACACTCAGTTGCCACGGTCGCTGCATTGGCTGGACGCCAAAAGCACGGTCCTGGAGGAGTACGTTCGGCTTGCTCCGCCCTCAGGCAATGCCGCGAATGAGACAGCCCCGCAAGCTCAGCCCGACGCAGTTCCAGCCTCTGTGCGGCGAGGAGGGGGCGAGGAGGTGGACCCGCTCGCCACCGTCGGTGTTGAGACCGAGCCGGTCGAAGAGGATCGCCATGAGCCTGAACACGAGTCTGGTCCAAATCCATGAAGCGGTCAAAACCATGCGGCAGGTCTGGGACGTGGTGGGGCCGTCGTGGACCGACGCCGTTCGCCAGCAGTTTGTCGAGCAGCACTGGCGGCCGCTTGAAGATCAAACGCTTACCGTGGCCAAACACATGGACCGCCTCAGTCAACTCATGATCGCCCTGCGTCAGGAACTAGGACACGAAACGCAGGCGTAAGAATCCTGCGCGTCTCTTCAGGAACTTCCTATGAACGAGCCAGCGTTAATTGCAATTCAACGGCGTTTGCTGAGCCAGGTGGTCGAGGAATCCCGAGTCCGCTCCCACCTTGAACGCCAGTTGCAGGAAGAACTGACCCAGCGGCGTCTGCAAGCCGAGCAGGCATTGCACGAGCGTCTGGAGCGCATCGAAACGGAGGCCGCTCAGGCCCGCGTCACTGTTGAAAAGGAAACCGCCGAACGACGGGAAGAAATCAACAAGCGCTTCCAGGCCGAGTACGGGGCTGCCGACTCCGAGTACCGCGAAACCATGCAGGCCATCGCCGAGGAGTTCGAAACCGCCCGGGAGCGAATCGAGCAGGAGTACAAGGAAGCCCAGTGGTCGATCAACACGCTCTACGAGGCGTCCCGGACGGCGGCCGAGAACCAGTATCTCGAAGTGGAGCGACAATTCGAGTCCAGCCTGCAACGCATCACGGCGATGCAGCAGGAAGGAAAGTCGCTGTTGAAACAGTGGCGGCAACAGGGGGCCTACGCCCGCATCCATCTGGTCCGGCATCCCATGCCGCCCGATGACGAAGTGATGACCCATCTGGAAGGTCTGGTCGCGGAGGCGGAAGAGACGCTGGCCCGGCTCCGTGGATTGTTCCTTCCCCGGTTCTTCAAGGGCATCAACCTGGTTTGGATATTTCTGTTCACGGCCTTGGCCCTGGCAGCGCCGGCGTGGTTTTTGACCCAGGGCGATCCGGTGTGGACGGCCACCGTGCTGCTGTGCGCCACCGTCCTGGGCGGCAGCGGTCTGGCGGCGTTGCTTTACTTGGTAGCCCGTTCCCAGGTGTATGAACTGTACCAGGCGCTGCGGCAAACGCTCTTCGACGCGGAACAGTGTCGGGAACGCTACCTGGAAATGGCCCGTTCCCGACGGGAGGCCCAGTTGTTGGCCGTCAAGCACAAGCGAAACACGGAGCTACGCCAGGCCTCGGACAAGGCCAAGGAGGCCCGGGAGCAGATCACCCGCCGCCGCATCAAGGACACGGCTGCCGCCGAGGCGCGCTTCCCGCCGCTGCTGGCCGAGTTGAAACGGCGTCATGCCGAAGACCTCGCTGCCTTGGATCAGAATCGCCAGGAGCGCCTCGCCGCAATCGAACAGCAACGCCGGGCGGACACGCAAGCCGCTCAGGAAGCCTATGACCACGCCTTGGAAGAGGCGCAACGGGATTGGGAAACCCGCTGGCAGGCGATGGCCCAACGCTGGCATCGTTCCACCGAAGAGATCCGACGGGCCATCGATTGGGTACGCCAGGAAGCGGCACGATTGTTTCCGGCCTGGGCGGAACCGACCTGGAACGCCTGGCGGCCTCCCGACCAGGTTCCTCAAGTCTTCCAGTTAGGACGTTATCAGGTAGACCTTCGCCGCATCACCGGGGCGTTGCCGGACGATGAGGCCCTGAGGCACGAACTTCCTGAATCCTTCGACTTGCCCGCCCTGGTCGCTTTTCCGCACCGTGCATCGCTGCTGCTGCGGACTCAGGAAGACGGCAGAAAGACGGCGATCCGGGCCATGCAGGCCTGGATGCTTCGTCTGCTCACGGTCCTGCCGCCGGGCAAGGTCCGCTTCACGATCATCGACCCGGTCGGTCTGGGCGAGAACTTCGCTTCCTTCATGCACCTGGCCGATCATGACGAGCAGCTCATCACCGGACGCATCTGGACGGAGCCGCACCACATCGAGCAGCGGCTGGCCGACATCACTGCCCAGATGGAGACCATCATCCAGAAATACCTGCGGAACCAGTATCGGGACATCGCCGAGTACAACGCACAGGCCGGCGAAGTGGCCGAGCCGTTCCGCTTTGTCGTCGTCGCCGACTTCCCCGTGAATTTCACCGTGGAAGCGGCTCGGCGACTGGTTTCCATCGCCTCCAGCGGTGTCCGCTGCGGTGTCCATACCCTGGTTCTGGTCGACGAACGCCAACCGATGCCGGTCGGCTTCGAGCTTTCCGAACTGGAACAGGCCGGCGTCCAACTCGTTTGGAAAGATGGCCGGTTCGTCTGGCGGGATGCGGATTTCGAGCGGTTTCCGCTTCGCTTCGAAGAACCGGCGGACGACGCCTTGACCACCCGCCTGCTGCACCGGGTCGGCGAGCAGGCCAAGCAGGCCAAGCGGGTCGAAGTGCCGTTCGACTTCGTGGCTCCGCCGCCGGAGCAGTATTGGACCAGCGACAGCACCATGGGACTGAGCGTGCCGTTAGGGCGGGCCGGGGCGACCAAACGGCAGCGTCTGGAACTCGGACGCGGCACGGCCCAGCACGTTCTGGTCGCTGGCAAGACCGGCTCCGGCAAATCGACTCTCATGCACGCCTTGATTACCAATCTCGCCCTGCTGTACAGTCCCGAGGAGGTCGAACTGTACCTGGTGGACTTCAAGAAGGGCGTCGAGTTCAAGGATTACGCCACCTGGGAGCTGCCCCATGCCCGGGTCATCGCCATCGAGAGCGAACGGGAGTTCGGCCTGAGCGTGCTGCAACGGCTCGATTTCGAGTTGAAGCGTCGCGCTGACCGCTTTCGCGAGGTCGGGGCGCAGGACCTGGCTGCCTGTCGGAAAGCCGACCCGTCCAAACCGCTGCCCCGCATTCTTCTGATCGTGGACGAATTCCAGGAGTTCTTCGTCGAGGATGACCGCATCGCTCAGGACGCGGCCTTGCTTCTGGACCGGCTGGTGCGGCAAGGTCGAGCCTTCGGCATCCACGTCCTGCTCGGCTCCCAGACGCTCGGCGGGGCGTACACCCTGGCCCGCAGCACCATCGACCAGATGGCCGTTCGCATCGCCCTTCAGTGCAGCGAGGTGGACGCCCATCTGATTCTCAGCGAGGACAACAGTGCCGCCCGCTTGCTGTCCCGCCCCGGCGAAGCGATCTACAACGACGCCAACGGTCTGGTGGAGGGCAACAGCCCGTTTCAGATCGTCTGGATTTCCGACGAACAGCGTGAACATTACCTGCGACAGATCCAGGAGCTCGACCGCCTCCGCGGCGGCGGATTCCGGGACCAGATCGTCTTCGAGGGCAACGCCCCGGCCAACGTCGCCACGAATTCCATCCTGCACAAGCTCTTGTCGGCCCCGAACTGGCCCAAAGGCTCACGGGCCTTCCAGGCCTGGCTCGGCGACGCCATCGCCATCAAGGACCCGACAGCGGCGGTCTTTCGTCCCCAGTCCGGCAGCAACCTGATGATCGTCGGTCAGGACGACGAAGCGGCGTTGGGAATCCTGACCACGGCCATCCTAAGCCTGGCCTCGCAACATCCGCCGTTCCTTGAGGAAGAGCCGGGGAGAACGAGTGAGGGGGAGAAAGGTACTCCGCCGGCCCGGTTCCTGGTGCTCGATGGCACGCTGCCGGATTCGACCCATGCCGGGTTGTTCCCTCGACTGGCCCACTTACTTCCGCATTCCCTTCAGAGCGCCACGTGGCGGCAGAGTGGGCCGCTGGTGGCGGAAGCCGCTGCCGAGGTCGCTCGTCGTCTTGCCGAGCCTGACCGGGAGTATCCGGCCTGGTATGTGATCGTCTATGCCTTGCAGCGATTCCGCGACCTGCGCCGGGACGAGGACGATTTCAGCTTCGGCCGCAGCGGCGACACAGCGGCCAACACCGCCGAGCAGTTTGCCACCATCCTTCGGGAAGGTCCGGCCCTGGGAGTCCACGTCCTGCTGTGGTGCGACACGCTCAACAACCTCACTCGCACGCTGAGCCGCCAGAACCTGCGGGAATTCGAGATGCGGGTATTGTTCCAGATGAGCCCGGGCGATTCGAGCAACCTGATTGACACGCCCCTGGCAAGCAAATTGGGCCTGCACCGGGCTTTGTACTACAGCGAAGAGCAGGGCCGAGCCGAGAAGTTCCGTCCGTATGCGGTTCCCGACGATGTCTGGCTGCACTGGGCGGGAACTCGTTTGCGAAGCCGAACCGAGGCCTTCCGCCATCCGCCGAGCCGCAAATGATCGGCTAACCAGTTACAGAACGGTTTCGCGAAGGTCTTTAAGCGATCTGTCGGACGATCGGGGCGTCGGCCCAGGGGGCATCTGCGGGTGCCGCATGGGCCGGAAGAACAGGTTCCGCCAGCCGAAGCAGTTCCCGAAGATCCTCGTGAATCACGAACCGGGCTGCCTTGGCGGCGGAATCGCTTTTTGGTTGGAACGCGAACGACAGTTCGGCGGCCTGGAGCAGACACACGTCATTGTCGCTGTCGCCGACGGCGATCAGGCCGTCCGCTGCGGGACCTTCCACGCCGACAAGGTGCCGCAGGACGTTCAGCTTGCACAGCCGATGCACCGAACAGCCGCCGTCGTGCTCCATCAGGGGTGCCATCGTGATCCGGCCCCGGCAACTGAGGTGCTGAAAGTGGAGCAGATGGCCGACGCAAAAATCGGCGAAAACCCGCCGCCGGACGATCTCCGCCACGACGGCGTAGCTGTCGGTGACGATGCCGACGCAGTAGCCGCGGCGACGCAGTTCGACGACCGTCTCTGCCGCTCCGGGGTGAAGGGGCATTTCCAAAGCCACCTGTTCAAACACGGCGTAGGGAACCCCGCGAAACAGGGCGGCAATCTGGCGGGTGCGGACCTCCGGCGGCAGGGTCGGCGAATCGAGCAAACGACGAAGCTGGGCTTCCTTCCGGCAGCGGCGGGCCAGTTCGACGACAACGCGGCCCTGAAGCAGCGTCCCATCCATGTCGAAAAGGGCCAGACGCCGCCAGGGAACGATGACCGGTTTGCCAGCCTGGTGCAATTCCGCCCGGGCGAGTCGGTCGCCGACGCGGGCTGAAACCACGGCCGAGCCGCGTAATCGTCCGTGACGGGCCGCTCGGTCGAGGATCACCGACGCCACCTGGAAGGCCATCGGTCGGAGAGCGTCGAGCGGCTGGCTGTCGTGTTCGATGCGGCCAATGTCCACTTCCGCCAGTCGAGCACCGGCCATGACCGCGTCAATGACCAATCCCACGTCCACGCCGTAATCGCTTTCGAATGTCAATTGCTCCAGAAGATCGCGGCGGACGGCGATGATGCCGCCGAGCGGCTGATCCAGATGGGCCACTTCCGGGAAAAAGCAGCTCAGGAGCGGACGGGCAGTCAGGGTCGTGACCCGTCCGCCGCTACGGGAAAAGCAGGCCTTGACGAAGTCCGCTTCGTTCCGGAGCAAGGGACCCGTCAGCAAGGGGATGGCCTCGTCACTCAGGCCCCGGAGATCGCCGTCCAGGTAAACGACGATCGGTTCGACGGCCCGACGCAGCCCGTCCCGCATGGAGGCCCCCTTGCCGAGCAGGGAGCTTGTCATCACCTCGGCCCCAGCCGCGCGAGCCTGCTCCGCCGTGCCGTCAATGGACCCATCGTCCACCACAATCACTTGGGTGACGCCAGGGGAACGGCGAGCGAATCGGACCACTGAGGCGATGGTCGCGCTTTCGTTCAAGGCCGGGATGATGACTGAGATCATGCAGGACCTCCGCCTATTGCGGTTGCAAGTTTCTCATGGAAGGGGCGCTGGCCGGATCCAGCGAATCCTCTCTGGCCGGCTCGCCGGCGCTTGCGGCTTGGGAAAGCGTCGCGGATCGGTGCGGAGGCACCAGGCAGGCAGCCAAGGCCCCTGAGCCTCCCGCCAGCAAAGCCCCCAACAACGCTCCGTCCAACCCCCGTTCCGGCATCCCCAGGAACAAACCGAAGCCCGTTCCCAGGACCGCTCCCGCCGCCGCTCCGATGAATCCCCCCAAGACGAACGCACCCAAAGCCAGCCGCAGACGATCCCGCAGTTCCCGCTTACTCATGGCGTCAATTCAAGCTCCGCTGTGGATGTCGAGATGTGCCCGTGACTTGGCTCAAAAAAACAAAGCCAGGAGTGGGCACGCACGCGCAATCAACCTTCCTCCAGGTCCGTCGCCAGACTCCAGCCCAAGGAACGTGATGGCTTCCCACTCCTGGCCGTGATCCGCAGAACGAGTTTGAATCATCTCTGAGCAAGCGGCGTGCCAGACGAGCACCCAAACAAGAACAGCCATTTTCAGCGGGTTTTTGCAGGAGGAACGATCCACAGCCCCAAAAAAGCAGTGCGGGATCGGATGCGCGGCTGGTCAGACTGGACAGAAACTGTTCAAGCCTCGCTCGGGTCGGCCTCGGCCTCTGGATTGTCTCCTTCGGAGACGACGCGGTCGATGTGCATGCCCAGGCTGCGGAGCTTGTTCCGCAGCGTGGTGCGGTTCAGGCCCAGAATTTCGCTGGCCCGGGACTGCCGACCTTGAGTATGAGCCAGCACCCGGGAAAACAGCAGGCGTTCCACCCGCTGCATCACCTGGCCGTACAGGTCGCCCGGCTGCGGAGTCGCCAGGAGGTCTTCGATGAATTGCTCCAGGTCAAAGCGGCCTTTGGGAAGAGCGGTAGACGGGGTGGGCGTGGCGGTTGCGGGGTTGATCGAAGGCGGCAGGAATTCGGGAATGATGATGTGTCCGGAGGCATGGAGCATGGCGTGTTGCACGGCCCCCTGCAATTCCCGGACATTGCCCGGCCAGGAGTACCGCTGCATGAGATCGAGGGCCTCCGGCGAAAAGCCACGCAGGTCCAGCCCCAGTTGCCGGTTGAAGCGGAAAAGAAAATAGTGAGCCAGTTCTGGCACATCGTCGAGCCGTTCCCGCAAGGGCGGAACCTGGATGACCAGGTTGCGCAGACGGAAAAAGAGGTCTCGTCGGAACTTTCCCTCTTCGACCAGCTTCTCCAGATCTTGATTCGTGGCGAACAGCAAACGGACGTTGGTCCGCACCGTCTCGTTGCCGCCGACCCGCTCGAAGGTCTGGTCCTGCACGATCCGAAGCATCTTCGCCTGCACGGCGGGAGGCATGTCGCCGATCTCATCGAGAAACAGGGTGCCGCCGTCGCACTGCTCAAACTTTCCGATGCGACGCTTGACCGCTCCCGTGAACGCCCCCGCCTCATGGCCGAAGAGTTCGCTTTCCAGCAGCGTCTCGGGAAGGGCGGCACAGTTGATGGCCAAAAAAGGTTGATCGGCCCGTCGGCTGTGGTGATACAACGCGCGAGCGACCAGTTCCTTTCCCGTGCCGCTCTCGCCGACGATCAGCACGTTGACATCCTGCGGGGCGAGGCGTCCGATGAGCTTGCACATTTCCTGCATGACGGCGGATCGGCCGATGATCTGGTCGGCCTCGTCCTCGACCGGCAGCATGGCGGGCACCCGCATCAAGCGGGCCGCTTCCCAGGCCCGGTCCAGCACCTGCATCAGCCGCTCCAGCTCCACCGGCTTCACCAGATAATCGAAAGCCCCCTGCTTCATGGCTTCGATAGCCGACGCCGTGGTCCCATGCGCGGTGATGAAGATTACCGGCCGGCGTGGATCGTCCTGACGGAGCGCCTCGAACACCTCTAGACCGGAGCGGTCGGGAAGCTGAAGGTCGAGGACGATGACATCCGGATTGGCTTCGGCAGCGCGGTTCAGTCCTTCCGCGGCCGTGGAGGCGGTCACGACTTCCACGTCGCCTTCCTCGAAGATTCGTTGGAAGGAGTATTGCACTCCCGGTTCGTCATCGATGACTAACAGCGTCGGCATGGGCCACCTCCGAAGGAGCCGTCGGCAGGACGATGCGGAAACAGGCACCCCCTTCGGGAAGATTATGGGCCGTCACCAGTCCCCCGTGTTCCTGCACGATCCGCTGCGACAGGCTCAGTCCCAGGCCGGTTCCGGTCGGCTTGCTGCTGACGAACGGCGTGAACAGTCGGGGTAGAATTTCCTCGGGAATGCCTGGTCCCGTATCGGTCAAGCACAAGACGATCCCTTCGCTTTCGTCCCGTCGCAATCTCACCTTCAGCGTGCCGCCCTGCGGCATGGCGTCCAGAGCGTTGAGGAACAGATTGATCAGGACGGTCTGAAACTGATCTCGATCCACTTCGAGCAGCACCGGTTCGGGCGGCAGGTCGCAAACGATGGCGACCTGCTGCTGCCTGGCTCGCGTCTTGACCAGGGCGAGCACGGCATGAATCGGTTCGCGCAGGTCCAGTTGCTGACGCCGCAAGGCGGGAGGCCGAGCGAAATCCAGGAAATCCTGCAAGGTCTGCTCCAGTCGGGCCAACTCGCGGTGGATCACCTCCAGATCGCGCTGATTCAGTCCGCGGCGTCCCTCGGAGCGCAGGGCGCTCTCGATCAGCAGCTTGACGCTCATGAGCGGATTGCGGACTTCGTGGGCCAACCCGGCGGCCAGTTGCCCGAGAGCAGCCAGCTGTTCGGTACGCAGCATCTCCTGTTCCTGGCGACGCAGCCGTTGCGTGACCTCGGCGACGCGGTCCACGACGTGCTTGAGTTGCCCGTCCAGGTTCTTGATGTCCTGGGCCGGACTGAGCCGCACCGAGCCGACTTCCTGCTCGAGATGCTGAGCCATGTCCTGAACCCGGACGCTGAGCTGGTAGATCGAACGGGTCAGGCCACGGGCCACGCCGTAGCCGGCGATGATTCCGCTCAAGGGGCCGCCCAGACCCAACAGCAAAAGAATCAGGCCGAGCCAGCGGCTCAACCGCTGGTGGTCCTCGAAGGTTTCGGCCATCATCTGCTCGTTGAGAGTTACCAACTGACGGCAGGGTTCGACGATGTGGCGAACCGGATGGGCGTCGGCCAGTCGGAGGAAATCCTGTCTCGGCCCGTTGCGATCCACTTCGGCCCGCATCCGCTGGAATTCGCCGCGGTAGTCCTGGTAGCCCTGTTCGATGGCCTCCAGATAGACGGATTCTTCCGGAGCGATCACGGCGCGTTCGGCCCGCTCCAGGGCGTCCTCGAAGGCGGCATTGTTCTGGGCGATCTCTTCGAGAAGGCGGGGATCGGGTTGAATCGCATACAGGAAGCAGTGGAACCGCAACTGCCGCAGGCTGATTTCCAACTGTTGCGCGGCCACCAGGCTTTCGACATTCTTGGCCAGCACCCGGGAGATGTCCGCTTGCAATTGGTTGATGTACCAGGCGCTGACCAGGCAGGCCAAAAACAGCAGCAGCCCGATGAGGAGGGAAGGCGCCGTCAATTGAAAGAGGATGGTGCGATTCATGACCGTGCCCCCGCATTCCTCCTGCCGTCCGAACGTCACCGCGCCAAAGCCTCTGAGGTTATAATCTAACCCCGTTGCTCGGGGTTGTGCATTCCGGAGGCGATATCCGCATGGGAGGTGCCAGCAGTGCCCGATCTCTCATCGACAGCTCGAATCCTCTGTGGAAGCTGGTCCTCTACCTGGCGGTTCCCAATGCCATTCAACAATTCCTGCATCTGATCGTCAGTCTCTCGGATTCCCTGCTCGCCGGGCGGTTCCTGCAAGTGTCCGGAGAGGTCAACGTCGCCGGGCAGGCCGCCCAGACCAACGCCAACTACCTGTTCTGGTACATCAGCAGCTTCACGGTGCTGGTCAGTGCCGGAGCGACCACCCTGGTGGCCCACTTTCGAGGGGCCAGGGACCGCCAGGGAGCCGTTCACGCTGCCAATCAGGCCTTGCTCCTGGCCCTGCTCTTCGGACTGGGCGGCGGAACCGTCGGAGTGATCTTCACGCCGGAACTCATGCAGCTTTTGCAACTGCACGGTCTGGCAGGAGACCTGGCAGCCGAGTATCTTCGGCCCATTTTCGCGGCGCTGCCGTTGCAAATGGTCCTGGTGGTTGGCATCGCGTGTCTGATCGGCAGTGGCGACACGCTGACAGGCATGGTCGTCATGTCCGGCGTGGCTTTGCTGAACATCCCGTTGGCCTGGATGCTCTGCCTGCGCATTGGTTTGACCGGCATCGCCTTGGGCACGGCCCTGGCCAGCACGGCCGGAGCGGCGACGATTCTGTTCATTCTGTGGCGAGGTCGCTCTGGACTGAAGCTGCACACGGAGTTGATGAAACCCGATGGCGAGTTGATCCGCCGTCTGCTCCGCATCAGCATCCCAGCCGGCATTGATAGCATGTGCCTGGCCACGGGACAGTTGATCTTCCTGGGAATCGTCAACCAACTGGACGATGCCTCCATAGCCGCCCACGGCATAGCCCTGCGTTGGGAAGGCCTGGGCTATTTGTCGGGCAATGCGTTCGGAGTGGCGGCGATGACGCTGGTGGGTCAGAACCTCGGGGCCGGTCGTCCGGGCATGGCGGCCCGCAGCGGCTGGACGGCCCTGGGCATCGGCATGGCGGTGATCTGCGGCATGGGGTTGATCTTCTTCACTCTGGCTGAGCCGATGTTCCGTGTCTTCTGTCCCAAGCCGGAGCAGCAGGGCATCATCGCCGTCGGCGTGCCCGCCCTGCGTCTGATAGCCTTCGCCATGCCCGCCGTGGCCTGCACCTGCATCCTGCCCGGCGCTTTGAGAGGCGCTGGCGATACCCGCGTGCCGATCCTTTTTACCGTGGCGGGCTTCTTCGGCGTGCGTCTGCCGTTGGCGTGGTACCTGACGCATCACCTCGGCTGGGGACTGATCGGCTGCTGGTGGGCGATGGTGGCCGACCTGTATGTCCGCGGGGCCGCTTTACTGATCCGGTTCGCCCGGGGGCGGTGGCAGTTGCAGCGCGTCTGACTTGTCAGACAGATACGCGGAATCACCACGGCATCCGAAGGGCGTCTTCGCGGGTGTCGTAGAAGTCGAAGAACCTTTCCAGACAACAGATGCGGAACACTTCCCGAACATGCGGCGACGCCTCGCACAGGCGTAACCGCCCGTTGAACGAATGCATCAGCCGCCGCACCGTCATGAGCTTGCCCAGAAGCAGGCTGTAAAGGCACTCGATGCCGGAAAGGGATAGCACCAGTTTGCGGCAGCCATCGCGTTGGATGAGATGATGGAGTTCCTCGGCCATGTCCTCGATCCACGCTTCGTCGAGATTGCTGCCGATGAACTGAACGACATGGACCTCGCCGTGCTTCCGCAGGTCGAGGCACTGGTAAGGCCCACGGGCCCGAGGAATGCCGAGTGTCATGGTCCAATCCTCCGCTGTCGGCCATCAGAACGCCACGTCAGGCCAGCCATCCGCTTTTCCGCGTCACCCAACCGACTATTCGCGGAATCCTTTCGCACCTTCTGTCCGAGTTTCGTAAAACCGGGAGTCCTTTAGAATGCGGAAGGTGCAATGCAGGCGGAGGTTCATCATGGCCCAGATGATGACGTGTCCGAACTGTGCCGATAGCGTTCGCGTTCCCGATTCGCTCCTGGGACAAACCGTCAAATGCCCAAAATGCCACACCCTCTTCCGCGCAAATGAATCGCGGGAAATCGTGCAACCAAGCGGTCCAGTCCGTCCCGAAACCAACCAAATCTCTCCTCAACCTCCACGGGAGCCAACTCGCCTTTGTCCGTACTGTGCGGAAATTATTCCGAGGAGATCGCTTGCTTGCCCTTTCTGTAGCGAGGTTCTGGAAGAACCATCCGGTTCAAGCAATGGCCAGATTCGCCGGGACTGCGATCCCCACCGCGCCAACCTGATTACTGTGCTGGCCGCTGTTGGCCTGGTGGCTTCCTTCTTGAGCTTTCTAACGTGCTGCTACGCTCCGGTGATTTCTCTGTTCTGCCTTCCTTTCTGCCTGCCTGCGCTGCTGATGGCCGACCACGACCTGCGTCGCATGGAGCGCGGAGAGATGGATCCGGAAGGCGAATCAGCCACCCGTCGCGGTCGCCGTCTGGCGATAATCAGCCTGCTGCTGTGTGCGCTCAGCTTTTTCTATGGAGTAGCGGCCATAATTCTCTTTGCCATCAACCTAGGAGAACTCTGACCACTGGTTCGGTCGCTCGTCGTTTAAGGACTCTGCCAAGCAAACCCTTCCATGAGGGCAAAAAAGTGCCCCCCTGGGCGAAACGGGGGGCACGTTAGTCGGGGCAGGCGCGGCCCGAGAAGCTACCACGCTTTGGATCAGGTCGGGCACGCCGCCAGATCACGGGCGACGGAGCGAGTGACGGCGTGCCCACCGAGAACTGAACGCCTATTTGCACTTCACCCGTAGTGCAGACCTTATGCCAATTCTTCTAAAAGAATCCAGGATTGCACACATGACATTACTGGGCATAGACTTGTGACAAAAACAAGAGATTTGCTGTGGTCGGTTTGGACCTTTAAAGCGCGCTCGGAATCTTGGCGCGCGCCCGGATTCCGAGCGCTGGGTCGGACAACCGGCGAGCCTTGCGAATCGAAGAGGGAATTCCTAGCTTGATCGTGTCGCCCAGGCCCGCCGGTCCGCTCGGTTGCGGACCAGGGACGGTCGCCAAGGAGGCTACGCGACCGTCAGTCGTTTTCTGGGTTTCGAGGACCGTTCCGTGGCCGATCGCATCGACCCGGTATCCATCGTTGACGAAACACGCCGACGCTATCTCAATTACGCCCTGTCGGTCATCACCTCCCGCGCTCTGCCCGACGTGCGGGACGGGCTGAAGCCGGTGCAGCGTCGCATCCTCTACAACATGTACCACGACCTGCACCTCTACGCCGACGGTCGCCCCGTCAAGTGCGCCCGGGTCTGCGGCGACGTGATGGCCAACTACCATCCCCACGGCGACGCCGCCATTTACGACGCCCTGGTCCGCATGGCCCAGCCGTTCGTGCTCCGCTATCCGCTCATCCACGGCGAGGGCAATTTCGGCTCCGTGGACGGTCTGGAACCGGCGTCGTTCCGCTACACGGAATGCAAGCTCCTGCCCATCGCCGAGGAACTGCTGGCTGAACTGAAGCAGCGCACCGTGGAGATGCGGCCCAACTACGACGGCTCCAAGCAGGAACCGATCGTGCTCCCGGCCCGCTTTCCGAATCTGCTCGTCAACGGCGTGGCCGGCATCGCCGTCGGCATGGCCACCAACATCCCGCCGCACAACCTCGCCGAGGTCATCCGCGGAGCGTTGCTCCTCATCGACGACCGCAACGCCACCACCCCTCAGCTCCTCGACCGCATCAAGGGGCCGGATTTCCCCCTCGGCGGACGAGTGCTGGCCGAGCGCAGGACGCTTCGCTCCATCTACGAGGAGGGCACCGGCAGCATCAAGGTCCAGGGTGAATGGAAGGTCGAGGAGGCCGGCCGCAAGAGGCAGATCGTCATCACCTCGATTCCCTATGGCGTCAATCGAGCGGCACTCGAGGAGAGCATCGGCACCATTATCGCCGAGCGCAAGCTGCCGCAACTGACCAACCTCATCAACGAGTCGAATGAACGGGAAGGGACCCGGATCGTGCTGGAGATGAAACAGGACGCCGACCCCGAAATGATCATGGCGTACCTTTTCAAGCACACCGCGCTCCAGCAGAACTTCGCCTACAACATGACCTGCCTGGTTCCCGTCGCCGATCAGCCAGGAAAACTCATTCCGCGGCGACTCGGCCTGCGGGACATGCTGTTGCACTTCCTCGATTTCCGCTTCGAGACAGTCAAACGGCGATTCCAGTTCGAGTTGGAGCAACTGCGGCAACGCATTCACATTCTGGAAGGCTTCCGCATCATCTTCAACGATCTGGACAAGGCCCTGCGGCTGATCCGCGAAAGCCAGGGCAAGCAAGACGCCGCCGAGCGTCTGATGAAGACCTTCAAGCTCGACGAGGTGCAGGCCGACGCCATTTTGGAAATGCTCCTCTACAAGATCGCCCAACTGGAGATCAGGAAAATCCTCCAGGAACTCAAGGAAAAGAAGGAACAGGCCCGTCAGATCGAGGAGATCCTGCGATCCGAGCGGAAACTCTGGGGCGTCGTCAAAAAGGAACTCGAAGAGATCGCGGAGAAGTTCGGCGACCGGCGGCGGACCCGGATCGTCTCCGAAGAGGAGACGCTGGAGTTCGATCCCGAAGCGTACATCGCCCGGGAAAATACCAACGTTGTGGTCACGCGGGATGGCTGGATCAAGCGGGTGGCCCGGCTTCAGTCGGTGGAGAGCACGCGGGTTCGGGAAGGCGACGCAGTCCTGGCCGTGGTGCCAGGAAGCACGCTGGATCACGTCGTCTTCTTCAGCGACGACGGCGTGGCCTTCACCATGCGGATTCACGAAGTCCCCGCCAGCAGCGGCTACGGCGAGCCGATCAGCAAGTTCTTCCGGCTCGGCGAAGGAGCGCGGATCGTGGCCGCCCTCCCCACCGACCCCCGCTTCGTGCCGCCGGAAGGTTCGCCGACCAACGGTGAACCGCCTCCGCCGTACCTGATCATCGTCACCGCTCAGGGTCAGGTGCTACGACTGCCGTTCGCTCCATTCCGCAGCGAGTCCACCGTGCGCGGTCGGCAATACGTCCGGCTCGGGGAGGGGGACAAAGTCGTGTTCGTGCAGTTGCAGCGGGACGAGCGGTCGATCTTCCTGGCCAGCGAGAGCGGCCACGTCATCCACTTCCCCCTCGATCAGATCAACATTCTTTCCGGAGTGGGCAAGGGCGTTGTCGGCATCAAGCTCGACGACGGCGACCGCTGTCTTGGAGCCGCCTTGATCCGCAATCAGAACGATGCCCTCGTGGTTGAAACCACCGGCGAGAAGCGGATGGAGTTCTACGGCAGCCGGGAAACCACGAGCCGGGGCGGTCGCGGCATCCAGGCCGTCAAGCGGACCCAGTTTGTTCGGGTCGTCCCGCCGCCGATCCAGTTGGTCAACTGGGACGAACTCGAAGCCGCCCAAAACGCCTGACGCTTCCTGGTTTACTGCCCAAGGAAGTAGATGTAGCCGAAATATCCGGCGGCTCCGACGATGCCGAAGATCACGGCGAGCATGAGGATGAAGGTGATGATGCCGCCGACGGAGCTGAAGAATCGGCGGAACATCTTGCTCCGCTTGTAGCGGCGTTCCTCCTGCTCGATGTTCTGCATGAAGCTCTTGACCGTGTCGGCTCGTCGCTCGGCCTTGGCCTGGAGACCGCGGGCTTGCAGCGCGGTGGCGAACTCCCGGTAGGTCGCCAGGGGCCGGTAGGGGCCTTTGGCCTGTCGGCTGGCCTCCGTCTTGTTGTCCAACTGATTGGCCTTGATGAGTTCGAAGACCTGGTGGGTCTTGAGCCGACGGTGGACGTATTCGCCGTCGGAGTCCTTGTAGCGGATGAACCAGTAATCCTGTTCCGGAGTCGGGGTTTCGCTCGGGGCCGCTGCCGGAATCTTCGCCGGGCCTTTGGTCGTCATCGGCGTCGGCCCGGCTGTCTTGGCCTTGGTGGCGACCGGCGACGCCAGTCCGCCGATGCGGCCGGTGGCTCCCTCGATGAAACTGAGCGTTTCGTTGTGCAGGCCCAGTTCCTCGATGGCGGCGATGACCTCGGCACAAGTCTGATAGCGATGCTCCGGCTTCTTCTGGATCATCTTGGCGACGATCAGATCAAGCTTTTCCGGCACTTCCGGATTGAACTTGCGGATGGGATCGAAGCGGCCGTCTTCCTTGGCCTTGATGAGTTCCAGCGTGGTGTTGCCTTTGAACGGCATCTGGCCGGTGAGGAAGACGTAGAGCATGCAGCCGATGGCGTAGATGTCGGTGCGGGCATCGACATGCTTGGCGTTGGCGGCCTGTTCCGGGGACATGTAATACGGCGTTCCCGCGCCCATGCCGCTTTGCGTCAGGCTCATGTCCTCGTCCAGCGCCTTGGCCAGGCCAAGGTCGGCGACCTTTACCACCCCCTTGCTCGTGATCATGACGTTGTCGGGCTTGATGTCCCGGTGGATCATGTTCTTTTCGTGGGCATATTGCATGGCGTGCAGGACGGCGAGGGTGATGTGCAGGGCATCCCCGACGCTGAAACGGCCCAGCTTCTTGAGCCAGCCCTGAACGCTCTGCCCGTCGATGAACTCCATCGCGAACAGTTGCAGGCCACGCTCCTCGGCCACGCGGTAGCCGCGGACGATGTTCGGATGGTCGAGGTTGCACTGGATGCGGGCTTCCCGCTTGAAACGTTCGACGAAGTCCTTGTTGTCGGCGAGGTGCTTGGCCATCACCTTCAAAGCACAGGGCCGCTCGATGCTCATCTCGATGGCCTGGTACACCGATCCCATGCCGCCCTTGCCCAGGAGCTTGATGAGTTTGAAATCGCCCAGAATGCTGACTTTCTCCTGGGCCGGTTTGGCAGGTGCCGCCGGAGCGGAAGCCGCGCCGGGACCGACGGCCTGGGTGGCGTCGAGATTGGCGGGCTTGGCGGCCTTGGGATCCAGCCCCTGGGTCACGTCCAGATTAGCGGGCTTGCCCGGGGATTGGAGCGCCTGGGTGGCGTCGAGGTTGGCGGGGGCGGGTCGCTGGGGGCTTTCCAGGGCCTGGGTCGAGTCCAACGAGCCGGTATTGGTCGGATTGCTGATGAGACCTTCGGTGGCCCCGAGATCCGGCTGGCGCACGGCGAAGTCCTTGTCTCCTGCGTCACCTGAGCCGATGACGGTCGCGTCCACCGGCTGTTTGCCTTGACTGGTCTTGTCCATGAAACCTGCCTCCCCGGGCTTGGAATGAGCCGAATTCGGAATGAACCCGATGAATACACAACACGGCAGGTCGCCTGACCCGCCGGGGATAATCAGGACCGGCAGCTGGGGGGTCGGCCATTATTCCGTGAATTATCGCTCGCCCTGCTACCTTCCGCAAGGACTTTCACTTCTCCGCCATTTCTCTGGCCGATGGCCTTGGTCCGAATGTGCTGGCTTTTTTGCCGGCGGCCCTCTTGCACGGGGTCGGGGCATTTGCCATCATAAGTAATGTCTTGCCTTAGGGAATGGTCCCGCCTGCCGTTCCGCTTCCGCACTGCGGGACGGCCAAAACGACCCGCCGTTGAGGTGCCTCGATGCGATTCAGGCTCGTTGCGTCGTTGATGGTTCTTGCCCTGTTCGCCTCGGTCGGTTTGCGTGCGGCGGACCCGAAGCAGCCGGTCGTGCCCGAGCAGGTCAGCTATTATCGAGACGTTCGACCGATTCTTGTCCAGCACTGTCAGGGCTGCCATCAGCCGGCCAAGCCCCTGGGTAACTACGTCATGACCTCGGTTGCCGGGCTGATGGCCAAGGGCGACAGCGATGAACCCGGGGTCGTCCCCGGCCATCCTGAGCAAAGTATGCTCATCAAGCAAATCACGCCGCAGAACGGCCAGAAACCGGCGATGCCCAAGGGCAAGGATCCCCTTAGCGACTTCCACGTCGCCGTCATCACCCGCTGGATTGCCCAGGGAGCCAAGGACGACACCCCGATGACGCAGCGAACCGAGGTGACGCCCGACAATCCGCCGGTGTACGAATTGCCGCCCATCATCACGGCGTTGGATTTCTCTCCTGACGGCAACCTGCTGGCCGTCTCCGGCTACCATGAGGTGCTACTGCACAAGGCTGACGGGTCGGGCCTCGTCGCCCGGTTGGTCGGCATGTCAGAGCGGATTCAATCGCTGGCCTGGTCGCCGGATGGGACTCGGTTGGCCGTCACCGGCGGATCGCCAGGACGCTTCGGCGAGGTCCAGGTCTGGGAAATCCAGCGGAAGACGCGCGACCTGAGCGGCTTCACCGACGCCGGGATGCGGCTGGCACCCTTGCCGAGCGACGGCGGCCTCGGCATCCTGCTGGCGGCGGCCCCGGCTTTGCTGGACTTCGGCAAGATTCCCACGGACGAGGTTCTCAGCGCCAAGCTGAAATTGTCCCACACGGTCACCTACGACACGACCTACGGCGCGAGTTGGTCGCCGGACGGCAGCAAGATCGCCTTCGGCTGCGGCGACAACACGGTGCGGGCCATCGACGCCTCGACGGGCCAGCAGGTTCTCTATCAAGGGGCGCACAACGATTGGGTCCTGGACACGGCGTTTTCCGTGGACGGTGAACATCTGGTTTCGGTGAGCCGCGACCGCTCGATGAAGCTGACCGAAGTGGCGACGCAGCGGTTCGTGGACAACGTGACGAGCATCACGCCGGGAGCGCTCAAGGGCGGGCTGATGACGGTGGACCGTCGCCCGGTTGTGGACCGCAAATGGCAGAAGGTGCCGCCGGACACACCGGGAGCCGCTCCGAAACGCTACGACGAAATCCTCGCCGCCGGTTCCGACGGCACGCCCCGGCTGTTCAAGATGCACCGGGAAGCCAAGCGGGTGATCGGCGACGATTTCAACAAGATTCGGGAGTATCCCGCCATGCCGGGCCGGGTTTGCTCGGTACGCTTCAGTCCGGACGGCAAGCGATTCATCGCTGGAAGCAGTCTGGAGGGCAAAGGCGAGGCGTGGATCTACAGCACGGACGAAGGCAAGGTGCTGACGCGGCTGGAAGGCGAACTTGGTCCCATTTACGCCGTCGCCTTCCACATCAGCGGGGAGCGGGTGGCCGTGGCCGGATTCAACGGCGTTGTCCGCATCCACGACGCCGCCACGGGCAAGCTCATCAAAGAGTTCGCCCCCGCGCCGCTGAAGCCGAACGTGGCAGCGAAGTGAACCCTTGAGGCGAGCGGGCACCGTGAGGTGCCCGTGTGAGCAAGCGATCAACCAGGCGAGCGGGCACCGTGAGGTGCCCGGTAATTCGAGCGATCAACGACGAGGCACCGGAGGGCTAACCCCCTCCGCTCCGCGAGAAACTGATAGCGTTACGAGTCATGATCCGACGCGAGGCGACCATGAAACTGCGTTTGTCCTTCATTGCTCTAACCGCGGCCTTCCTGCTGCCGGTCGCAAGCAGGGCCGGTGAGAAGCTTCCCGAGGGTTGGCGGTTGACCGCTCTGGAAGTCTTCCCGCAAACGGTGGAATTGTCCCATCCCTTTGCCTACCGCCAGGTACTCGTCACAGGCGTTACGGAGCACGGCGAACGGCTGGACGTGACGCGGATGGTTTCCTTCGAAGCCGTCGGCGATGTCGTCCGCATCACGCCGACCGGCATCGTTCGGCCGACCAAGGACGGAGCCGGAGCCATTCGTATCGCATTGAACGGTCTGTCCGCTGAGGTGCCGGTTAAGGTTGCCGGACAGGGCGAACGCTACCAGGTGAGCTTCTTCCGCGATGTCATGCCGGTGCTGGGCAAGCTCGGTTGCAACGCTGGCACTTGCCACGGAGCACAACAGGGCAAAAACGGCTTCAAACTCTCGCTTCGCGGCTACGATCCACTCTTCGACCATCAGGCCCTGACGGATGAAATCGAAGCTCGTCGCATCAACCGGGCCGCTCCTGACCAGAGCCTCATGCTGCTGAAACCCTCCGGCGGCGTGCCTCACGTCGGCGGCGTCCTGATGCAACCCGGCGAACCGTACTACGACCTCATCCGCCTCTGGATCGCCGAGGGCGTCAAGTACGATCCGGCCAGTCCGCGGGTGGCGGCCATTGACGTGTACCCGAAAAATCCGGTGGCTCCGCTACCCGGCATGAAGCAGCAATTCGCCGTCATCGCCACCTATACGGACGGCTCGTCCCGGGACGTGACCTTGGAAGCGTTCCTGGAAAGCAGCAACACGGAAATCGCCACGGTGGACAAGCACGGTCTGGCCACGTCGATCCGTCGCGGCGAAGCGACCATGCTGGCCCGCTACGAAGGGGCCTACGCCGCCAGCACGCTCCTGGTCATGGGCGACCGCAGTGGCTTCGTCTGGAAAGACGTGCCGGAGTACAACTGGATCGACACCCTGGTGTACGAGAAGCTGCGTCAGGTCAAGGTCCAGCCCAGCGAGGTCTGCACGGACAACGAGTTTATTCGCCGCGTCTATCTCGACCTCACCGGCCTGCCTCCCGAACCGGATGCCGTCAAGGCCTTCCTCGCCGATCCCCGCCCGAGCCGGGAGAAGCGGGATGAGCTGGTGGACAGGCTGATCGGCAGCCCGGATTACGTCGAGCACTGGACCAACAAATGGGCCGACCTGCTTCAGGTCAATCGCAAGTTCCTGGGCGATCAGGGGGCGATGGCCCTGCGAAACTGGATCCGCAAAGCCATTGCGGAGAACATGCCCTACGACAAATTCGCCTACGCCATCCTGACCGCTTCAGGTTCCAACGTCGAGAACCCGCCTGCCGCGTACTACAAGATTCTTCGGGATGCGGACGCGGCGATGGAGAACACGACGCACTTGTTCCTGGCCATCCGCTTCAATTGCAACAAGTGCCACGATCACCCGTTCGAGAAGTGGACCCAGGACCAGTACTACCATCTGGCCGCGTACTTCGCTCAGATCGCTCGCAAGGAGGACCCGAAGTACAAGGGGCAAAAGATCGGCGGAACGGCCGTCGAAGGGGCCGTGCCGCTAGTGGAGATCATTGAGGACACCAGCAGCGGCGAAGTCAAGCACGAACGCACCGGCAAGGTGACGCCGCCGAAGTTCCCCTACGAACACAGCGACATGCCGCCGACCACCGGAAGCCGCCGCGAACAGTTGGCCCGTTGGCTCACGTCCAAAGACAACCCTTACTTTGCTCGCAGTTACGTCAACCGCATCTGGAGCTACCTGCTCGGCGTCGGGCTGATCGAGCCGGTGGACGACATCCGCGCCGGCAATCCGCCGACCAATCCGAAGCTGCTGGATCGGCTCACCGAGGAGTTCATCAAAAGCGGCTTTGACACGCGTGAACTGATGCGCACGATCTGCAAGTCGCGGACCTATCAGCATTCGATTCGGGTCAATGACTGGAACGCCGACGACGAAATCAACTACTCCCGCGCCTTGCCGCGACGACTTCCCGCCGAAGTCCTCTACGATGCCATCCACAAGGTCCTCGGTGCCACGAGTCGTTTGCCGGGTCTGCCGCCGGGTTCCCGAGCGGCCCAGCTCGTGGATTCCAACGTCGAAGTGCCGGGCGGTTTTCTGGAGCTTTTCGGCAAGCCGCCACGGGAAAGCGCCTGCGAATGTGAGCGCTCCAGCGGTGTGATGCTCGGACCGGTTCTCGCCTTGGTCAACGGACCTGTGATCTCAGACGCCCTCCGCGATCCGAACAACCGTCTGGCCAAACTGGTCGCCTCGGAACCGGACGATGCCAAGGTCGTCCAGGAAATCTTCATGGCGATCCTGTGCCGACCGCCGACGCCTCCGGAACTTGAAGCCGCGCTCCAGACGCTGCGTTCCGCCGAACCGGAATTCAATCGGCTGCTGGCGGAGTACAACCGCCGCTTGCAGCAGCTTCAGGAATACGAGCAGACGCTCCCGGCCAAACAGGCGGCCTGGGAGGCGGAACTGAAGAAGCTGACCGCTTGGGAAGTGCTGCCCGCCCATGAACTGACCGCCGCCATCGAAGGCGTCAAGTTTGAGAAGCAGGGAGACGGCTCCTACTTCGTCACCGGTCCGAACAAGGGACCGGAGATCTACACGGTGAAGTTCAAGACCAAGGCAGCCAATCTCCGCGGTCTGCGTTTGGAAGCCATGGCCGACGGCCGACTCCCCGCTGGCGGGCCGGGCCGTGCTGGCAACGGCAATTTCGTGCTCAACGAGCTCAAAGTTCTCGTCGCCCCGGCAGACAAACCGGAGGAAGCCAAGCCGGTCGCTCTGCACAATCCCCAGGCCGACTTCGCTCAGGATGGCTTCCCGATCGCTCACGCCATTGACGGCAACACCAACACCGGCTGGGCGGTCGCTCCGCAGTTCGGCAAGACCCACGTCGCCGCTGTCGAGTTCAAGGAGCCGATCACGTCCGAGGGCGAGGTCATCATCACCGTGGTGATGGAGCAGCACTATCCGGGCAAGGACCACAACATCGGCCGGTTCCGGATCAGCTTCACGACCTCACCCGGCCCGTTCAAGCTCCAGGGACCGCCGGACGCCGTGGCAGCCATCTTCGCCGTCCCCGAGGAGCAACGGACGCCGGAGCAGAAAGAAGCCCTCACCCGGTACTTCCGCAGTCAGGACAAGGAACTGGCTCGGCTTCAGAAGGAAGTGACCGACTTCGGCCATCCGGGCAGCGCCCGGTTGGTCGGAGCGCAGGACGTGGCCTGGGCTTTGCTGAACAGCCCGGCTTTCCTGTTCAATCACTGAAGTCACTCACCTTCCCCAAGTCAGCGGCGCGGGGTTCTTTGACCGCCTCGCGCCGCCCCTGCTCCTTGCCCGATTTACCGCCCCGAGTGGGAGCCGGCTTTCGTCGGTTGACATCCTTCCGCCTCCACTCTAGAAAATGGCCCGCACATCATGCCCTGCCTGGCTCTCTCACCCGCCGAAGGGGCCAGGCCTAGGGCTGAGTTTGCTTCACGATCGGACGCGATCCCGCAAAACCCGTCGAGATCACGGAGGATCTCATGACCCAGCGGCTCTTTGTCTTCACCGTTCTGTTGTCTGCAGTCGTTCCGCATTCCTCCTTCGCTCAGGACATCCGCTGGCGGTACGACTACACACCCGCGCGGCGCGACGCCGCCCAGCAGCAAAAGCTGATTCTGCTGGACATCGGCACCGAACAATGCTTCTGGTGCAAGAAACTGGACGCCATCACTTTCCGTGATCCCACCGTCATCCGCCTGATCGAAAGCCGGTTCATTCCGATCAAGGTGGATGCGAATCGCGAACCCCGTCTGGTTTCCGCATTACAGGTGCAGTCGTATCCGACCTTGCTCGTTGCCGCCCCGGACGGACACATTCTCGAACGGCACGAAGGCTTCGTCGGCCCGACCGAGATGAAGCGGCTGCTCGAAAACGCTCTCGCCAAGACATCGCAATCAGTCGCTTCCGCTTCAGAAACGACGCCCGCCCCTGCTCCCATGTCGCCGGAAGCTTCCCGAACCAATCCGCTCTCGCTGCGTGCCGAGGAAGCCCGCCGTCTGCTGGCGACGGCGCGGGCGGAACTGGGTTCCGGCTGCGTCCTGAGTTGTCTGGAGCGCTGCCGACGCCTGGCCACGGATTTCGGCGACCTGCCCGAGGCCGACGCCGCTCGTGCCCTGCAACGCCACATTGCCGCTCAGAACGAGCTGGCCCGCAAAGCCCAAGGCGAACTGACCGCCCATCTGTGCGACCTTTACTGGGAACGGGCTGCGGAATTGCTAAGGACGGAGCGGACTGAGGAGGCCGTGGAACTGCTCGATCTGGTCATCCGGCTCAACCCCGAATCAACTCGGGCACAGGCCGCCCGGCTGGAATTGCTTCGCGTGCAGAGGCGCTTGGCCGATGCCGCTGCCCGCTCTCCGGATGCCGTCCGCGGCCAGTCGCCGTAGCATCAGCCGAGCCACGAGCCAAACAAAACACTGGCACTTTGCGAACGGATCGGCACAATAATGCCGGACCCGGCAAGTGAGCTATGTCCGGGTCTTGCAGGCAAATCGACGCGCAAACGGCAAAGCAGCAACACGGAACTGCTGGCAGGGGGTTGCCATCAAGGAGTTGCCATGACGCGATCCGTTCTCTTGGCTCTGGTTGCCCTGACCTCGTGGGCCTTTCTTGTTTCGGGAGCCTTCATGCACACTGACGCCGCCACGCAGGCCGGAAAAGGCAGCATCGAGATGAAACCGTTCGGCAAAACCAAGGACGGCGAATCCGTGGAACTGTACACGCTTCGCAACGACTCCGGCATGACCGTTCAGATCATGACCCTGGGCGGCATCGTGACCTCGATCCTCACACCGGACCGCGACGGCAAACTCGACGACGTGACGCTCGGCTTCGACAACCTGGAAGGCTATCTGGCCGGTCATCCCTATTTCGGCTGCATCACCGGCCGCGTCGCCAACCGCATCGCCGGCGGAAAGTTTGTCCTCGACGGGAAGGAATACAAGCTGGCCACCAACAACGGACCCAACCACATCCACGGCGGCCTGAAAGGCTTCGACAAAGTGGTCTGGAAGGCCGAGGCCCGACAGACCGAGGAAGGCCCCCAACTCATCCTCCGCTACACGAGCAAGGACGGCGAGGAAGGCTATCCCGGCAATCTCCAATGCAAGGTGACTTACACGCTGACCAACAAGAACGAGTTGAAGATCGAATACGAGGCGACCACCGACAAGCCCACGCCGGTGAACCTGACCAACCACGCCTATTTCAATCTCGGCGGCAAGAAGGCGGGCAATGTGCTCGACCACGAAATCCAGATCTTCGCCGACCGCTACACACCCACCGACGCCACGCTCATCCCGACCGGCGAGATCAAGTCCGTCGAAGGCACGCCCCTGGACTTCCGCCAACCCCGCAAGATCGGCGAACGCATCACCGAGATCAAAGCCGACCCCGCCGGCTACGATCACAACTTCGTGCTCAACAGTGGCGGCAAGCAGCTGGCCCTGGCCGTCAAGGTGTATGAGCCGAAGTCAGGCCGAACCCTGGAAATGTACACCACCGAACCCGGCGTGCAGTTCTACACCGGCAACTTCCTGGACGGCTCGATCAAGGGCAAGGACGGCGTCGCCTACGGCAAGCATCACGGCTTCTGCCTCGAAGCTCAGCACTTCCCTGATGCCGTCAACAAACCCAATTTCCCGAGCGTGATCCTGCGGCCAGGACAGACCTACCGGCAGACGACGATCTACAGGTTCGGCGTCCGCTGAGGTCCAAGAAAGGATCGAAAACCGCTTGCCACCTTAGCCGCGCAGTCCCTCGGCCCGCATGAGCCGATCCGTGGCCGCGTAGGCTTCCTTGACCCATTCCACGATCTTGTCGGGTTCGGGAGAGTATTCGAGTTCCAGGCTGATCGCTCCATCGATGCCCAGGGCCTTGATCTCCCGCAAGTACGGCGGGAAATCCACGACGCCGCGACCCGGCGGCAGGTCGCCATGCACTTTGCCGTCGCAGTCGCTGATGTGGACGTGGATCGCCTTGCCTTTCAGTCGCCGCAGTTCTTCCGGTTTGATGCGGGCCAGGGTCAGGTGCGAAATGTCGATGTTCGCCTGGACGGCCGGATGGTTGACCTCGTCGAGGAACCGCACCATGCTGTCGACGCTGTTAAGCAACGAGAGCTTGAAGGGTTCCAGTTCCAGGGCGATCTGCACGCCCAGATCGGCCGCGTAGTCGCCGAGAACCTTCAGGTTCTTGACGGCGGTTTGCCATTGCTCCTGGGGCGGAATGACCTGCTGTTCCCAGATGTACTCGCCAAGGACCAGGAGTACGTTACGGGCCTCGTATTCGTAGGCGAGATCGAGATAGGCCTTGACCCGCTGCACGGAGAAGCGTTGCACGCTGGGATTGAAGTCCACCAGTCCGACGGCGACGCAAGCGATGCTGATGATCGGCAATCCAGCTCGGTCGCACTCGCGCTTGATGAGGCGACGTTCTTTGATGTCGATGTCGAGCGGATCGGTGAAGATGTCGATGCTGTCGAAACCGATTTCCCGGGTCATGCGGATGCCAAAGGCGGTGTCGCGCCCCGCCTGCGCCCACGCCGAATTGATAAGTCCCAGTTTCATGCCGCTGACTCCCGTAACCGTCGTTGCAACTTCCAGGTGTTTTCCGTCAAGCCCTCAGCGATTCTCCCCTCGATTCTGGTGCCGAGGGTATTCCACGCCAAAGCCGGTGTCAACCAGCATGGATACAATTAGCCCGTGACTCCCGGTAGCAAGGAATCAGCCCTCGCCGACCGGTCCATGAGCCGAGAAATTCAGGTAAGGAACACGCGCATTCTCATCGGCGACTGCCGCCGTGTCCTACCGGTCCTCGAAAGCGGATCGGTACAGTGCTGCGTCACCTCGCCGCCCTACTGGGGTCTGCGCGACTACGACCACCCAGACCAACTAGGATGCGAGGCAACCCCCAAGGAATACGTGGAAGACTTGGTCCGCGTTTTCCGTGAGGTGTGGCGGATTCTGCGTCCCGACGGAACCCTATGGCTGAACATCGGCGACGGCTACGCCCGCAACGGCGGCCACGGCAGGCATGGTCCGAACGCTAAAGTCGGAAACACCCGGAAGATGATTCAGCGACGGAATTGCCGGGTTCCTGAATGCTGGGGACTCAAGGACCGGGACTTGCTCGGATTGCCGTGGCGACTGGCCTTTGCGTTGCAGGAAGATGGGTGGCTCCTCCGCAGCCACATCGTCTGGATCAAGAAAACCCCGATGCCAGAGAGCGTCCGGAACCGTCCCACGCGCGCCACCGAGGAGGTTTTCCTGCTGGCAAAAAGTCCGGATTATTACTATGACAGTCAGGCCGTGCGTGAAGCATCGGGGGCCAATCTCAAGAACTACTGGATCCTTGGGACCGATGGCTATGACAGCGGACACCCTGCGGCGTTCCCCAAGGAACTGGCCCGCCGCTGCATTCTCTTGGGCAGTCGTCGCGGCGATCTAGTACTTGATCCGTTCGCCGGGTCCGGGACGACGGCGGTGGCCGCTGCGGAACTCGGTCGCAAGGCCATCGTCGTCGAGCTTAACGAAACCTATGGCCGCCTGGCCGAGAAACGCCTCCAACGGGGTGTCCAGGAGGAACTTTGGGCGGCAACTCAATCCGGGTGTTGAAAGGTGCCGGCCGCGATGGCACAGGGAAACCAGCGCCCCCGGCAGCCATCAAGCTCACAAAAGCTGGCTCAATCCTCGCCTTGGGCTTTGGTGAAGCCCGGTTCGCCGTTGAACTCCGGCAGCTTCTCCACATGCACCCAGCGATGTTCCGCAGCGATGCGGCGCAACAGCGCGAAGATGTCGTCGTCGGTCAGGTCCCCGCTGGCATTTCGGGCGATGAAGCGACAGCGGTAATGGTCCACGCAGTCGATCATCGTACCCTTGTCAGGATAGACTTGCGTGCCACGGTTGGAGATCATCTTCAGTTTTAAGGCCGTACCCTCCGCCAGCTTTTCCAGGGCGGGGCCGAGCTTGTCCGGCATTAAACCGCTCTCCAGGAAGATGTCCGCGCCGACCAGACGGCGGCTGGAAGGCCTCACCAGAACGGGGTCGGACGGCAGCCGCGGAATCTTCAGTTCCTTATAGGCCCGGGTGCTGATGGTCTTGGGTGTCCGGCCAAGATTGTTGATGATGGCCTCAGTATAAGCAGTCGTTGAGGTCGCCAGGCCGCTGTCGTAGCCGACCACGTCGCCGGTTTTGTGTTTCCCTTCCTCGAGCGTCACCAGAATGGCATTTTCAATCTTGGAGGCTGCCTCGAACTCGCCGAGATAACGAAGCATCATGACGCCGCTGAGGATCACCGCCGTGGGGTTAATCACGTTCTTCCCGGCGTACTTCGGAGCGGTCCCGTGCACGGCCTCGAAGATCGCCACCTCGTTGCCGAGGTTGGCGCTGGGAGCGAATCCCAATCCGCCGATCAGGGCGCTGGTCAGGTCGGACAGGATGTCGCCATTCATATTGGTCGTCACGATAATGTCGAACTGCTCCGGCTTTTTAACGAGTTGATGGGCGCAATTATCAACGATGATGTGCCAGGATTGAATGTCCGGGTATTCCTTGGCGATCTCCTCGAAGGTGCGCTTCAGCATGCCTTCGGTGAGCTTCATGATGTTGGACTTGGTGGCACAGGCGACGCTCTTGCGGCCCTCGCTGCGGGCCAGTTCGAAGGCGAGTCGGACAATCTTCTCGCAGCCTTTTCGGCTGATCAGCTTTAAACATTGAGCCACGCCGGGCGTCTGCATGTGTTCGATGCCGGCGTAGAGGTCTTCCACGTTTTCGCGGACGACGACCAGATCGATGTTGCGACCGCTGTAGGGCGTCTTGATCCCGGGAAGTTCGCGGACGGGTCGAATGTTGGCGAAGGTTTCAAACAGCTTGCGCAGGGTGACGTTGGCGGATTTCTCCCCGTAGCCGACCGGCGTGCCCAGGGGACCCTTGAGGACGCAGCGGGTTTTGCGAATGGACTCGATGGTTTCCGGCGGGACCCCTGAAGGAATGCCGCGTTTGAAGACGCTTTCCCCGGCGGGGCGTTCCTCCCAGACGATGCCTACCCCCGTGGCGTCGATGATTCGCCGTGCACTTTCGATGCACTCCGGCCCGATGCCATCGCCGGGAATCAGGGTCACGAGCTTGTCAGCTTTCGCAGGCATGGGTATTTCCTTGCTTGGAATGTCGCCAGAATGATTAAACGAACTCAGGCCGGGTCGTCAATGGGGTGAACGCGGCCATCCTCGGGAACCTCGTGAGAGGCCCGCCAGCGTCGTCCCTGATCGATCAAATACTCGACAGCCGGTCCCGACCAGTCCGCGGGCATGAGCAGGATCAGGCCCTCGTTCGGCTTGAGATTCATCATGGCCAGCACCACGGCCCGGAGCGGGTTCGGCTCATACCACCCGGCAAAGTCATGGGGATCGACAGCGTCGTCATCGGCCGTGTAAACGAAACGCACGTTCGGCGGGATTTCCAGCGGCGACACCCAGCTGCCATTCCGGATGCCGATGACCACCAGCAGGTTGCCGTCACTGACATGGCGTAAGGATCGCAAGTACAGGAGCATTTCCTGCGGGTTGCGGTAGTAGGCGATGCCGACGCTGTGCGGTTCTCCCATGTCGATTGGAGAAGGCATGCAAATCGCCCGCGGTTTGGCAAATTCTTGTGTGGACATGGTTGGCCTCTTGGGAAAACAAAAAGGCCGAGGAAAATCACCCGAAGTGAGGTTCCTCGGCCTCCTTCCGGCCTGACGGACCACGCCAAGCCAGCTCTCAGCACATCCAGTTAACGGATGCCGCCGACCAATTTCGCTACTTGGTCCTCGGACACCGCACTCTTTCCCTTAGTCGCGCCGGTTTCGGCTGTCAAGAGTTGTTGCGTGGTTTTTTCAGGGGGTCGTCGGAAAGCGTGAAAACCAGAATACTTTCGCCGGTGCGGGTGCTGATGTCGGTGTGCAGGCTGACCACGGTGACGCCCAGAATCTGCTCGACGGCACTCACCAATAACTCGCGGCCATGCTCGATCAGTTCCACCCGGAGTTGCTTGATGAGGTCCCGCCCGCGATGCGGATCTTCAAGTTCGGCGAGCCGCTGCTCCGCAGGAGTCAGCACGCCCCGGAGCCGGACCATCACCATGTCCTCGATCAGAAAAGTTCTGACCTCCCGCGGGCCTCGACCCATGTACTCGCGTTTGAAACGGATAATCGCGTTGCTGATGTCCGTTTCCAATTCGCCCCGGGTTTTCATAAGCACTTGCCCGCTAGACTGCCCGGTCCGGTACGGAATCCCGTCGTGGAGAGCATTGTATGCCCGCATCTGCCGTCCAGAAGGAAGACGGCTCAGGTGGTCGGGAGGATGCCAGTCAGGCCGCACCGAATCTGCGGAGCATGGGGGAAGCCGCTACAGCGTGCCGCGGAGGGCCTGCTCCCGTTCGATGGCCTCGAACAGGGCCTTAAAGTTGCCCTTGCCGAAGCTGCGGGACCCATGCCGCTCAATCACCTCGAAGAACAGCGTCGGTCGGTCCTCGACCGGCTTGGTGAAGATCTGAAGCATGTAGCCTTCGTCGTCGCGGTCCACGAGGATGCCCAGCTCGGCCAGTTCGTTGATGTCCTCGTTGATCGGGCCGACACGCTCCGGCAAGGCGTCGTAGTAGGTCCGGGGCACGCGCAGGAACGACACGTCGTTGTGCCGCATCGCCGCCACCGTCTGGATGATGTCCTTGGTCGTCATGGCGATGTGCTGGACGCCGGGACCGCCGTAGAACTCCAGAAACTCCTCGATCTGCGAACGGCGTCGCCCCTTGGCCGGTTCATTGATCGGGAACTTGATCCGCCCCGTGCCGTCCTGCACCACCTTGGACATCAAGGCGGAATACTCGGTGCTGATGTCCCGGTCGTCGAAGTGGATCAGTTGCGAGAAGCCGAGCACCCGCTTGTAGAAGTCCACCCACTCGTCCATCTTGCCTTCTTCGACGTTGGCGACGATGTGGTCGATGGACATGAGGCCGACGCTGCGGAAGGAACCGCGGCTGTACCGGCCCGGGGCCAGCGGCTTGTAACCCGGAGCGAAGACGCCCTTGTAGCGGTCGCGGTTGATGAAGGTGTGCGTCGTGTCGCCGTAGGCCTTGATCGTGGCCAGTTCGATGACCCCGTGTTCATCCTGCAGCATCGTCGGGGGGGCGACGCCGACCGCACCCCGGCTGAGGACCGCTTCATAGGCTCGGGAAACGTCCTCAACTTCCAGGGCGATATCCATGACGCCGTCGCCATGCTGCACGAGCCGACGGCTCTCCGGGTGATCGGGACGCAACGGCGAGGTCAGCACGAAGGTGATCTTGCCCTGGCGCAGCACATACCCCGCCTCGTGCTTGACCCCGGTCTCCAGCCCGGCGTAGCCGATGACGTCGAAGCCGAAGGCGTTGCGGTAGAAGTACGCCGACTGTCGGGCGTTGCCGACGAAGAACTTGACATGGTCGATGCGGCGGATGGCAACGGGATCGTGCTGCATGGCTCGCCTCTGCTTTCGGGGAAATCAACGCTGCGTGGTCACAGAACCGGGATGCCCAGGCGTTTGACCAGGGCTTCCAGTTCTCTCCGAAGGAACACAAATGACGGGGCGATGAACAAGTGGTCCTGCATTCGGGACGGGTCGTAGTCGGTGTTGATGACCACGTCGGTGACGAATGGCTCGCGGCGGACCTCCGGCGATTGCACGGAGTAGGGAATCTCGCCGAAGGAGGAGAGAATCCCGGCCCCGAAGATTTTCACCTCCCCGTGCTCCTCAAGCAGTCCGAACTCGATGCTGAACCAGCTGAAACGCTTGAGGTTGAGGACGTGTTCGCCGTCGGTAGCGGTGGCGACCGCCTTGCCGATGAGTGTCAGCAGTTCCGCGTAATCCTGATTCATGAGCGGCGGAACGTGACCGAGGCAGTCGTGGATCATGTCCGGCTCGGGAGTGAATTCCGGATGCGAGCCGTGCCGGATGAACTGCGTCACCGGAAAGCCGCGCTGGGCGATGTACTCGTAGAAGATTCGATACGGCAACGCTCCCTCGGCGGGAACCAGGTGCATGTTCGTTTCCCGCTGGAGGCGTTCGCTGAGATGGCGAAGCTGGGGAATCTCCTCCCGGGTGATATTCAGGGCCTGCTTGGCTTCCAGGTACATCGAGCAGGCGAATTTCTGGTGCAGTTCGTCGAGCTTGGGACTGACCTCCCGCCAGATGCGCGTCTCTTCCGGGGTGTACTCGATGATCGGCGGACCCAGGTTTTCCAGGCGATGTTTTCGGCAAAGAGCGAACAGTTCGCGGCGTCGCTGGATGTAGGCTTCGTCGCCGAGTCCCGGATGGCCCGGCTCCAGTTGGAACTCGTCGGTGTCCGGAGGATGGACCATGACGTCAGCGTCGATGGGGACGCCGTACTCGATCAGCGTGGCCTTCTTCATCGCCGAACCCCCTGAGGACCGATGGGATGGGAGAGGAAAGGGGTCAGGCCCGGTGCCGACCTCACCACACAATATTTTATCCCGCCCCTGGCTCGACAGCACCCTCGGGCTTATCAATCCCGCTTGGCGGAATTACAATGCAGGAGAAGTTCGCTCACAATTCTGTCTGCACGGGGGCCGGTCATGCCGGACCGATACGTAGTCCGTTTCGGCGCCATGCGGAACGTCGGCGAGTTCGAGCCGCGCTTCGAACAGCCGCTGACTCGAGGAACCCGCGTCGTCCTTCAGACCGAGCGAGGCACCGAGGCGGGAGAAGTTCTCTGCCCAGCCACGGAGCGGACGGCGGAGTATCTGAAGAATCCGCCCCGAGGCCAGATCCTGCGGGTCCTCAATCAGGAAGACCTGGAAAAGCTGGATCGGCTTCGTGAAGTCCAGCGGCGCGAGTTCGAGGTCGGTTTGCAGATGATCCGGCAACGGCGTCTGCAAATGGAATTGATCGACGTGGAGCATCTGCTCGGCGACGAGCGGATCGTGTTCTACTTTGTCGTGCCGCCGCCGGAGAAGCGTGTGGACTTTCGGGAACTGGTCCGCGAACTGGCGCGGGAGTTTCACACTCGCATCGAGATGAGGCAGATCGGCATCCGGGACGAGGCGAAGCTGCTGGCGGACTACGGCGACTGCGGAAAACCCGTCTGCTGCAACACGCACATGGTGGAAATGCCGCCTGTGTCGATGCGGATGGCCAAGTTGCAGAAATCGACGTTGGACCCGTCGAAGATCAGCGGCCGGTGCGGCCGATTGAAGTGTTGCCTGCGCTATGAGCATCATGTATATGAGGAACTGGTTCAGCAGCTGCCGCCGGTCGGCAGCCGCATCCTGACCCGCAAAGGCCAGGGCAAAGTGCTTGGTCAAGAAATCCTCGCCCAGCGTCTGCTGGTTCAGTTTGAAGATGGGCGGCGGATGCTGGTGGATCGGGATGAGGTGCTGACACGGCTGGGCAAATAAGCATGAGGCCGTGAGGTGGTCATGAATCCGCGACTTCCCCGGTTGATGGAACTGGCTCGTCAAAGCGGCCGCTATGCCCCGGAAGCGTATGAATTTGTGATAGCCGGGTATCACTACACCCAGAAAATGCTGGGCCGGCCCGTGCCCAAGCGGGGCGAGGATCCCGATCCCGCGAGCCATCACGTCACCGGCCGTCAGTTGCTCGAAGGCATCGTTCGCCTGGCCCGCCGCGAGTTCGGCCTGATGGCCTGGACCGTCTTCCGCTGTTGGGGCATCCGTTGTACCGACGATTTCGGCGACATCGTCTTCCACCTCGTCGATGCCGGTCTGATGAGTAAAACCGACGAGGACAGCCGGGAAGACTTTTGCGATGTCTTCGACCTCGAAGAGAAACTTCTGCGGGAGTACGTCATTTCCGTGGAAGATCACTGAGCCGATTTGCGGGGCGAAGACTGCATCGAACCCACGGAACCCAACGGGATGCCCTCCGAGAACCCTTCCGCGCCGCCGACACCGCAGCCATCCGCATCCCGCCCGTCCGTTCCGGTCGCCACTCGCCGCAAGGTCCGCCTGTTCGTCGCCATCACGCTCTACGTGCTGTGGACCGCATTCATCGCCTACCTGGCCCTGGGCGGCAAGGAAGCGGTCGTCGTCTCCCGACCGCAGATCCTGGCCGCCCCGCTGGTCGTCGAGGCTGACGTCTCCGAGTCCGCCGGAGATGTCCGCCCGGTGCGGATCGTTCGTGTTTATCGCGGTCAGCAGATGTTGAGTGGACTGGCCAGACCGAACGAAGAACGCCTGTCCGTCCGCGTCAGCGGTTTCGAGCAGGCTCGTGGCTGGCAGGGACCGGGAACCTACATCCTCGCCCTGCAACGCGGCCACGAAGACAGCTTTGCCCTGGTCCCCTTGCCGATGTCTCCCGGCTTTCCTCCTCCCGGCCGAGCGGACCAGATGCGACCGCTGATCTACCCGGCAACCCCCTCCGTCCGACGTCAAACCGAGGAGGCCGTCCGACTCGCCCCGGACAACCCCGGATCGTAACGGTTACAATAGCTCGGGGTGGAGTCCGAGGACGATCCCATGAACCTGGCCGATCTCTACGCCATTTTTCCCGGTTCCTCCGGGCCGCCCGAACACATCGAAGTTCCCGCCGAGCAAGTTCCTGAACCGTATCACACGTTGCTGGTTCACGACCACCACATGACGGTGACGATGGAGGCCTATCACGGCAAGCCGGTCTATGTCCGCGTCTTGCAGCGGCATCGGGCCGGGTCGTGGTATGCCCGCAAGATTCTTCTGTTCCTCGTCGGCACGGAGCGCGTCGTGCAGTTCGGCATCGTCCGGATCAATCTCGACGTGTGCAGTCGGGAAGTCCGGCGAGCCATTCTCGAGGAGTCGGCCCCGCTGGGGCGAATCCTGATCCGGCACAATATCCTTCGCCGCATCGAACCGCTGAGCTTTTTCCGCTTCCAGACCGAAGGAGAACTGGGCAGACTGTTCCGTTTGAATCAGCCAGGTGAGACCTACGGAAGGTTGGCCCTCATCCACTACGAAGACCATCCGGCTGTCGAGCTGCTCGAAGTGCCGACCCCCGAGCCGCTCGACGAGGAAAAACTCCGTCGGCTCAAGGCGATTGTCCGCGGGTGAGCGGCAGGCGCGGCGGCGTCACGGACTGTTGCGCCAGCGGCGGCGGTTCGTTGCCGGAAGAGCGAGGCGCGGTTCGGGTCAGAGCCGTCGAGGATTCCATCAGACGGGGCACACGCCGGAACACGATCAGATGTTGAAAGGTCGCTCCGGGAACGGCTTCGACCAGGGAGTGATAACCCAGGGAATGTTCCCGTTCGACGAGGCAGCCAACGACGCCATACTCGGCGGAGGTGATTTTCAGGTCCCAGGCCAGGGATGGATAGCATTTCTCCGGCCGGGAACTTTGCAAATCCCAATCGCTGCGGTCTTCCGTGGGCCGAAGCAATCGCAGGGGCCGTCCGTGGCGGACGCATGGTTCACAGGAGATCCGCGTCGTTTCTTCGTCGCTCTCCAATCGCAGCGACAAACCGCATCGGGCTTGCTCGAACTCCTGGGAAATGGCTTCGCCCTGCTCGACCACCTGCACGTTCAAATCTCGGTCCTGCTGCGCCACGGCAAGGAAGTAACTCCTTCCAGGCCGGACGGCGACCCGGCGGCTCGTGATGCAGGCGTTCTTGTCCGTCAGCAGACGTTGCAGGTCAGCAGGCACGTTCCCGCTGATGATGCCGGTGCGGAAGCCATTCGCTTCCAGACTGAGGCGCTTCTCCAAAGGCAGAACCAATTCGTCCACTTCCCGCCACAAGCCGCGGTTGGCGAAGGGATCGGTCGAGGGCAGTCGCAGGATGGCGGCCTCGACGGCGACGAGGTCTTCCTGGGGCCAGCGCCAGGACTTCCAGGTCGTCGGCACCTGTTCGGGCAAAGTGCTCAGGCAGCCCAGGCCAGCGAGCAAACCAAGAGCGGCCAGCAGATACCACGGCCCCCGCATGGCAACGCCACCCTCCCCGTTCCGGAACGCAAAGGCCGCAGTGCATACCCG
>JANWWR010000152.1 GCA_025055835.1 Gemmatales bacterium | reverse complement strand
AGGGGAGGCACTTCATGCGCCTGACTTTGCGAACGCTGCTGGCTTACCTGGACGATACCCTGTCGCCTCAACAGGCCCGGGAGATCGGCCTGAAGGTCGCGGAGAATCCGACAGCCCAGGAACTGATTGCCCGCATTCGCCAAGTCACCCGCAGACGGCGATTGACCACCCCGGAAATGTCCGGCTCCGCGGAAACCAACGTCGATCCCAACATCGTCGCCGAGTATCTGGACAATGAGCTTCCTCCCGAAAAGATCGAGGAGCTGGAAAAACTTTGCCTCGAATCGGACGTGAATCTTGCTGAAGTCGCCGCTTGTCATCAAATCCTGACGGTGATTCTCGGCCAGCCCGCCAAGGTGCCTCCGACGGCCTACCAGCGGATGTACGGTCTGGTGCAAGGTCCGGAGTCGATCCCGAATCGCCGTCCGCCGGTGGCAACCGCACCATCAGAAACGACCTACGAGGGGCGGGGGGACGAAGGGGACGAGGCCCTGCTTCTCGGACTCCCTGCGTATCAGCGAAGTGCTCCGTGGGTCCGTCGACTGGTGCCGGTTGCCGTCGCCCTGCTGCTGGTTCTCGGTTTGGTCGGCATCGTTTACCTGGGGACGCGAGGGGAGCGTCCCACTGCGGAGATTGCGGACATCACGAAGCCGACGGCACCAGCCAAGCCGGATGAAGGCCATGTCGGCCCCCAGCCCGTCGCCAAGAACGGCCCCGGTGAACCCGTCGCCCCGCCGCCTACCGAACCCGTTTCGCCACCCATGGATCATCTGCATTTGTGGGCTGGCTGGGTTCCCATGTGGTCCGGTTGGGTGGCCGTCCGTCCGGAAATGCCGGTTGGTTTCTTCCTGGTTTTCGGCCACGATGAAACCGTCGTTGCCGACGTGGAGCCGAAGCCGAAGCAGCCAGTCGCCGAGCGGGTCGTCCGACCGGCGAGCTTGCGGGTCGTTCCCCTGGCACGCCTCGCTGGTCCGCGAGACAGAGAAGCCGCTCCTTCGCTAGTGCTCCGTCAACTGGCCGCCGACGACATTCGGTACGTCCGTCCAGAAGCCCGGCTTCAGGGTGGTGAAGCCCTCCTGGCCCTTCCCGGTTTCCGTGGCGAAATCGACCTCGACTCCCAGGTACGCCTCAGTCTCGTCGGCACGCTTCCCAGCCAACTCGAGAACTTGTTTTACGAATGCGTCGTGATGCTGCACGAGAATCCAGACTTCGACCTCGACCTGACCCTGGACCGTGGCCGCATCGTCATCCACAACCGCCCCGCTGGCCAGGCCAAGGTTCGTTTGCGTTTTCTCGATCAGGTCTGGGATTTGAAATTGATCCAGCCCGAGGTCCGCGTCGGCTTCGAGCTGCATGGTCGCGTCCAGCGTGGCTCCGGCCCGTGGCAGCCGCACTACAAGGTGGCTCTCCTCGTGGATGGCGGCGACGTGGAACTCATCCGCAGCACCGAGGTGGAACAACTTAGCACCGGCAAAGTCTTCCTCTGGGATCAGCCCAGCATTGGCAGGGAGCCGGGCCTGCTCGTCGAATTCAAGGACACGCCGTTCTGGCTCAAAGAGTTCAGGGCCAACTATCCGAACGAAGTCCGCAATGCTCTCACAGCCTTTTTGGACCGCCTAACTCGCAGGTTGCCCCAGATCGCTGACGAGAAGTCCCCTTGGGTCGTGATCACCTGCGAGGAATCGCTTCAGGAGTCGGCCAACTGGTCCCGCTGGATCGGCATGTTCTCGCTGGGGGCCTTGGATCAGCTTCGCCAGGTGGTGCGCGCCCTCGATGAGACGGAGCGTCATGACATGCGCTTCGTCGCTCTGGACGTGCTCCGGGCGTGGGTTGGCCGCAAAGCGGACCAGCACATCCCGCTCCGCTCCGCGCTCGAACAGCGAGGGTATTCGTCTCAGGACATTGACCTGTTCCTGCAATACCTGCGGGGCTTCGACCAGGTGACGCCAGAAGTGGTGCGTCAACTGGTGGACAGTTTGGATAACGACCGGCTGGTCATTCGGGAATTGGCCTTGGCGAACCTGAACCTGATCGTGCCGCCGGACCGCATGCAGGAATTCCGCAACCTGCCCATCCAGCCTCCCGAGGTCCGCCGCCGCGCCATCGAAACCCTGCGTAACCGCTTGCTGCCGAAACCGTGAAAAAGTGCGTCAGGTAGGACAGTGCGGCTTGCCGGTTCACCTACACGACGCCGCGGCGGAGCTTGTCCCGTTCCTTGGAATACAGGGCGATGGCATCGCGGATGACGTCCAGAGCTTCCTCGCGGCCCAGCGGGTCGTCCACCATCACCTGCTTGTCTTCCAATTGCTTGTAGTCGAGGAAGAACCGCTGCAATTCCCGGAGCCGATGCGTCGGCAGTTCGTTGACCGAGTGGTACCCGTTGTAGGCCGGGTCATCGACGTGGATGGCGATGATCTTATCGTCGATGCCGCGGTCGTCCCGCATCCGCATCACGCCGATCGCCCGCGCCCGCAGCAACACCTGCGGGGCGACCTCCTCCTGACATAGCACCAGTACGTCGAGCGGGTCGCCGTCGTCGCAGTACGTCTGCGGAATGAAGCCGTAATTGGCGGGATAGTGGACCGCGCTGTAGAGGATGCGATCCACCATCAACAGGCCGGTCGCCTTGTCGAGTTCGTACTTGACCTTGGTGCCCTTGGGAATCTCGATGAAGGCGGGGAACCAGTCTTCGATGTCGGGCGAAAGCGGCACATCATGCCACGGGTGGACGGCCATACGGTTCCTCCGGGGACGGCACAGGCTCGGCCGGGGGCGTCGAGGTCGGCGATTCGCTCTTTGGTGGCTGGCTTTCGACCAGGCGCATCCACACGGTCTGCGGCGGATGGCGGTGTTCTCCGCAGACGCACGGCTGAGCGGTCACCTGGCCGCTGGTCCATTGCCGCCGTCCGCACTGTGGGCAGATCCACTCCCGCCGAACCACGAACTTCAGACGAGCATTCGGGCCTTTGATGGCTCACCCCCGGCAGTCGTGCCCTTCGTCTTCATACGCGACATTCTATCCGAAATACTCGGTGCCGCTCAGTTCAGCGTCATTTCGACAAAAACGGTTTTGCCCTGCCGAACCCACTCCAAGGCCGCCCGAACGGAGTTCTCCAAGTCCGCCTCGCTGGTCGCCCCGAGGTATTTGACGTCGAATGCCCCGGCAAGCCGCTCGAAGTCGGGATTGCGAAGATCGACCCCGAGAAAACGGCCGCCATACTTCCGATGCTGGAGCGCTTTGATGAGTGTCAATGCCCTGTCATTGACCACGACCACAACAATCGGCAGCTTCTCCTGCACCGCCGTGGCCAGTTCCATGCCCGTGATTTGGAATCCGCCATCGCCCATGACTGCGACGATGGGCCGGTCGGGAAACGCTGCCCTGGCTCCAAGCGCCGCTGGGAGCGCGAAGCCCATCGAGACTGCCGCCGCGGGATGTAGGAAGGTCCTCGGTCCATCGGCCGCATACTCGACGAGCATCACGTAGGCTAGCCGGGTCACGTCCACGGCGATGATTGTGTCCTGGGGCACGGCCCGGCGGATGGCTCCGCAAAGATCACGGCCCGCCACGGTCCAGGTGGGACGCGGCGGACGCGGATCGGTCCACGACGGACGACTTGGACCCTCGAGCCGTTCCAGTAAGCCGCGGAGAGCTTCTCGTGCATCCCCGGCCACGGTGACTTTTGCCCGGTAATGCCGGTGAAACTCCGTCGGATCGATGTCCACATGGACCAGCGAATCGGGCACGGGCATGGACCAGGTTCCCGTCGTCACCTGGGTGAATCGGCACCCGACGGCCAACATGCCGTCGGCGGAACGGAGCAGGGGGGACATGCGCGACAACATGTCCGTGGCGTCCGAGGTGCCTTCCTTCCACGGCAGGCCGGCGGCCAGGGGATGATCTCCGCGAATCGCCGTCTTGCCCATGAGCGTGTGAAAGACCGGAGCGCCGAGCCGCTCGGCCAGCAGCCGCAGTTCCTCCGTCGCCGAGGCCGTGATGACGCCGCCGCCCGCCAGAATCACCGGCCGTTTCCATGACCGAATGCACTCCGCCGCGGCATCGAGGTCCGCTTCGCAGGGCCGCACCGGACCGGGAACGGGA
The DNA here is from genome assembly GCA_025055835.1 of Gemmatales bacterium. Lineage (GTDB taxonomy): Bacteria > Planctomycetota > Planctomycetia > Gemmatales > HRBIN36 > JANWWR01. Next base: position 6,200 of record JANWWR010000152.1, on the reverse strand, counting down.
GGCAGCGGAGGAATTGTCATGGCAGGGCAGGGCTGCCGCAGCACGTCTCCCGGTACTTCGAGCAGCACCGGCCCGGGTCGGCCCGTCGTCAACGCCTGCCAGGCCCGATCCACGACGGGTATCAATTCCTCACTCCGCTCCACGCGAAATGCCGCTTTTGTGATCGGTTCGCAGAGCCGAAGCTGATCGTTCTCGTGATAGTAGCCGGAACGCGGATCCCGGCTCGGCACCTGTCCGCTGATGAGGAGCACAGGCACCGAATCGGAAAAGGCCGTGGCCAGGGGCGTGACCGCGTTGTACACGCCGGGACCGCAGACCGCCAGGCAGACGCCGGGCCGTCCCGTGGCCCGAGCATAGCCGTCTGCCATGAAGCCCGCGCCTTGCTCGTCTCGGGCAAGAACATGGCGAATCGCCGGCTCGTGGTACAGCGCATCATAGAGCGGAGCCAACGGCCCCCCGGGATAGCCGAACATCACGGAGACGCCATATTGCTTCAAGCGCTCGACCAGGAGCGAAGCGGTGGTGCGGGCTTGAGTTTCGAGGGCGGGGGTCGTCATGTTGTTGTCTCCGGAATGTCGCTGAGGAATCGCTTCCAAGCTCCCTCGGCATCATGCCTCAAAACGCTTGCCTGTGAGCCGCTCGTAAGCCTCGATGTACTTGGCCCGCGTCTTTCGCACAATCTCCTCGGGCAGGGGAGGTGGCGGGCTGTTCTTGTCCCATCCGGTGGTCTCCAGGTAGTCCCGGACGAATTGCTTGTCGAAAGACGGAGGACTGATGCCGATGCGGTATTGGTCCGCCGGCCAAAAGCGGGAACTGTCCGGTGTCAGTACCTCGTCAATGAGGATGAGTTGCCCGTCCGGCAATCGGCCGAACTCCAGCTTCGTATCCGCGATGATGATGCCACGCTGGCGGGCGTAGTCGGCTGCCCGGCGGTAGATGTCCAAGGTCAGTTGCCGAAGCTTCTCCGCCGTCTCCGTGCCGATGCGTCGTGCCATCTCCTCGAAGGAGATGTTCACGTCGTGGCCGGTGGTTTCCTTGGTGGCTGGAGTAAAAATCGGCTCGGGCAGCTGCTCGCTCTCGCGCAATCCTTTCGGCAAGGCAACCCCGCAGACGGTTCCCGATTGGCGATATTCTTTCCAACCCGAACCCGCCAGATAACCCCGAGCGACGCATTCGATGGGCACCACCTCCGCCTTGCGGACCAGCATGGCTCGCCCACGGAGCTGATCGGCATGGTCCGCGAAAGGAACGCCCATCGCTTCCGGGTCCATGCTGATCAGATGGTTGGGAACCTTGAGGAAATTCAGCCAGAATTGCGTGAGCTGCGTCAGAACTCGTCCCTTGTCCGGGATGCCTGTCGGCAAGACCCAGTCGAAGGCGCTGATGCGATCCGTGGCAACCAGCACGAGCCGGTCGCCGAGGTCGTAGATGTCCCGGACCTTGCCGCGACGCACCGGCACTCCGGGGATCAGGCTTTTCAGCACGGCTGGTTGCGGTTCTCTCATGGAAGGCCCTTGCCAAGTCCTGAAGATGATAGCTTTATATCTGGTTTCTTACTGGTTCGGAGGGCGATGGCAGGTCATGGCGAAATCGCATCGGCTTTGCGAGATTCGCGTCGGGGATTGCATCGCAGGACTTCAAGCCCTGGATGCTGGCAGCGTCGATCTCGTCTTCGCCGATCCACCGTTCAACATCGGCTACGAATACGACGTATACGACGACCGCAAGGGCTACGACGCCTATTTGAATTGGAGCCGAAGCTGGATGACGGCTGTGAAGCGGGTGCTGAAACCCACCGGCACCTTCTGGCTGGCCATTGGCGACGAGTACGCCGCGGAGTTGAAGCTGATCGCTCAGAATGAGCTTGGTTTCGTGTGCCGAAGCTGGGTCGTCTGGTACTACACCTTCGGCGTCAATTGCACTCGCAAGTTCAATCGGTCCCACGCCCACCTGTTCCACTTCGTCTGCGACGCCAGGCGATTCACTTTCAATGCCGATGCCATTCGGGTCCCGTCGGCGCGGCAGACGGTCTATCGGGACGCCCGACAGAATCCGCTGGGCAAACTGCCGGACGACACGTGGATCCTTCGACCCCAGGACTTGCCCGAGGGATTTCAGCCCACGGACGACGTCTGGTATTTTCCCCGTGTCAACGGCACGTTCCGGGAGCGGGTCGGCTTTCACGGCTGCCAGATGCCGGAACAGCTGCTCGGCCGAATCATCCGATGCAGCAGCAATCCCGGGGACCTGGTTGTGGATCCATTCGTCGGCAGCGGTACGACCCTGGTTGTCGCCAAGAAACTTGGCCGGTCCTGTCTCGGCTTCGAGATTTCCCCAAGCTATGCCGACAAGGCCCGCGAACGTCTGGAACGGGCTAAGGAGGGCGATCCGCTCGAAGGTTCGCCAGAGCCTACAGTGAGCGCCCCACCGACACCGACTAATCCCGGACAGCGAGCGCGACCTTCAAAACGTCAAAAGCCCGGGCAAACGTTCGACCTGTGGAACGGGCAGCCGCGCCCGCCCTCTCCCTGAATTCCTTGCCCGGCAGCGTCCGCCGACGGATAATCGGGACAGCTAGTCCGAATGCCGGTTGGCCGAGAGGGGCCTTAATATGGCCATCGTCTTTACCTGCGAATGCGGCCGGGTGCTTCAGGTCGCTGAAGCCGTCCCGGGCAGAAAGGCCCGCTGCCCCGGCTGCGGCCGACGCCTGGATATTCCGGACAACGGCAGCGCTGCTCCCGGGACTTTCAGACTTTGGCGAATCGGATTAGCCCTTCTTGCGGGATTGCTTGTCGTTGCCTCGACGATCTTGCTCGTCACGCTGCTGTTGGTCCATCCAAGTACCGATCCATTACCGCACGTTGAGGTGGCTGTCCATGATCCCAATCTTTCCTTGCCGGAAAGGGTAGGCTCCGACGGGCAGGCATCTTCCGCATCCAACAGAGACGGGGCCGTTAGCCTTTTGGATAAGCCCGGCTCGGAAGACTCCTCCAAGGAACGGACAGACGATCCGGCATCTTCTCAGCGATTGCTTGAGCCTCCTGCCGAGAATCCCAAGCCTCAACCTGCCGAAGAGCCGCGACAGGAACGCAACCTCGTGCCCATCGAGGATCGCCAAGACCATCGGATCGCCGAAGTTTCAAAGCCGATGCCCTCGGAGCCGAAGGCGCTGGAGGGGACAAACCGGCCATTCCAGCCCCAGCCCGCGCCGAAAGCAGAGCCGCGATTGTTTTGGCAATTGCCGCTGAAGGCCGTGTTCTTCCAGGAAGTCCAGGTGGCTCAGCACTCCGCCTTCCGGACCGCGGGCCTGGAGACGCCAATGACGACCGCCGTGCGCTACGTTGTCGTCTCACGCTTGGCCGTGGAGAAGATCGAGGAAGATGGCGGCGTGGTAGTCTCTCAGCGGATCGAGTCGGCTCGGCTGCTCGAAGCCGACGACGTGAGTCGATCCATGCTGGCTCCAGCAATGCGAGATTTGATCGGCCAAACCTACAAGCTCACCCTCAATGCCAACCGAGATGTCGTTCGCCTGGAAGGAAAGTTTTTTACTCCGAAAGTGGCTGATTTCGGTGGCATCGGTTTCGCCCAGGCTTCCCTGATCGACCGCGACGGCTGGAAGGAGCTGCATCAAGCGACGTTCTTTCAGCCGAATCGGTCGGTGCGGCCGGGCGATCGGTGGGCGAAGGAAACGACGCACTCTTGGGGTGCCCTAGGAGTCTGGAAAGGCCGCACGCTCTACGGTTACGTCGGTCGGCAAGGCCCTTTGCACCGCTTCGATTATCGGCTCGACCTGTCGCACGAGGCGTCCAACGGGGCCGGTTCGGGTTTGCCGCTGCTTCAGGCGGCATTCCGGCACCAGGAATCCGGCGGCTCGATCTGGTTTGACACTGACAAAGGGCGGGTCTCCGCGGTCGAAGAGCGTTTCCATGTTCGCGGACGGCTGATCGTCAATCTGTTGGGCCAGGCGGTGCCGCTGGAGCTGGAAGAGGTGCAGCAGTTCCGCGTCGTGATCCACAACCAAGCCCCGGCTCGGGATTGATTCCTGTGGTTCGTGCAGTAAAGGCTCACGGCGTGCTGTGGACCAGGTTCCACAACTCGGCCGCCACCTGGGTCAGGGCGAACGGCTTAAAGAAGACACGCTCTGCTCCGAGGGCCAGCAGGTCGTCGATCTTTACCGTGCCCAGTTCGCCGCTCATAAAGCAGCAGCGAACCGCGGGGTTTATTTGCCGCAGGGCTAGAAGCGTCGTCGGTCCATCCATGCCGGGCATGCGAACGTCGAGCAGGACCATGTCTATCGCCGCTTGATTCGCTTGATAGATGGCCACGGCGTCCTGGCCCGAGGAGGCCGTGAATACCGCGAAACCTTGCCCACGCAGCACTACATCGAGCAGCGACAGGAGCATGTCTTCGTCGTCAACGACGAGAATGCCGGGCTGTTTCCCGGAAACGGCCCCGCTGGCGGAGGGATGGAAAACGACATGGCTCATGGGGGAGATGCTGCCTTTCCAACCGACTTCAGCGAGGGCCTGGAAGCTCGCGGGACGGCAAGAGAGGTTCTGACGTCGGCTGTCCTCTGTTCCTAGTCAACTCTACGTCATGCTCCGCCGTCAAGTTTGCCCCAGGTCCACGATTTAGCGGCTTAAACCCAGGATCGTTGCCGGAAAAAGCGCCAAGCGTTCACGCCTCTGCTCACAATTCCTTCGGGTGCGTAAAAGGCACTCATCCAAGTACGCTCGGATGCAACCAGGGATCGCATTGTGACCGAATAAGAGAGCAAAAGTTTTGGACGATGCAAACTCAAATCCGCTCTGTCCCGATGGGTTTTCGCAGAAACCCTATTTTTGCACTATCAGCAGATGAGCCGGTTCGTGGTGGGGATCGAGCCGGACGTAATTCCGAGCGCCCCGCCAATGCCAGACCGAGCCGGTGAACTGGTCGTGGACGCGGAACGGCTGATCCGGGGCCAGCCCAAGGTGCTTCAGGTCCAGTTGCACCATGCCCTCCTGAACATGATGGGGATCGAGGTTGACCACGACGATCACGACGTTGCCGTAGTCCGGCGTCGCCTTCGAGTAGCAGATGATCTCCGGATTGTCACAGTCGTGGAAGCGGAGATTGCGGTACAGGTGCAGGGCGGGATTGGCCTGGCGAGTCCGATTGATGATGGCGATATGCTCCTTGATGTTCCCCGGGGCGTCCCAGTCGCGGGGCTTGATTTCGTACTTCTCCGAGTCGAGATATTCTTCGCTGCCAGGTCGCAGCGGGACATTCTCGCACAGCTCAAATCCGCTGTAGATGCCGTACACGGACGACAACGTGGCTGCCAGCACCGCCCGGACCTTGAACGCTGGTCGTCCGCCCGTCTGTAGGTAGGCGTGAAGGATGTCCGGCGTGTTGGCGAAAAGGTTGCCGCGGAAATACTCCGCCATCTCCGTCTGCGTCAGTTCCGTCAGGTACTCCTCCAGCTCCTTGCGGGTGTTCCTCCAGGTGAAGTAGGTGTACGACTGCGTGAAACCGACCTTGGCCAAGGTCTGCATCACCCGCGGCCGGGTGAACGCTTCCGAAAGAAAGATCACATCCGGGTGTTGCCGCTTGATTGTCGAGATGAGCCATTCCCAGAAATGAATCGGCTTGGTGTGCGGGTTATCCACGCGGAAGATCTTGACGCCGTGGCCGATCCAGAACAGCAGCACGTCTCGCAGTGCCTCCCAGAGCGATACCCACGCCGGCGTGTCGAAGTTGAGCGGGTAGATGTCCTGATACTTCTTCGGCGGGTTCTCGGCGTATTTGATCGTGCCGTCAGGCCGATGGGCGAACCACTCAGGATGTTCCTTGACCCAGGGATGGTCGGGCGAACACTGGACGGCAAAATCGAGGGCCACGTCTATATCAAGCTCCCGAGCGGCGGCGACGAATGCATCGAAATCTGCCATCGTGCCCAGGCTCGGTTCGATGGCTGTGTGTCCGCCCTCGGCACTACCGATGGCCCACGGCGAACCCGGGTCGTCCGGACCGGCCATCAGACTGTTGTTTTTTCCCTTGCGGTTGGTCTTTCCAATGGGATGGATCGGCGGCAGATAGACTACGTCGAAACCCATCCGCTTGATGTCCGGCAAGCGCCGCATCGAATCGCGGAAGGTGCCGCTGCGTTCCTTGGTCGGAGTCTGCGAACGAGGGAAGAACTCGTACCAGGCAGCGAA
>JANWWR010000139.1 GCA_025055835.1 Gemmatales bacterium | reverse complement strand
GCAGGCTATTGGCCCACCCTGAGTATCTTCCGATCGAGTCCCCCTACGACCATATCTCCTGGCGACCGGGCCGCCCAGTCCTCGTCTCGCCAGTGTCCGTAAGACCGCTCACACTGTTGCAAAGCCCTGCGGTCTCTCTATTCAGCCGGATTCAGCTCACCATCCAGCGTTGGATACAAGACGCGGTACAACCCAAGCAGGATCATCAGGTATTGACCGAGCTGGACCAGGCCATCAGGAAGCTCGAAGAGATTAAGAAAGCCGGCGACGCGGGAGATGCGTCACAAGAGGCCATTGATAAGGCCAAGCTAGCCAAAACGGTGCTGGAGGAATACGAGAAAGTCAGGAGCAACGCCGACGCTGCGGTCGCGGCCGCGGAGGCCGCCGTCCGGGAGAACAACACTCGGGCAAACCGGGAGGCGCGGGACAAGGCCCTAGCTGATGCGAAGAAGCGGATCCAAGAGGCAGAACGCGTTATCATCTCTCGCGCCCGCTACTTTGAAAACACCTATCGGATCGACGAAGTCCTCCGTAACCACAACGTAGAACAGTCGATGCGCGAGGAAATCCTGCGGACCTTGGAGCAGAGCGCCGATCGAATTGACCCCAAGACCAAGGAGCCCGTCGGTCGGCCGGATGATCGTGACTTCAGGAAAGCCGCTGAGAAAGTTTATCCGCGCACTGAGAAAAAGGAGCAGGATGCCTTGTACCGAGAGATGCGTGACGCCTGGCGTAAGTAGCAGCAGCACAAGGCTAGTGGCTGACCTCGGTGCGATGCCAGTCGGCACCACCGGGGTCAGCCTTTGACCAACTCGACTAGTTCGACCTACTCACTTCGGGAAAGCGGAGAGGGCGGGATTCGAACCCGCGGTACGGTTTGACCCGTACACGGCATTTCCAGTGCCGCACCTTCGGCCTCTCGGTCACCTCTCCGAGCCGGTGCTGCAATTGTACGCCGGGCTGACCCGTCCGAAAACCGAATCGTCCCGCTGGCCTCAGGGTTTTCGCGACTCGCCGGAGGAACCCGACAGCTTGGCCCGCAGCCGTTCCCGCAACGAAGCCAGGCCGGGCGTGCCCGCGGAACTCGGCGACAAAGGCGGGGGTGTCAACGCAGGCGGCGTCACAGGAGCGGGTTCAGGAGCGGGAGTTGGAGGTTGCGGTTCCTCCGCTTCGACCAGCGGTCCCCGATCCACCAGGGGATGCAGTAGCTCCCCGAAGATTTGCACGATGACGTTTTCCGGCAAGGGCCGCGTGACGCAGCAGTAGAGCAGCTTGTCGTAAGGCAGGCAGAACATCTGGCCCGTGTCCGAGGTCCCCGCGATTCGGCCCCGGAGAAGCAGGAAACGATCATCTACACGAAGAAAGTCCTGGACGGCGATGTTGGTGCCGTTGTGCAATCCGATCAACAAGGCGTTTTGGGCCTCTTCGGGAACCTTGCGAAACAGCTCCGACCACTCGCGATCCGTCATGGTCCGTCCCTCCCGCGGCCCAACCGCAGCCAGCGATCCAGTCGGGCCGACCATTCCCGCCACCAGCGGGGCACGGCGGCGAACGACGGCGGGGGAGGGTCCACCGGCCGCGGTGCCGGATGGCTGCTCAGGTCGGTAGAAGCGGACCCGGGCGTAAAGCTCTTGAGCAGGCTAGTGAAACACGCGATCAATTCGTCGTAACTGCTGAAACGCTCCTCCGGTCGCTTGGCCAGCATCCGACAAAGGACCCGCGACAAGGACGGATTCAACCCCGGCACAATGCCTTCGGGAGATGGCAGAGGTTCCTCGGCATGTTTGCGGAGAACCTCGGCCCGCGTCCTGCCGAGGAACGGCACTTGGCCGGTGACGGCATGGTAGAGGGTCGCCCCCAGGGCATAGATATCGCTGCGGTGATCCACCTCTGCGGAACCCGTTGCCTGCTCGGGTGCCATGTACGCCACGGTCCCCGCCACACCCAGACTTGTCCTTCGATGGTCCGGAAGAGGCTCGTCAGCGCGCACCACGGCCAAGCCGAGGTCTGCCAGCTTCGCGTGGCCTTCCCGGTGGATCAGAATGTTGGCTGGTTTGATGTCCCGGTGAATGATGCCGAGCCGATGCGCCGCCGCAAGGGCCTCAGCGATCTGAAGTCCTACCCGCAGGGCTCGGTCCCAGCATAGCCGACCGCTGTGTCGGATCAGTTCGCTCAGGCTGATCCCGTCCACGTACTCAAGCACGAGATAAGGCACGTCGGCCTCGCTGTCGAAATCCAGCACGCCGACGATGTGAGGATGCTTCAGGCGTGCTAACAGCCGGGCCTCGTGCTGAAGCTGGAACAGCGACGATGGCGGAATCTCGTTTCCCTCGACAAGCAAAACCTTGACCGCGACGGGCACTTGCAGCCCCTGATGAAATCCGCGGAAGACGATGCTCGATCCGCCGCGGCCGATCTCGTCGAGCAACAGGCACTTGCCGAGCACCTGCCCGGCCTCGATGCGTCTTGACCGATGCTGCGATGGATCGCCGGTCGGGCGTTCCGGAGCGGTGCGCACAGGTTCGATGACCTTGTGTTCGGTGACCGTGAAGCATTCGACAGCGGGACCACAACCAGGAACGTCCCTTGCACGCCCGTCACCGATGCTTTCAGTCAGCGATTGCAGGTGTCGTCGTGCCTTCTCCGCACCTTTGGAGGTGAAAAGATGACCCGCGCCGGTGAACGTGACATAACCATGTCGCATGAAATGGAGGAGGCGCGGGGCGTCGGGAATGAGGACTTCGTGCCTCGTGAGGAAGTCCGTCAGGCCTTCGTCGCCGCGGCGGTTCGCGTGCCACCAGTGGGTCAGGGAGATGGTTTCCGCCGGGCTGATCGGCGAGTTGTCGGCCAGGATGCCCAGAAGAAAGGCGTCGCAGCAATCCACGGCGTCCGCTCCACCTCGCTGCTACGAACGGCGTGTGCGATCCAACCCGCAAATCAGGCTACGCCGTAAAAGATGCGTCAGACCACGAATCTTGTCAAACCGTCGTCACCGATCTCTGGCTCATGTCAGGGATCCGCCTCGGGCTGAAGGAAAGAAGAAGGAAGGCGACTTGGAGGCAGCTGGCGAACGACTCACGGTTGACGGATGGCGAAGACATACCGGCTTTGGCGAACGTGTGGCGGTCATTGCTTTCCCTTCCCGGTCAAAAAGTCCATTTGCCCTGGGACTGCCTAGGAAAGCTATTAGGATAAGGTGGGCTTTAGCGGATACCAGTTGGATTCCCTAAGATTACTCAGAAGACGGGTCCGATTGTAACGGATGTGCCGAACATGCATTGTTTAGTCACCGGAGCCACGGGCTTCGTCGGGAGCCACGTCGCCGAAGCATGCGTGCGGAAGGGCTGGGAGGTAATTTCCCTGGCCCGTGTCGGAAGCGATGTGCGGCTGCTGGAGCGGCTGGGGGTGCGCTTGGTCCGTGGAGACATCACGGATCCAGAGGCGGTCCAGGAGGCCGTCCGCGACGTGCAAGCGGTGGTGCATTGTGCCGCCAAGGTCGGCGATTGGGGGCACGTCGAGGACTACCGCAAGGTTAACGTCGAGGGCCTCCGCAATCTTCTGGAGGCTGTTCGCGGTCGGCCGCTGCATCGGTTCGTTCACCTCAGCTCGCTTGGCGTCTATGAGGCTCGGGACCACTTCGGCACGGACGAAACCGAGCCGTTGCCCTCCCGGCACATCGACGGCTACACGCAATCGAAGGTAGAGGCCGAGCAACTGGCCCTGCGCTATTTCCGGGAACATGGCGTGCCGGTGACGGTGCTGCGGCCGGGCTTCATCTACGGTCCACGGGACCGCACCGTGTTGCCGCGGCTGCTGGATCTGCTCGAACGGAAGGACCTGATCTACGTCGGCGACGGGTCGCAAGCCCTTAACACGATCTACGTCGGCAACCTGGTCGATGCCGTTTTTCTTGCCATCGAGACGCCGGAAGCGGTCGGTGAGGTCTTCAACCTGACCGACGGCGAACCAGTCAGCAAGCGACGTTTCCTGGAAACCTTGGCTGAATTGGCGGAGTTGCCCAAGCCGACCCGCTCGGTTCCCCGCTGGCTGGTGCGCGGGCTGACGCCGATCGTCGAGAACCTGTGGCGAGCGATGGGGGCCAAGGAAGCACCCCGGCTGACCCAGGCCCGCTTAAAGTTCATCGCCCTGAACCTCGATTTCAGCATCGAAAAGGCTCGAAAACGGCTGGGCTATCAGCCGCGCGTCAACTTCGAGGAAGGCATGCGGGAAGCCGTGGCATGGTGGCGAAAGGCCAAGGCCGAGGAAGATTCCCTGAGCGAATTGACGGCGATGGACGATTCCCACCATTCCGCCACGCAAAAGTTGTAAGATGATCTCCGCATTTTGGGCTTCAACCGTCTCGCTTCCATCCGGGACGACGACGCTGATCCCGTATCTCCTTGGCAGGAGGACCGCATCATGGAACTGAAAGGAATGCACGCTGCCGTTCTCGTCGAGCAACTGTATCAGGAGTTGGAGATCTGGTACCCGGTCTATCGACTGCGGGAGGCCGGCTGCAAGGTCACCATCGTCGGACCGGAAGCGGGCAAGGAGTATCCGAGCAAGCTCGGCTATCCCTGCAAGTCCGACAAGGCGGCCAAGGACGTCCGCGCGGACGACTTCGACATCCTCATCATTCCCGGTGGCTATGCTCCCGATCACATCCGCCGCCACGAGGCCATGATCCGCCTCACCAGCGACATGGCAGAGCAGGGCAAAATCATCGCCGCCATCTGCCACGGTCCCTGGGTACTGTGTTCCACCCAGGCCCTCAAGGGGAAGAAGGCGACCTGCTTTTTCGCCATCAAGGACGACGTCATCAATGCCGGGGCACAGTATCTCGATGCCGAGGTGGTCCGCGACGGCAACATCATCACCAGCCGCAAGCCGGACGATCTGCCCGCGTTCATGCAGGCCATCTTTGCCGCTGCCCGGGAACGCAAACCGGTCAAGGTGTAAGCCGCCAGGCGGAGCGTGCCGATGTCGGTTCCCCGCGTCAAGGTGTACGGTTTCCTGTCGCTGACCAAGCGACAGTACCTCGCCACCCTCATCGGCACGCTGCTTCTGCTCGTGCTTCTGACTCCGTTGTGGTTTTTCTACGGACATCACCTGGTCCGGGACTTTCTGAGGGCACAGGCCCCATCGCTGGCCCCGGCGGTGGAGTTTGTGCCCTTCGTCGTCCTGGCGGCCATCCTCATCGAAGGCATCGAAGCCTGGATCGTCCTTCGCAAATTCGCCCGGCTGGAAGCGACTGAGTCCGCTTCCGGTCCGACTTCGGCAGAATCAACCCCGAAAAGTCTCCAAGCCAAGGCCCGCAAGCAACCCCGCAGTGAGCGAACGAGGTGAGCATCCATGTCAGCTGACCGCTTTGCCGTCAAGAAAGAGGACCGTTTCGTCTTCGGCATCTGGTGCCTGCAAAACCGCGGCCGTGACCCCTTCGGCGACCAGACCCGCCCGGAGTTGAGCGTGACCGAATGCCTGAAAGGACTCGCCCAGCGGAACGCCTACGGCTTCGAGTTCCACGACAACGACATCGTTCCGTTCGGCTGCTCGGCGGCGGAACGCGACCGTCACATCCGGGAGATCAAGAAGTTGATGGCCGACCTGAACATCAAGGCCACGATGGCCACGACGAACCTGTTTTACCATCCCATCTTCAAGGACGGAGCATTCACCAGCACCGACCCGGCCATCCGGGCCTTCGCCGTGCAGAAGGTGATGAACTGCCTGGACATTGCCCACGAGATGGAAGCCAAGGTGTTCGTCTTCTGGGGTGGGCGGGAAGGCACGGAAGTCGATGCTTCCAAGGATCCCATCGAAGCGGCCAAATGGTTCCGGGAGGCCCTGAATTTCCTGTGCGAGTATGTCCTTGATCGGGACTACGACATCAAATTCGCCCTGGAACCCAAACCGAACGAGCCACGCGGCGATCTCTATCTGCCGACCGTGGGAAGCATCCTGGCCTTTATCGCGACCCTGGACCATCCGGAAATGTGTGGAGTCAATCCGGAAGTCGCCCATGTCAAGATGTCCGGGCTGAACGTCTATCACGAGTTCGCCCAAGCCCTTGACGCCGGGAAGCTGCTCGACGTTCATCTCAATGACCAAAAGCCGCTGCGTTTCGATCAGGACCTCAGCTTTGCCAGCGACAATCTCAAGGACGCCTTCTTCCTCGCGAAGCTTCTGGAAGACCATCGCTACGAGGGAACCATCGGCTTCGACGCACATCCCTACCGCAGCGAGGCCGATCCCTGGGACTTCGTCGAACGCAACATGCGGAACTACAAGATTCTCAAAGCCAAGGTGCAGCAGTTCAACGAGAACAAGGAAATCCAGCAGCTTTTGGCCGAGATTCACGGCGTCAACCCGGATTTGCGCACCATCCTGGGGCGGTACAGCAAAGAGCAGGCGGACAAGCTGCGGCAGACGGCGTTCGATGTGGATCGGCTGACCGCTCGGCGTCTGCCTTACGAGCGGCTGGACCAGCTGGTGACGGAAGTTCTCCTGGGAGTCGCCTAGGGGCCGTCCATCAATTGCCACCGTTTCTTCGTGGCGAACGTCTCCGCCTGGATTCCGCGCGAAGTGAGCCGGACGGTCACGGCCCCTTCTCGGGAGGTCCGCCAGACGACGGCCCCGCGTGGTGAGTAGGGGTCGGGCCGATGTCCCCGCTCCTGGCCGTCGGAGACGACGACGAGGCGAGGATTGGCCCACTCGGCAAGGCGTTCCGTGTTTGCTGACGGCGAGCCGTGGTGCGGAGCGATCAGCACCTCGACGCGCCGCGGAGCCATGCTCAGGACTCGTTCCAGGCCTTCCTGTTCAAGGTCGCCGGTCAGCAGCAGCGAACGTCCCCGGTAACGGACAAGCAGCACCATGCTCCGGGCGTTCTCCGGACCTTGCGGACCGCTGGCAGGCGGATGCAGGACTTCGATCTCTGTTTCGCCGGCTTTCAAAAGTTGACCCGCCTGCACAATCCGCGATGGAAGCCTTTGCTGTTCCAACCGTGCCATAATCGTGTCAACAGCCGGTTCCTCCCGAGCAAAGAATGTGGGAGTCACCGTAATCATCCCTACGGAGAAGCGGTCCAACAGGCCGGGCACGCCGTTGAAGTGGTCGAGATCGGCGTGGGACAGCAGCACCTCGTCGATGCGAGTGATCCCGCGGGACCACAAGAACGGAGCGATCTGCCGCTCAGCGGTTTCCGGCCCACGGAGCGAACCGGCATCGCACATCAGAACGCGGCCGCAAGGCAATTCCAGAACCGCACACGAGCCGTGGCCGACCGAAAGCACGGTGCAGCGCACTTCATCGCGGACTGGCCAGCGGGTCGGAAGAGCAGCCCACAGGGCCAGACAGATTCCGCACAGAATCAGGCCCCATTTCCGCATGAAACCCGGCATCGGCCAGAGCAAGGCGATTGTGAGGCCGCCGTAGAACGCAGCCAGCAGCCAGACCGGCGGCCCAACGACGTGCCAATAAGCCCCGGGCAGGTCTTCCACGACGTGGACCAGTGAACGCGACGCCCACAGACTGCCGTGGAGGACCTGGGCCATCGGCCACGCCAACGTATCGCCCACCAGCACCGCCAGCAGATAGGAAAAGCCGGAGGCGAGGACGACGCAGACCAACAGCAGCAACAGCGGACCGATCACCAAGGCCGCCGGGGAGACGAGATGGAACCGCGACGCTAACAGCGGCATGAGGGCCAGCCAGACCACGAACGTCGCCAGAAAAGCCGAACCGCTCCAGCGGCCAAGACGCAGGAGGGCCTGGGAGAAGTACGAACGTCGTAGCAATGATTCCACGGTCGTTTCTTTGTCGGAGAACAGGTGAGCATCCAGCGGGGCAGCCAACGTCAGCAGAACCAGAACAGCCAAGAAGGAAATCTGCGTGCCGACCTGGAACGCTTCCGCTGGATTGACGGCGAGCACGATCAAGGCCGCGGCTGCCAGCGAATTGACGGATTGTACCTTGCGGCCCAGGAGGATCGCTCCGCAGAAGGCTGTCACCATGATGGCGGCTCGCAGGATCGGCGGTCGGCTTCCGGTGATGAGGGCGTAGCACCAGGCGGCCACGATCAGGATGACGGCCCGAGAGCTACGACGTGTCGGCAGCAGCCGGAGCAACGGCCAGAGCAGACCACACACCACGGCCAGATGCTGCCCGGAAATTGCCAGGATGTGTGAAACTCCGACCCGTCGGAAACTGGCCAGTTCCTCCGCATCCAGGGCCGACGTGTCACCGAGCAAAAGGGCCTTGGCCAATGCCTGCTCTTCCGGGGGCAGCACCTTGCCCAGCTGCTGATCGCTCCAGTCCCGAATCCGGGCCACGATTTCGCTGACCGTCGTCTTGTGGCCAGGCTCCAGAACGCGGACAACGTTCGGCGTCTTGACCCGCAGCATGGCTCCAACGCCGCGATCCCGAAAGCTGTCGGCAAGGTCGGCCTCCCCCGGATTGGCCGCCGGGGCGAAACGCTGAAGTTCGCCCATGACTTCAATTTGGTCACCGACGTTCACCACCACCCGACCGGTGACATAGACTTGACAACGACCCGTCATCCCGGTCCAGGCATCGGCCGTTTGCCACGCCGAGACTTCGAGTAAAAGCCGCGTCTGTTCCGGCAACGGCAGTGATAACAGCACGTCCTGTCGGGCTGGTCGTCTCCGCACCTCCAGGACCGTGCCACGAAGCCGGGCCAGGCGCGGCTGATCGAGCGGCGCGTCGAGCAAATTGTCCGGCCCGGGATGTTGCCGCCAATCGTGCCACCATGCCCCGAAGACCGCCGCCAGCCCAAGGAAAGCCCAGGGCAGTAAAGCGTCTTTGCCCCGCAAAGCGGTTAGGATGAATGCGGCGATTGCCAGAAGAGATATCAGCCCGAGTATCGGCCTTCCTGGCTGGAAAAAGCGGTCAGCAACGATTCCACCAAGGACGGCCACGGTCCACGGAAGCAGAGGAGCAGGTCCGCGCGGGCCTAGTCGTTCCAGAAGACCGTGCCGGTCTTTCTCCTTGTCGGGGGACGGGGCGACGGCCGATTCCATGCCATCCTCGACTCACCGCATGGGCTGCCAGTGGCCGTAGGTCAGCGTCCGCCACAGCCACTCCATCGGGCCGAACTTCAGGCCCAGGTTGCGGAACCAGGCATTGCTCCACACTACCTGCACCAGCCAGATCGCCAGGGCCAGGAGGATTCCGTAAGCCGGCCCGACGCGGGCATACAGCCCGAAGCCAAAGCCGAAAATCGTGCTGCCGTAAAACAGCGTCGAGCAGATGAGCGATTGCGCCAGGTAGTTCGTCAGCGCCATGCGTCCGACCGGGGCCAGCAGATCCAGGTACGGCCGCAGTTTTGAAAGCTGATGCAGCAGCACCAGGGAAGTTGCATAAAAGCAGCTTAAAGCTGGTGCCGTGACGAAAGCCAGCGACACGCCTGCAAACTTCCAGGCGAGACCGGAGAAGGATTGGAAATTGGCCTGATGTTGCAGGATCGCCGTCACGATCGTGCCCCCAACCCCAAGCAGCAAACCGACCAGCCAGGCTCGCTGGAACCACGGCAGAGTTTCAGGCAGCCGTTGAAACCACCCCGTGCGACCGACATACAGCCCCAGCAAAAACATGGCGAACACATGTGGCCCCTGAAAAAACAGGACCATGACATAGACGCCCAAGACTTCCCTGGCCCGCAGCGCGGTGATCTCCCAGTAGGTTCCTTCACGATAAATCCGCGTCTGTTCCCGGGCCTGTTGGAGCACTTGCTGCAAGGCCCCCTCGGTGCCCCACGGGCCTCCCACGTCGGCCGGGACGAGGACACTTGCCAGGCCGAGGAGCAAGGCCCCGCCCGCGTACAGCATGACGAGCAGGCCGAGCAGGCAGGCCGCGGCGACCAGGAGCCAACGTGGCGAAAGACGCGAGAACAACGGCAGAAGGCAGCCCAGGATGGCATAGGTCACCAGAATGTCACCCATCCAGATAAAAAAGGCGTGGAACAGCCCGATGAGAAGCAGCACGATCATGCGCCGATAATGCAACCCGAGCCAAGGCCGGCCCTTGGCCTCAGCCCGCAGCATCTGGATCGCCATGCCGAAGCCGAACAGGAACGAAAACAGCGTGTAGAACTTCATCTCGAAGAACCACGAGACGATCCGGTCGGCCCAGACGTGCAGCGGTTCTTGCCAGTAGACGATGTTGTAAACCAACTTGTCGGTCGGCGTGGTGTAAAACTGGATGTTGACTACCAGGATCCCCAGCAGGGCGAAACCGCGGAGAACGTCCACCACCGCGATTCGCTCTTCGGGCTGAACCGGCTCGACCTGCGGCGATACTGTAGCTTTCGGAGCTTCCAGCTCGACGGGAGAGATTTCCAGGTCAGGCACGTCGTAGGTTCGACCTTCGTTGTCCCCCATGTTGGCCTACGCTTTCCTTGGGTATCGGCTCAGCAGGACATAAGATGGCTGTACTGTACCGTGTCCGTTCCGGAAAAGCGACCGGCGGGAAACAATTCAGGATGGGTTCGTGGAACTGCCTTGCTCCTGTCCCGGCGCTCAGCCAGGACATGGCCTCGCGATATGAGTGAATCGCCGTGGAAGACCTGACAATTCCCGAAGGCGGTAACGCCGATCGCTTGGCCAAGACCGTCATGGCCCGCTACGACGGTCCAGCCTACATGCGGCGGGCCAGGCAGATGGAATTGGCCATCGAGGCGTTGCATCGCCAGTGTCAGACGACCCGAGACGAGATGCTCCATCTGGTCCGCCATCGCCTCGGGCTTCTGCTCGAAATGGCTGGTTCGTGGCAGGCTCTGGTTCCGCATTACATCGACACACCGCAAGCTGAGGTCCTGCGGCAACTCGGTCCCGAACCGCATTGGGATGCCGCTCCCTCTGGAAAACCGAAGGTTTCGCCGTCACGCCTCCGGTCGGCTCTGCACGAGTTGTGCGAGGCTATAGCGTGGTTCAACCTGCGGTGGCTGGAGTTCTTGCAAGGCCTCGATCTCGACACCGTCAACGGTCTGATCGCCGGTTACAACCGCTGGTATGTTTTGGAGAAGGAATGCGCCGTCGGCTCAATCCGCGTGGCTCGGCAAGGCTTTCGGCCTGTTCCGCCGATCACCCGGGAGGATCTGAAAAACCGATATCCGCCTTTACCGTTGCCCGGTGGAGAGCCATCAGACCGTGTCATTCGCCGGTCCGAGGAGTTGTTGTGAAGCAATCATGGACCCGGCCGTCTTCGACCCTGCCTTCATCCTGACCGGGCCGACCGCTACGGGCAAGTCGGCGATAGCCCTGGTCATCGCCGAGCGTATCGGAGCGGACATCATATCGATGGACTCGATGGCCCTGTACCGCGGCATGGACATCGGCACGGCTAAGCCGAGCCTGGCCGAACGGCAGCGGGTTCGCCATCATCTGATCGACGTGCTCGATCCGTGGGAATCGGCGAGCGTGGCCTGGTGGTTGAAGGAAGCGGCCCGCTGCTGCCGGGACATCTTGGGGCGAGGGAAACACGTCCTCATCCAGGGCGGCACCCCGCTTTACCTCAAGGCCCTGTTGCGAGGCCTGTTCGAGGGACCGCCGGCCGATCCGGAGCTGCGCCGCCGTCTTCATGCCCGTTCGCCGGAGGAATTGCACGCCGAACTGTCCAAGCATGATCCGGTCACAGCAGCTCGGCTGCATCCTCACGACGTGAAGCGAATCGTCCGCGCCCTGGAAGTCCTCGAGGCAACAGGCAAACCGATCAGCGCCTGGCAGCGGGAGTTCGACAGGCCGCGGCCTCGGCCCCATCCACCGATCTGGCTCAATCTCCCGCGAACCGTCCTTTACGACCGAATCAATCGCCGCGTGGATCGGATGATGGAAGCCGGACTGCTCGACGAGGTGCGGGCCTTGGCCGCTTCGCCGAAGCCTCTCAGCCGCGAAGCCCGACAGGCCCTTGGGTATAAGGAGCTTCTGGACCATCTAGCCGGAAACATCTCGCTGACCGATGCCGTGGACCGGATCAAGACCCGCAGTCGGCAGTTTGCGAAGCGGCAATTGACATGGTTTCGTCACTTAGAAGAGTGTCAGCGGCTGGAAATTCAGCCCGAGGAAACGCCGGAACAGATCGCTCAGCGGCTGTTGGATCTCTGGGGATTCATGGGTCGCAGCATTTCCCAGAACCGTTGAACGTCGGGTTCTCGGGTCATGTACCGCTCGATGAAGGTCGGATGCGGATGGGCCTCGGGAGGCGAGTAGGGATATCGGGACATGCCGGCGAAAGGCAGCGGCCCGGCCGATTCGCTGCTGGTGCCGTTCAGGTCGAAGTCCTTGAGCCAGCCGCTGGCAACGAAGACGTAGGTTCGCTTCCAGCTCCCCGGCGGAGGCGGAACCGCTTCCCACTCCATCGTCAATTCGTCACCTGGAGCCATGACGACGTAGCGATCATCGGCGTGCAGCAGCAGTTCCGTCACTGAGCCGTACCGGGTGTACGGTCCAGGAATCGGCTTCCAGATGGGTCGGCGGTCCACGTCGAAGTACGAGTAGAGGTGCGGACCGATGGGTGAAGTCTGGTAAGGCCGACCGTAGCCGCGGAAATGGAGGTCGGCATCTGCTGGCTTCAGGCGATGCACTTTCAAGGGCACGGATTCGGCCGGGGGATCGTCCGTGCTGAAGAAGACTTCATCCCAGTAGATTTCCATCGAGGTGGCGATCCGCACCCGGTAATCGTTGTCGGGAAAGCGGTCCAGCGGCAAAGGGACAGCCAAGGTTTGCATCTTGCCGCTGGGGAAGCCGACGACGCCAAGCGACGTCCAACCGCCGTTCCCATCGGGCACCAGCAGCTCTGGCGGTTGCGTGCCCCCAACGACACCGGCCGGTCCTCGGAAACGGGAATCGCGGGAGATGGCGACGTTCGCGGACGTATCCGTCGGCCAGACCCAACCGGTCAGAAACAGCGTTGCCGATCTGGCCTGGGACAGATCCCCGAGATCGAGTTCGAGATGATGCGGCTCGGCCAGACCGACGTAGCGGCGGCGCTCAAAGCCGCCGAGAAAGACGCCGTCCCGTTCACGGATTACCGGAAGCACATCCCGGCCCGTCTGATCCCGAGCCGCCAAGGGAGCGCGACGTTCCCGAGCGAACACGAAGCGGAAGTTCTCGGAGTCCCTGGGCGGAATCCTTTGATTGGTAAACACCCCATACTCGGCGGGATGATCGACGACCCAGAATTCCGCCAGGTCCAAGTACGGGACTTCCCAGAGTTCGTTGGCAAACTGCAAGACGTAGCGATTCTCCCGCGGTTGGAGTTGCCAGTCCCGAATGATCAGGTAGTTGTTCTGGCGCTCGTGGCCCATCTCGACACCTTCGGCCAATTTCATGCCGAGAGCACTGGACCAGAGGCAATCGGTGACAAAGTTAAATCCTTGGTTCGTCCAGGCGTACAGCGACGGACATGACCCCTTGGGCCGCTGTTCCTCGGTGATGACCGCGTCGGTCGGAGGTCGGATGACGACCTGCGGCACGCCATTGGTCCAGACCACGCGGGCAGTTTCGACCTGCCGTCGGCTGCCCAGGCCGAAGTGCGTTTCGGTGTCGGTCACGGGTTGGAGGGCATAGTGAATGCCGGAGCGGATTTCGATAGTGCTCCCGATGCCGTAGTAGTTCACCCGCGCTGCTCGCCCTACCGCCGTCACGTCCCGATTGAGCATCGCCCGG
This sequence comes from Gemmatales bacterium, assembly GCA_025055835.1. GTDB lineage: Bacteria > Planctomycetota > Planctomycetia > Gemmatales > HRBIN36 > JANWWR01. The sequence continues at coordinate 14,524 of JANWWR010000139.1, read as the reverse complement.
ATGCGGAGCCTCAGCCAGCGGTTCTGATTGCCTCCTTGGTTGTCGAGCAAAACGAGCTTGTTGCTGCTGAGCGTGAGCAGGTCCAGGTCGCCATCTTCATCGACATCGACGATCTGAAGAACTCCAAGTTTCGAATCAGGCGGCAAAGCCCGGCCCGGCTCTTGCGGCAGCAAGTCGAGCGGTTCGCTCCATGTCTGCCCCGACCGATTGCGCAGGAATCGCAAAGCAGGTTTTTCCTCCCCTGTCTCAAGAACCAGATCCAACCAGCCGTCGTTGTCGTAGTCGAGCGTTGACAATCCCTTGACACCGCTGCCAACGTTGACTGACGAGACTCGCCCGCTCTCATGCGGCCAGCGGCCCGGCTGACCGAGACGAATGCTCACGCCTGATTCGCTGCCGAGGACCAGATCGAGCAAGCCGTCGTTGTTCAAATCAGCAGCAGCCAGTGACACCGCCTTGACATCGGGCACTTGGACCAGACGAAATCGGCCGCCGCGAAGATTGTCGAGCAGGATAAGGCCGGAGTCGGTGAGAAGGTAAAGATCGAGATCGCCGTCCCGGTCGAAATCGCCAAACACCCCTGCCGACGAGGGCTGCCCGGCCAGATCGGGAGTGCGGTCTGTGATGTCGAAGAACTGCCAGTTGCCGGAATTGCGAAGGATGTGCGTTCCCGTCGCTGTACCGACGACAAGATCAAGATTGCCGTCGTGGTCCACGTCGCAAGCCGTCAGCCAACGCACCTGACGCAGCGGCGGCAGTTGGGCATCGGCGGTTCGATCCTTCCACCCGGGACCGGCTTCCGTCGTGGTTTGTTCAAAGATGCGGAGGCCGTCGGGGCCGTAAAGGATCAAATCCAGATCGGCAGGCAGATTGCCCTCGGCCTGGGGAACGATGTCGAGATCAAGGTCGGCCAGGAGAAAACCCGACCAGGAACCGGGCACGGTGACGGAAGGCATCGTCTCCTTGCCCGAGGCATCCAAGGTGATGAGGTTCGCCAATTCCTTGCCGCCGCGAAGCAGGACCCAGTGCAGGCGGCCGTTCCCCCGCAGATCAGCAAATCGAGCAGCGACAAGAGCGCGGTCGCTCTCGCGGGATTGGTTCACCGTCTCGGGAAGCGGCCTAGGTACAAAGGAAACTTCCACGACCGTCTCTGCTTCAGGGATCAGTCCAGCCGTAAACTCCGACTCGAATTCGGCGACGAGAAAGGTGAGCGGATGCGGCCAAAGCTCCCGCAGGCCGTCGAGGAAAACAGGTTGCTGTTGCAGGAGATTACGCGCGGCGAAGACGTGTTGCATGACCTCTTGAGGCGGTTTGGCGATACCGGGCGGCAGCAACTGGAGGGCTTTCGTCAATTCCTCCCGTGCCAAGCGTTCCTCAACAGGTATGAGATTCAGCACCTTCTCCAGCGTTCCGCGGACTTCGGGCAACTGAACTTCCGCTTGACGAAAGGCCAACTCGACCTGCGCGCGGAGATTATTCGGGACACGTCGGGCGGCGGCGGTCAGCGAGTTTAACCCCGCGATGGTCAAGCGATCCGGGTCCACGAAGTCGGCTTCGAGCTGATAGAGGTCGTAATGCGGGGCGGGATCGTCGGGACTGAGATCGGCTGCTTTCAGGAAGTGGCCACGAGCCAGACGAAGAAGCCTTTGCATTTCTTCCCTGTTTTTCCGGAGCTTATCGGCCTGGTCGCGGTAAACTCGTCCGGCCAGCAGATGAGCCGCGGGGGAATTCGGTTCCGCTCCAAGCATCGCTGAAACCGCATCGAGCAGCGCGGTCATCGCCTCCGAATTGTCTTTAACTCCCCCATGCCCCTGATCATTTGGAGCAAAAAGGGCGATGACGAGATTGCGACGGCCCAGGGGATCCCACGGCACGGCTTCGACGATGCGTTGCAGGATCGGCACGGCCTTTTCGTAATCGCCGTTGTCCAAGTAGCCGAGTGCCTCATTCTTCCAACGCACCAGCTCGATCCGCTGGGACGGGGGCAGTTCGGTACGGCTGCTCCGAAAGGCCAGGAACAGCAGAAGACCGACCCCGGACGCCAGGACGAGAACAGCCAGAGCGATCACAAACACTCGCCGGTTCATGGGCATGATCCCGATCACAGTGAAGGGGGCTTCGTTGACATGGTAGCCGACCGCGCTTGTTGCAGCAGTTGTCGGACCTCGGCGTCTTCGGGCGAATGGAGGGCCACTTTTTCCAGAACGGAGACAGCGTCGCCAGCTTTGCCGACTTCCAGCAGAAGGCGGCCCAGTTCCTTGTGCAGTACGACAGCATCGGGGCGGAACCTGAGGCCAGTCCGCAGAACGGTGATGGCCTCGTCTTTGCGTCCGCTTTCGGCCAGGGTACGGGCCAGATTGAAGCACGCCTCATGAGCGCTGGGATTAACCTCAACAGCCCGACGCAGCATTGCGATCGCTTCATCGTGCTGTTTGCGCATGGCGAGCAGCCCGCCCAGCAAAGCCAGCGAACTGGCGTCCTCGGGATGGAGGCGGACCGCTTCCCGGAAGGCCCGTTCCGCTCCGGCGAAATCGTTCTGCCGGAACAGGATCGATCCGAGGAGTTTATAAGCCGGAGCATGCGACGGGTCCTTGCGGATCACGGCATCGACAAGGGTGCGGCTGGCCGCCAGATCGCCGGATGCAAACAGGGCGCGGGCTTGCTCCATCCGTTCGTTGATGCCGACGGCCTTTGCCTGGACGGAGGCCAGGATCGGGTCAGGCCACGGATTGTCAGCGGGGAGGTCCTGGGCACGTCGAGCATGACGCTGGGCTTCGTCGGTGTCGCCTTCCCGCCGATACAGTTCCGCCAGAGCTTGTTCGGCGGCCTTGCGTGACACAGGATTGTCAGCGGCCAAGGACAGGTAACCGAGCGCTTCTCGAAGAGCGCCTCGCTGAAGGGCGGCTCGGCCTCGGCCGTAGTAAGCCCGCGGATGTCCCGGCTGCAATTCCAGAACTTTCCGGTATGCAGCGTCGGCCTCGTCGAAGCGTTCCAGAAGCAGCAGCGTCTCAGCCAGGCGTAGATGCGGCACGAAATCGCTCCTGGCCCTTTGGGCCGACCGTTCCAGGCAGACCCGCGCTCCGTCCAGGTCGGTATGCATCCGGGCCATTGCCTGGAGATAGGGCCAGCGGTAGCTCGAGGGGTCGAGCTTCTCGGCCTGCTCGAAGCAAAAAATGGCTTCGGGATTGAAGACATGGGCCAGAAACACTTCGCCGAGTTCCCCCCACGCCTTGGCAGAACGAGGCGAAGACAGTACGGCGCTTCGGGCCTTGTCCAGAGCTTCAACGATCTCTGGATCGAGTCCCTGGGTGGCTACCCGAGGTGGTTCCGGCACCGCTGCCGGCCAAAGCAGCCAGATTCCGCTGCCGATCAAAATCGCCCCAACAACGCCGACGGCGGCGAAGACTCGGAGCCTCGCGGACGGCTTCGGCGAAGGGGCGGAGGAGGCACTCACGGCGGCTGGCCCTCCCCTTTGCGAAGCTCGACGTAGCGATTGACCAGACCGCAGGGGAAGAACTCCTGCGTGCCGTCTGGCCAGACGACCAGAATCCGTTCCACCCGATCCACCGATCCCAAACCGAAATGTGCACGAGGATCGTTGCTGCACAAATAGCTGTACGCGGGATTGGCCCAGCGTTTCATTGGTCTGCCGTTGACTTCGAGGACGATTTCCGCCCCAAGGGCATCTCGCCTGAGCTTCGGGTCATAGGCCCGCACCCCGAGCCAATGGCCGCGGGAAGGGGCCGTGTTGCGATAGACCCGCACCGGACCGCCGATGCAGGTGGTGATCAGGTCCAAGGCCCCGTCGTTGTCCAGATCCGCGCAGATCAAGCCGCGATAAACGCCGGGCACGTCACAGAATGCAGGATTGGCCAACGAGACGTCCTGGAAGCGTCCGCTGCCGTCGTTGCGGAACATCTGATTCCGTTCCTTGTACACAGCCCAGAAGTCCGACTCGGTTTCGGGGCCGAAGGCGGTACGCGGCTCGGAGACACGACCGTTGACGACGGCGGCATCCAACGCGCCGTCGTGATCAAAGTCGGCCAAAACCGTGCCGAAGCCGGTCCCCCGCCACAGCGGAGCGGCAAAGCCAGCGGAGACGGTGCGATCCTGAAAGAGACCGCGCGGGCCCTGCTTCCACAACGTATGCGTCTCCTCGGTCAGGTGGGTGACGAAGAGGTCGAACAGCCCGTCGCCGTCCACGTCGCCGATGCCGATGCCCATGTTGGCCTCGGTCTGCCCCATGCGATTGACGGCGACGCCGCGGGGAACCGCTTCTTCACTGAACGTGCCGTCCCGTCGGTTGATCCAGAGGTGATTGGGCTTGGAATCGTTGGCGATGAAAATGTCCACCCAGCTGTCGCCGTCAAAGTCGGCACAAAGCACCCCGAGGGCGGGACCAGGTGCCTTGGCCAGACCCGAGGTCACGGTCACATCCTCGAAGGCGACCTGACCCGACGCATCAACGCCGCGATTGCGAAACAACTTCGCCACGCTGCCGGGAAACGTGCTCGGATGGCAGAACGCCAAGCGGCCGCGCGGACTGCGGCATTGAACGGAGCGGTCGTACAAGACGAAGTTGCCGACAACCAGATCGAGCCAGCCGTCGCGGTTATAATCCACAAATGCCGCCGACGTGCCCCACAGCGGATTGTCGATCCCGGCCGATTCGGTAATCTCCTGAAACCGGCCGCTTCCGAGATTGAGGAACAGCCGGGTCCGGCCGTATTCGGTGATGCAAACATCCACCCGACCATCGTTGTTGACGTCGCCGACGGCCACGCCCATGCCGTATCCGGTCACATCCAGCCCGGAGCCGGCACTGACGTCAACAAACCGGCCTTCTTCGTTTTGCCGAAACAGTTGGAAACGGGAAGCCGATTGCGGCCCGGCGTTGTGAAGCAGTAGCAAATCCAGTCGGCCGTCGTTGTCGAAATCGAGGACTGCTCCCCCGGAGCCCATGATCTGCGGGAAGAAGTAGGTGCCGACGGGACCGGGGTCGTGTACGAACTCCAGACCGACGCGGACGGTCACGTCCTCAAACCACGGTGTGCCGACGATGGGGAGCGACGAGGAGGAGGTCGGTTCCGTCTTGCACGAAACCGCTGTCGAAAGCAAGAGCCACGATGTCACAAGGGAAAAAACGACGACGCTACGCGGCCACCGCATGATTGCTCCAGAAACGGATTTTCTCCGGCATTTTAGCAGGCGGTTCGGACGCGCTCCAGATATCAGAGGATGCCGTGCAACGGGCCTCCAGGCGCGGCCAGGGCCTCAACCCTGCGGGCCACCTCAGGGTCCGGTTCAACCACGGGAGCATGATGCGGCTTGATGCGGGCATCAATGATCAGCGGCCCCGTGCAGCCCCAGTGTTTGTCCTGCACGAACGAACCGACGCCCTCGATGTCCGCGGCTGGGTTGGAGCGGGTAAACGTGACCCACAGGAAATTGTTGAGTGATTCAGCAACGAAGCGGCTGTCGTCCACCACGACGACCAGCGGGAATTGTTCCAGGTCGGAATGGGCGAGTGCCTCGCACAACCTGGTAAATTCGCTGGCCCTGCGGACCGGATCGTGACGCGGTCCCTGAAGGGCGAGGATGCCCGGCAGGCAGATTGCCGGAGAACCGAAGCCTTCGGGAAGTCTGAGCGAGGGTGGAACAGACGTGCCCAGTTGTCGGCGAATGGGACCGACCGCGGCGATGACGACCTTGGAGCCTTCATTCAGGCCGGTTCCGCTGTAATCCAGCGTATCCATTGTGGTTCGTGTCTGGAAATGCACGTCGTTGGTCCAATCCACCCGCAGGAGCAAGTGCCGGAAGAAGGCGGGAATGTCGTGGATGTCGAGGTGGGGATCGTCTTCCCGGGCGACGATGAGGAGGTATTTCGCCAGGGAAAGCTGCCCCTGCCCCAACAGCGCATTGGCACAGGTAAGGAGTTCCTGGGGTTTGCAACGCGGGTTGTACGGCACATAGCGTTCGCTGCCGATGGCCAGCAGAAGCGGATGCACCCCGGCGGCGTCCACGGCATGAACCGCATGGATGCCCTTGACGACGCTGGGGATGACCGGTCCCGTGATTTCGTGGATAATCTGGCCGAACGACGTGTCCTCCTGGGGAGGTCGGCCCACTACGGTGAACGGCCAGACGGCGTCAGGGCGGTGATAGACGTGTTCCACCTTGAGAACGGGGAAGGGGTGCACCAAGCTGTAGTAGCCGAGATGATCGCCGAACGGTCCCTCGGGCAGAAGCCGATCGGGATCGACGACGCCGGTGATGACGAAATCGGCGTCCGCGGCCAGAACCTCGGCCAAATCTCGCTGCGGATCCACGACACGGCGAATGAGCCGAACACGCCTTCCTCCCAACGCCCCGGCGAAGCCCAGCTCGGACATGCCCTCGGGCAGCGGCATCACTGCCGCCAGCGTCATTGCCGGGGGACCACCCACGAAGATGCTGACGCGGAACGGGATCCCTTTGCGAATCGCCGCGGCGTGATGAACGCCGATGCCGCGGTGGATCTGATAGTGCAGGCCGATTTCCTCGTTGAGGCGATACTGGTTGCCGCTCAGTTGAATGCGATACATGCCCAGGTTGGAGTGCTGCCAGCCAGGACGGTCGGCATCCTCGGTGTAGACCTGTGGCAAGGTGACGAACGGTCCGCCGTCCCGCGGCCAACTGACGAGCTTGGGCAGGTCGTCAATGACGGCTCGGGAGGCGAGCACCGGGCCGCTGCGGACGAATTTCGGCCACATCGCCCAGACCAGCGGCAAGGTCCGCAATAAACGGAACGGCTTTTTCAATGCTTCTTCCGGGTCGATGCGTAAGCGGACAAGCCGCTGGAGACTCTCGAGCGTGTCCCGGAACAGGAACCGCGTCCGCTCCAGGGTACCGAAAAGGTTGCTGACCATCGGGAAGCGGCAGCCCTTGACCCGGGAGTAGTAGATGGCTGGCCCCCTGGCCTGGTGGACGCGGCGATGAATCTCGGCGGCTTCGAGATAGGGATCGACTTCCTGTTCGATACGGATCAGTTGTCCGGTGCGTTCCAGGTCGGCAATGCATTCGCGGAGACTGCGGTAGCCCATGCCAGCATGATAGGCGCGGTCCTCGAACGAGGCTCAGGTCAACACCGCCTTGCGGAATAGTTCGTAGCCGGCTTCCCAGGCGGTCATCGGCGAATCGAACGAGTCGGAATATTGCGTGATGAGCTTCCGTTCGCCGCCTTCGGGAGCGGCCTCGTACACGGCTGCCGACCAGCGATGATCGTCGCCAGTCGGACGCACTTCCAGTTCGTAGGCGGGAAGTTGCGGGGCGGCCAGGCGCACCGTCGAGTCGTTGACCAACTCCGCCTTGACCTGCCGCTGTTTCATCCAGAAAGGCATGTAGATCACAGGATTGACCGGCATGTTTCCCCCGTCCGAACCGGGCTTGGAAAACATGCTTATTCTGGGCGCATCTCCCGCACGGTCAAGTTGAGCGTCTGGAAGATTTGCGTGGTCTTGATGACATCCTTGGCCCGAGCGGACTCTTCCAGCGCCATCGCGGCGTCCCGCAGTTGGCGGGCCAAGCGTGGAGTCTGTTCCCGCAGCCGCATCGGCAAATCCTCCGGCTTGATGCGGCCGATCAAGTCGGCCGTCTGCTGTAAGGCCACGGCTGCCTGTTCGACTTCGCGCCAGGTGTCGCGATAAAAGAACTCCTGAGCGGCAGCGACCTGGGCCTTGGCTCGGGCGTGCATCTCCGAGTAGGGAAGCGGCTGGGCGTCGGGCGGCAGCGGCTGGACAGCACTTTCCGGCGTCTGACAGCCGATCATCACGGCCACGGTAAAGAGGACGACGGCGAACGGGCTGCGGCAACGCATGGCTGGAACCTTTGTCCCCGAGAAAAGCGGTCACGGGAACCCCCTTGGGCAGTGTACCATGCAGGCAGGTTCCGTGCAGCCTTGCGGTTTACTTTTGGTGGGGATCGACGGGCGGAAAGACATCCCCGGCCCCGGAGCGTGGCCCGAGTTCCATGTCCGGAAAGGCCAGCAGGTAGCGGGATTTCCGCCGCTGTTCGTTGGGGGCAAGCAGCGGGTCGTCGGCGCGCTCCGGCCGACGAGGGTCCCAAGGGGTGTTCAATGACTGACACCCAGCCAGCAGCAGAAGAAACACGACCGCTTTCCGCATCAGCCTGGCCCCTGAACCTCTCACTCGACCATGCCCCATTCTGAGACTCCAGACCAGTTAAAGTCCAGGTGAGGAAGGAAATGCGCTCCGGTTTCCCCCATCCATCCGCGTTGGCCGTGACGGTCACGGAATCCTGACAATCTGGCAAGTCCAGAAAAATACTCGTCCCCGATGCAGAGGATTTCCGCGGCATTCTCCGCTGACCCGCTCAGACATCGCCGACACCTGACGACTGGCCTAAATTGGACCTATGTCCTGGGGTAGATGGCATTGGGACGGCTGTAATGTAACGCCGTCCGTAAGACGGCCCCGAGGGAAGCAGAGGCGAAGAACATGACGGCTCGCCTGTTGGACGGCAAGGCCCTGGCGGAGCAGATCAAACGGGAACTGGCGGAGCGCGTCCGCGATCTGACGGCCCGTTTGGGACGGCCCCCCGGATTGGCGGCCGTGCTGGTGGGCGACAACCCGGCTAGTCAGGTTTATGTACGGAACAAGCGAAAGGCATGCTCCGAGATCGGCTTGGCGAGCTGGCTTCACGAACTGCCCGCGAACATCTCGCAGGAAGCCCTGCTCCGGCTGATCGACATGCTGAATCGCCAAGCGGACGTGGACGGCATTCTGATCCAGTTGCCCCTGCCCCGTCAGATCGACGTCTTGACCGTCATGCGGGCCGTGGAACCGAGAAAGGATGTGGATGGCTTCGGGCCGGAAAACCTCGGCCTGCTTGCCCTCGGACAGCCACGTTACTGTCCATGTACCCCGTTGGGAGTGCAGCAGCTTCTGGTTCGCAACGGCATCGACATCGAAGGTCGGCACGTGGTGATTCTGGGCCGGTCGAACATCGTGGGCAAACCGCTGGCTCTGATGTTGATGCAGAAGGCGCCGGGAGCTAACGCAACTGTCACCATCTGCCACAGCCAATCCCGGAACCTGCCCGAATTGTGCCGCCAAGCGGACATCCTCATCGCTGCCATGGGTCAGGCCCGCTTCGTCCAGGCGGACTGGGTTCGGTCCGGGGCCGTGGTTGTGGATGTCGGCATCAATCGCTTGCCCGATGGCAAGCTGTGCGGCGATGTGGATTTTGAGGCAGTACGGGAAAGGGCCTCGGCCATCACGCCAGTGCCCGGGGGCGTCGGCCCGATGACAATCGCCATGCTTCTGCAAAACACGGTGTCCTCCGCGGCGTCCCTGCTGTGACCTTCGCCGGTTTGACCCACTTTTTCGCCTGACCTATGGTTGTTGGGGCCGAAAAGCTGGGACATTCACAACCGGGGATCGTCATGTCGTCTTTCGTTCCAACCGGGCCAGTCTCGCTAACCTCGTTTTCCGAGCGTCGGGCCAAGGTTCGCTACACCTGTCGTGTCAAAAGCACCTGGCGTCCGCTGGGGTCGCCGGACACGGCCTGGGACGCCCTCGTGCAAGATGTTTCCGAGACCGGCCTGCGGTTGTTGGTGGGCACGCAGCAGAAGCGCGGCACGATTTTGAGCGTGAATCTTGAGTGTGGTCAGGAGCGGTTCAGCAAGGGCATTCTGGTCAAAGTCGTGCAATGTCGTTCCCAAGAAGGCGGCCTGTGGTCGGTGGGGTGCAGTTTCATCAAGCCGCTCAAGGAAAAAGAATTGCTCGCATTGCTACATGCCAGCGCCGACGTGGGTGCCGAATTGGCCGCCCCCAACCCCTCCGTTTCGCGGTCGGTCGAAGCCGCCGCTCGCAGTTCCGCTGTTCCGACCCGCCACAAGCGTGAGGATGCACACGCCACAGAGGAAGTGAGCGACGCTCATGCCAAGACGTCCCCGGTGGAGTCGCCGTCGCCCATGGGAGGCGCGGAGAAGCGACGCGCTCCGCGACGGGGAAGCAATCTGGCCGTGGTGCAAATCACTCGACCCGGAGCGTGGTCGAAGTCCGTCGAAGGCTGGGTGGTTAACAAGTCTCTGGGCGGTATGTGTCTTTGTTCTCCCCGCAAGTTTGAGGAAGACACGATCCTGGAAGTCCGTCCAAAGCGAAGTTCTGGTACTGATTTAACCTTGGAAATGCGCGTGGTTCATGTCCGCCAGGAGGGAACGCGCTACATGCTGCATTGCCAATTCACCCGACACGCCGCCCCCCATATCCTGCGGCAATTCACTTGACCTCCGGGTTCAGCCATCCATCTTTACAGTCCGAGTTGGCTGACTTGAGGCTGGGCGGAGGCCGCCGTCGCAGACGAAACAGACACCGCTTCCATCAACGCTCGGACAAAGGCGATGCAGTTCGGCCAGCGATTGAGCCATTGCGGTTCCAAGGCCCGGGAAACGACCATGCGTTCCGAGACTGACAGACCGCTCAGGTTGGTCGGAGCAGGTCGGCCGGGACGATGCTCTTCCTCGAACGGAAGCCGTCCGGTCCGCAGCTCGCAGTAGGTGACGGCTAACGAGAACTGATCGCTGCGAGGCGTGATCTTGCCCTCCGCGAATTCCGGCGGAGCATAGCCCGGGGTGCCAAAGTTGCTCCGCTCGCTCTGGCCGTTCAGCGTCGAGGTGCAAAGGCCGAAGTCGGCTACTTTGAGGACGTCGCCAACCAGAAGGAGGTTGCGAGGTTTCACGTCGCAATGTTGCAGACCGCCGTTGTGCGAATCGCAGGGAATCGTCCGAATCCCGGCGAGAAAATCCAGGGCTAGCGCAGCTTGGAATAGCAGTTCACACAGGTGTTGCGGGGGAACATGGGAGCCGGTCTCCTCGCGGTATACGCGGTGGAGATCGTGCAGACTGCCATCGGCCCGTTCCATTTTCAGGATCAGATAGCTGGCCTGAAGCGAGACGTCCTCCAGGCTGAGAATGTGCGGATGACGTACATTCCGCAGGGCCAGCAGACGCCGGACCTCGTTGACGATCATCGGTCCGGTGCGGTGGCGGCAGTCGAGGAACTTGAGGGCCACGACACGTCCTTCCTTGCCCACGGCCTCCCACACTTCGCCGAAGCCGCCGCGGCCAAGCGGTTGAGTCAGCACCATGCCTTGTCCGACGCGCATTCCTGCTTGCAGAGTGGGAAGCATAGACACGCTCCGTCCACGCCGCCCTCGTTGACGAGGGCCTGGTCTTGCTACTTGAAGTCGCCGGGGATTGAGCCGGGGAGGAGTCTGCTACCGAAGAACGTGACGGTGGCAGCGGGCTATCCAACCATAGTGCGCAGCCTGCTGGATGCAAGCGATTTCCGCATGTTTTGTGCAGGAAAAACGCTGAGTTTCAGCATCAGAGAAAGTCTGCCCGGATGCGAAAATCTGGTTGGAAAGTTGTGCCGATGGAGCGTTGCGGCAGCAGACTATGCCTCGACAATGTCAATGACGATGCACGAGACGTTGTCCCGCGAACCCATGTCGAGAGCGAGCTTGCAGAGTTCTTCGCAGCATCGCTGGGGATCGGTGAACTGCTGCAACCCGGACAGCAGACGGTCGTCGGGAACGGACCCGCTCAAGCCGTCGGTACACAGGAGCAGTCGGTCGCCGGGCCGGGTGAACAGCACCCGCACATCCGGACCGTCCCCCACTTCCCGACTACCGAGAAACTTCCAGAGGATGTTGCGGTAGCGATGTTCGCGAGCTTCTTCGCCGGAGATGATCTTCGATTCGACCAGGGCCTGAGCGAGAGAATGGTCCGTGGTCAATTGCTCAATGGTGCCGCCCCGCGCCAAGTAGCAACGGCTGTCGCCGACGCCGGCGATGAACAGCACATCGTCCCGAAACGAGGGCACCCACAGGGTCAGCACCACGGTCGTGCCCATGTTGGAGAAGTCGCGGTCGAGCTGGCCAATCTTCATGATCTCTTCGTTGGCCTGGACAACCGCCTGACGGATCACTTTGCGGATGTCATCCTGGGTGCGGGCGGAGGGGAGGTGGCGATTCAGTTCCCGGGGGATCACGTCGATGGCCATGCCGCTGGCTTTCTCGCCGGCGTTCTGGCCGCCCATGCCGTCAGCGACGATGCACACGGTGAAGTCGTCGAACCTGCGGACGGCGACCGCATCCTCGTTGTTCTCCCGATAATTGCCGAGTTCTGTGTGAGCACCGATTCGCAAGGTCACGGCCATCGGCCCACCTCGATCTAACGTGATCTCCCGAGCTGAAGGACGGCGGACGGGCACGCTCTGCTTTGATTCTTTCATACCACAGGGATTCTGGCAATGCCAGAACCCGCCGGGAATTCGCCCTTTCGTCTCCTGTGCTGCCCTCTCCGAAAGGCAGAACGGGCAGTTCTCGTGAGCGAAACCCTAGTCCTCTTCCACGAACGCCTCCCGACGTCCCGTCAGCCAGGCCAGGCACCGGGACCAGTTGGCGAGGCTGCCCGGCGTGACGCTTCCCAGCAGCCGGCCGCCAATGGCTCCAGTCGCTGCGGACAGATTGGCATTTTCTTGATCAAGGAACAGGCATGCCAACACGGCTGCATCCACCGCCTCTTTGACATCCGCGGGAATGCCGAACGCATCAGACCGTTCGAACCGGATGTCGCTCAGTCTCTCTTCCAAGAGACGCCAGAGCATGCCATTTCGGACGCCGCCGCCGGTCAAGATCGCCCGTGCGGGTCGGAATTCCCGAGGCGAAAAGCGCTGCACGCTGTCCGCTACAGCCCGGGCCACCAGATGCGTTGCCGTACACATCAGATCATGAGCCGTCCAGCCCTTTTGCTGGGCCAGCGCTGCCGTCTGCCGAGCAAACGTCTCGGCAAAATAGGCCCGGTGGAGGGCCTTCGGCGGTCGGCTCGTGATGCCAGGATGCAACAGCCAGCGGTCAAGCAGTTCCGGCAGATGCCGCCCCTGCACCGCGTAGCGTCCCCCGGCATCCATGCGTTCTCGACCACGGGTCAGGACCTGAATCAGCGAATCCAGCAGTACATTCCCAGGACCGGCCTGCCAGCCGAGGACCGGCTGATCCGAATGCCTCGGCGGCAGAATTGTGACCTGCGTCAGTCCCCCCAGGTGGATTGTCAGCCGGGCTTCGTCTGCCACCTGAAACAGGATCGCATCCACCAGCGGAGCCAGCGGCGCGCCTAGCCCACCGGAGGCCTGGTCCCGGCCGGCAAAATCGGAAAGGACAGTCAGCCCGGTACGCTCGGCAATGACGGAGGGGGAACCGAGATTCAGATACGTCGGCGTCCGTCCCTGGTTCTCCAGCCAGGCCGTGAAGCCGCCGCTTCCGACGCACAGCACACTCTGGAGGCTGACACTGGCGGAGTCCGCGAGGTTGCGGACGGCAACGGCAAATGCCTCCCCGAGCAGGCGGTGAGCCAGGGCTATCTGCCGACTATCCGCTCCTTCTGGGCCGCTGACCCGGACGAGCAGTTCCCGCAGATCCCTGGCCATCGGCTCCTGGACGGCATGGACGACTTGGATGAACAGGTCGTAAGCCGTCCCCTCGACCTCCAGCAGCACGGCGTCGATGCTGTGCAGACTGGCCGTCGCGGTCACACCGATGATTCGGCGTTGGCCCTCCAGAGTGTTGGCCATGCCGAGGCTCTACCAAAGTTACGCTGCCAGTTGCAGGGCCGCCTCGCGCCGCATCGCGGCTGCCACAAAGGCCTCGAACAGTTGCATGTCCAGGGCCGAAGCCGTTTCCGAGTGGGGATGCCATTGCACGCCGACTGCCCACCAGTCGGGATCCTCGGCCTCGATGCCCTCGATCACGCCGTCTGGCGAACGGGCCGTGATCTTGAACCCAGCGGCGACGTTCTGCACTGCCTGATGATGATAGCTGTTCACCAGCAGTTCATTGCCTCCGTAAATGGCCTCCAGCCGCGAGTGGGGTTCCAAAAGGACGATGTGGCGGTGCGGCCCAGCGCTCATGTCACGGTGAGGTAGGGCCTTGGGTAGATCCTCGGGCAGATGCAGGTACAGCGAGCCACCGCAGACGACGTTGAGTTCGTGCATTCCCACGGCCACCGCCAGAACCGCCATCTGCCGTTCGACCACCAGCTTGCACAGCAAACGGTCGGAGTCCTCCCGCCGAGCCGGCATCGGCGTCACGGCCGGATGCGGATTCAGGCCCATTTTCCTGGGATCCATGTCCTGCTGTCCGCCGATCAGGATGACGCCGTCGAGTCGATCCAGAAGGGCTTCCAGGTCCGGTTCCTTCAGCCCCGGCGGAATGAGGATCGGCAATCCGCCTGCCTCGTAAACCTTCTCTGCGTAACCGCCATGAACACGGAGTTGCGGTCCGCTGGTCCGCGTCGGCGGAACGTAATCGCAGTTGATGCCGATGACGGGACGAAGACGCTGTGCCATGCCTGTTACCCTCCTTGGCCTTCGGCACGAACATGGGTGGGTCGTTGAGCCGGCTCGGCGATGCGTCCGTACATCACCCCGGGCCTACTATCAGGCACGGATCACCCTACCTTCTT
>JANWWR010000210.1 GCA_025055835.1 Gemmatales bacterium | reverse complement strand
GGTCGCGACGCTGAAGTCGATCAGGCGACCGGGAAGCTGACGCTTCCCGCTCGCCATTACAAAGAGGCTATGCTTCCCGCTCACCTTGAATTTCATTCGTCATGTCTCAACAGGGCGAGCGGGGCACGTCAGTGCCCCGGTGATAGCTGCGTTGCACCCTCGCTGACGCTTCGGGCCTCTGTCTCAGGCGAGCGGAGGGCGTCAGCCCTCCGGTCGCGACGCTGAAGTCGATCAGGCGACCGGGAAGCTGACGCTTCCCGCTCGCCATTACAAAGAGGCTATGCTTCCCGCTCGCCTCGCAGACGCGCCGGCGAGCGGGGCACGTCAGTGCCCCGGTGATAACTGCGTTACCCTCCCTGACGCTTCGGGCTACAGGGCTATGGCGAGCGGGGCACGTCAGTGCCCTGGTGAGTTCCGAGCGCCAAGGAGAAGTTTACGCAGCACTTCGGGTTTCACCTCCGCCAACGAGCGGAACCGCAACACCACGACGTCCCGGTTCGGCTTGTCATTGAGAATGTCCCGCCGATGGCCGAGACCCTCCAGGTGGGTCAGATTGAATCGGCCCTTGGGAACGACGAACCGAAAATCCACGGCCTCCGGGTCCTTGGTCTTGATCCTGCCCCAAAGTTTCCCGTCGAGCCGCAAATGCACGGCATCCCGCTGCTGCCAGTCGAATTCGACCTGGGGAAGCGCTTCGCTGACGTGGGCCAAGAGCCGATCTAGCACGCTTGGCTCCCAGGCCGGCTGTTTCCCGGGCGGAAAGCCCTTGTGCCGCCAGTCGCCAATGTGCCACCGTCGCCCGTCCACCTTCCAGGGCATCACGTCGGAAGGCTTCGTGCGGAGCCGACGCAAAGTTTGCTCGAATGAAACCACCGCCTCGGCCACGAACCTTTGAAACTCCTTGGTCTGGACCTCTTTGAGCGAATGCACGGCGATTTCAACCCCTTGCCAGGCTCCGCCTCGCACCGGCTTGACCTGGACCCGCGGAAAGTCGCCGTAGGTTTCCAGGCCCGGGGTCTGGTTCGGCGGCAGAATGCCCAGTTGTTTTTCCAGGGCTTTTTGCTCGAAGGTACGATTGCCAACGCGGAACTTGAGCCACAAGAACCACTCATCCCAGGTTGAAGCGTGGAAGAACCACAGCCCGTTCGCTCCGGGCGGTGCGATCTCGACGATGGTTCGGTCATTCCAATTGGTCGGCGCGAAGTCCCCGAGTTCCTGAATCAGATCAACGACGTACTCCAGGCACTTGCCGTCCCAGCGGCACGGCTTGCCGGAGCGGCTGACCCGTTCGACGGTGTGCCAGCGTCGGCCGTCGACCTCCCAGGGCATCCGCACGTCGCTGCCGATCTGCTCGATCTCGACATCGCCTTCCCGCGCCTCCTCGGCCTTACGAGGATCGTAGCGGGGCCGCTCGGCATGGGGACCGGCCTTCAGCACCGGGGCCAGAAACCGGCCCGTGTGGGAACGCTTTTCCGCAGCGACCGCTTCCGGTGTCCCGGCCGCGACGACGTAGCCGCCCGCTTCTCCCGCCTCGGGACCGATGTCGATGACCCAGTCCGCTGTCTTGATCACGTCGAGATTGTGTTCCACGACGATGACCGTGTTGCCCAGGTCCACGAGCCGATGCAGCACGTCAAGGAGTTTGCGAACGTCGTCGAAATGCAGACCCGTGGTCGGTTCGTCAAGGATATACACCGTGCGGCCGGTGTTGGGCCGAGCCAGTTCAGCCGCCAGCTTGACCCGTTGGGCCTCGCCGCCGGAAAGCGTCGGGGCTGGTTGCCCCAGGGCCAGATAGTCGAGACCGACGTCGGCCAGCGTTTGAAGCACCCGGCGGATACTCGGAATGTTCTCAAACAACTCGAGCGCCTGACCCACGCGCAGGTTGAGCACGTCGGCGATATTCTTGCCCTTATAACGAACCTGCAAGGTTTCCGGGTTGTACCGAGAGCCGTGGCAAACGTCGCACTCGATCCACACGTCGGGCAGGAAGTGCATCTCGATCCGCTTCTGGCCCATGCCTTCGCAGGCCTCGCAGCGTCCGCCGGGCTGATTGAAACTGAATCGTCTCGGCTGCCAGCCACGGACCCGCGATTCGGGAAGCTGAGCGAACAGACGGCGGATCAGGTTGAAGACGCCGGTGTAAGTGGCGGGGTTGGAGGTCGGCGTGTTGCCTAGCGGTGTCTGATCTACGTTAATGACCTTGTCGATGTGTTCCAGTCCTTCGATGTCGTCATGCCGTCCCAACGGGGTCCGTGCCCGGTGCAGCCGACGGGCCAGCGTGTTGTATAGCACGTCATTGACCAGCGAGCTTTTGCCGGAGCCGCTGACCCCCGTGACCGCGATCAGACAGCCGAGCGGAAATGCGACGTCGATGTTCTTCAAGTTGTTATGCCGCGCTCCCCGCACAATCAGCGCCTTGGTCAACAAACTTTCAGCGAGCGGGGCGCGTAAGTGCCCCAGTGAGTTTAACGTGTCATGTCCCCGCTCTGGTGATCGGAAGTCGTCAGCCTCTGCCTTCGGCGAGCGCGAGGCGTTAGCCTCTGCCGTTGGCGAGCGCGATGCATTAGCCCCTGCCCCTGGCGAGCGCGAGGCCTCAGTCCCCGGCTCTGGCGAGCGGGAGGCGTTAGCCTCCCGGTCCCCTACCCCCAAATCCTGTCCCACCCGCCGATTCGTGGGCACCGGGATCGCCTTGCGGCCATCAAGATATTCGCCGGTCAGCGACGGCGCCTTCCGCACCTCCGCCGGTGGTCCCTGGGCGACGATCTCGCCCCCCTGGTCTCCGGCTCCCGGTCCGAAATCGAGCAGATGATCCGCCGTCGCAATCACCTCCCGATCATGCTCGACGACCAGAAGAGTATTGCCCAAATCCCGCAGATGCGTCAGTGCCCGAATGAGGCGCTGGTTGTCCCGCGGATGCAGGCCGATGGTCGGTTCGTCGAGGACATAGAGAACGCCGGTCAAACCGCTGCCGATCTGACTGGCCAGGCGAATTCGCTGGGCCTCGCCGCCGGAAAGCGTCGGCGCGGGACGATTCAGCGTCAGATATTCCAGGCCGACATCCACCAGGAACCGCAAGCGGCTGCGAATCTCCCGCAGCAGATCGCCAGCGACTTTGGCCTGTTCCTTTGGCAGTTGCAGGTTCTCGAAGAGGGCCAAGGCTTCCTGCAAGGGCAAGTCGCCGAGCCGACCCAGGGTGTAACCCTGGAAGCGCATGGCGGCAGCGTCCTCTCGCAGCCGGGAGCCGCCGCAGCGATGGCAGGGAACCTCGGTGACGATCGCATCGAACTTCTGGCGAAACGCGGGACTGATCCGCGTGGCCTCGTCCAGAGCCGTCAGCAATCCCTTGTATTGGAACAACACGCTTGGCTCGGACTCGACCGTTTTTCCCTTGCGTTTCGGCGACTGCGGCTGCGTTCGCAGGGGAATCCAGTCTGCCCCCGTGCCGTAAAAGATGACGGACTGCTGGTCCGGGGTCAGGTCTCCAAACGGCGTGTCGAGCGAGAAGCCGACATGACCGGCGAGCGCCTCAATGAACCGAGCAAAGGTCGGATTGTCTTCCAGCGACGGCCAGGCAGCGATGGCTCCTTCCCGCAACGAGAGCTTGGGATCGCGGATAAACAGGTTGGGATCGGCTCCGGTTTGAAAGCCCAGTCCTTCGCAGGCGGGACACCAGCCCAGCGGACTGTTGAAGGAGAAATGGTGCGGATTAAGCGGCTCGAAGCTGCGTCCACACTGCGAACAGGCGAGATGCTGGCTGAATTGCTCGACTTTCCACTTCGGCTCCGGTACGCCGTCCTCGACGATGGCCACGCGGACGACTCCCTTGCCTAGTTCCAGCCCGGCTTCGACGGCGTCGGCGATGCGTCCCCGCTGATTGCTGCGGACGACGAGCCGATCAATGACCACCTCCACGACGTGCTT
Organism: Gemmatales bacterium; assembly: GCA_025055835.1. Lineage (GTDB taxonomy): Bacteria > Planctomycetota > Planctomycetia > Gemmatales > HRBIN36 > JANWWR01. The sequence continues at coordinate 6,194 of JANWWR010000210.1, read as the reverse complement.
GCGGCGCTGGTCGATGTCCGGCGGCTGCTCGACGCTGTAGGTCACGCCATCCACCCGAAGCCGCACGAAACCAGTACGGCGGATTTCCTCCCACAGCACCTCATACTTTTCCTGACCCTTGCGTTCCACCGGAGCCAGAACATAGATGCGGCTGCCTTCGGGCAGTGACAGGACCTTGTCAATGATCTCATCGGCAGTTTGGGTTCCGATGGGAATATCGCAGCGGGGACAGTACGGCTGGCCAAGCCGGGCGTAGAGAACCCGCAGATAGTCATGAATCTCCGTGACCGTGCCGACGGTGGAGCGTGGGCTTTTGCTCGTGGACTTCTGCTCGATGCAGATGGCCGGAGACAAGCCGCTGATGTGATCCACCTTCGGCTTTTCGATCCGGCCCAGGAATTGACGGGCATAAGCCGAGAGTGATTCGACATAGCGGCGCTGGCCCTCGGCGTAGATGGTGTCGATGGCCAGTGAGCTTTTGCCCGATCCGCTTGGCCCGCAGAAGACCGTCATCGCCTCCCGCGGAATGGCGACGTTGATGTGCTTGAGGTTGTGCTGGGCCGCCCCTTCGACGGTGATGTGGGTGATTGCCCCGTTGCCGTTTGTTCCATTCGTGTCCAGCGACCGGGAGGCTGACGCCTTTCGCTCGCCGGACGCCGTTTTACGCTTGTTCTCCTTTCCCAGCACGGGACGCAGCGCCTGACCCGTGTACGACTTCGGACACTCAGCAATCTGCTCCGGCGTACCGACGGCAACGACGTAACCGCCCTCCGCTCCGCCCTCCGGTCCCAGATCAATTACCCAATCGGCCGTTTTGATGACGTCGAGGTTGTGCTCGATGACCAGCACCGTATTGCCCTGCTCGACAAAGCCGTGCAGCACCTTTAGAAGCTTCTGGATGTCGTCAAAGTGAAGCCCCGTGGTCGGCTCGTCGAGGATGTACAGCGTGTTGCCTGTGCTTTTCCGGCACAGTTCCCGGGCGAGCTTGATCCGCTGCGCCTCACCGCCGGAGAGCGTCGGCGAGGGCTGACCGAGCTTGATGTAGTCGAGGCCGACGTCGTGCAGGGTCTGGAGCATGGCCTGGATTTTGGGCACGTCGGCGAAGTGCTCCAGGGCCTGCTGCACGTCCATTTCCAGGATGTCGTGGATATTTTTGTCCTTGAAACGGACCTGAAGGGTCTCTCGGTTGAAGCGACGGCCCTCGCAGACGGGACAAGTAACCCAGACATCGGCCAGGAAGTCCATTTCGAGCCGGGTCGAGCCATTGCCTTGGCAGGCTTCGCAGCGTCCGCCGGGGACGTTGAAGCTGAACCGCCCCGGTTTGTAGCCGCGAACCTGGGCGTGCGGCAATTTTGCCAGCAGATTGCGGATTTCGTCCAGGACCTTGATGTAGGTCGCTGGGTTAGATCGCGGCGTCCGACCGATGGGCGACTGGTCAATGGCGATGACCTTGTCGAGATGCTGTGTGCCCAGCAGTTTCTTGTGCTTGCCGACGATGTGCAGGGTCAGGTCTTCTTCGTCGTCGCCGTGGTTATCGTCGGAATACCGGGAGGCTGACGCCTCCCGCTCGCCAGATCGCGAGGCTGACGCCTCCTGCTCGCCGGATCGCGAGGCTGACGCCTCCCGTTCGCTGAAGTGCTTTCGAAGTCCTTCGAGAATGATGTCGTTGACCAGCGAACTCTTCCCCGAACCGCTCACACCGGTCACGGCAACGAAGAGACCAAGGGGAATCTCCACATCAATGTTCTTCAGGTTGTTGTGCGCGGCTCCGACAACCTTGAGCACTTTGCGGGTCGGTCGGCGACGCCGACTCGGCACGGCGATCTGCTTCGCGCCGCTGAGGTATTGCCCGGTCAAGCTGTTAGGATTGGAAACGATCTCGTCGAAACTGCCTGCTGCCACCACTTCGCCGCCGCGGACGCCGGGACCGGGACCGAAATCCACGATGAAATCGGCCCGTCGCATCGTTTCCTCGTCGTGCTCCACGACCAGGACCGTGTTGCCCATGTCCCGCAGCCGTTCGAGGCTTCGCAGTAGGCGCTCGTTGTCCCGGGGGTGCAGGCCGATGCTGGGTTCGTCGAGGATGTACAACACGCCCACCAGCCCGGAGCCGATCTGCCCCGCCAGCCGAATCCGCTGGGCTTCGCCGCCGGAAAGCGTCGGGGCCGGCCGATCCAGGCTCAGGTAATGCAAGCCGACGTCGAGAAGAAACTGAAGCCGCCCTCGGATTTCCTTGATGACCTCCTCGGCGATGCGCATCTCGACCGGCGTGAGGCGTTCGCCGAGATGGGCGAACCAGTCGGCCAGGTCGCCAACCGGCATGGCACAGACTTCCAGCAAAGTCTTCCCGCCGACGCGGACGGCTCGGGCTTGCGGATTGAGACGCTGCCCCTGACAGGCCGAGCAGACGCCGATCCGCATGTACTTTTCCATCATGGCCCGATACGGACCACTGTGGGCCTTCTTGAAGTTGCTGAGCAACTGGGGAATGATGCCTTCCCACTTGCCGCCGTGCTTGAAGACGCCGTGACGGCCGTGGTAGGCGAAGGTGATATGCCGGTCGCCGCTGCCGTAGAGCAGCCACCGGCGATGTTGTTCGGACAGTTGTTTCCACGGCTTGCGGAGGTCGATGCCCAGCGTATCGGCGACGCCTTCGTAGATGTGCCTGCGCCATTTGCCCATGAGCCGGATCGGGCCCAGCAGCGGAATCGCCCCTTGCCACAGGCTGGCGCCGGGATCGGGGATGAGCAGCTCCTCGACAAACTCGTGACGGATACCCAGACCATCGCATTCCAGGCACATCCCTTGCGGGCTGTTGAAGCTGAACATCTGCGGACTGGGCGGCTCGTAGCTTTTATTGCAATGAACACAGGCATAGTGGGCTGAAAGGACGATGTCCTCGAAGCTGCCGGCTGAGGTTTCCGAACCCCCGAGTTTATCAGCGGTCTTTTCTCCGCGCTGCCGTCGCGGTACCGGCTGGGGGAAAGGCGAAACTTCGGAGGTTTCGACGGCGACGATGAGATTGCCCTTGCCATGTTCCAGGGCCTGCTCAACCGCCTCGGCGATCCGGGTTCGCTGTGTTCCGCCGATCCGCAGCCGATCCACGACGACTTCGATGTCGTGCTTGACATTGCGGTCGAGCTTGAGATCGTCGGTGAGATGGACGACACGGCCATCGACCCTGGCCCGGACGAAGCCCCGGCGCAGCAGGTCGGCGAACAGGTCCCTGTATTCGCCCTTTTGTCCGCGGGCCATCGGGGCGAGAATCAGGCAGCGGGAGCCTTCAGGCAAGGCGAGGATGCGGTCGATGATCTGCTCCCGCGATTGGGCCGTGATCGGTCGGCCGCAGTCGGGACAGTGCCCCTGACCGATCCGGGCGTACAGCACCCGCAGATAGTCGTAGATTTCCGTCACCGTGCCGACGGTCGAGCGGGGATTGCGGCTGGCGGACTTCTGCTGAATGCTGATGCTGGGAGCCAGCCCGCCGAGGTAGTCCACGTCCGGCTTGGGTAACTGGCCCATGAACTGCCGGGCGTAGCTGGACAGCGATTCGACGTACCGCCGCTGGCCTTCAGCGTAGAGCGTGTCGAAGGCCAAGGAGCTTTTTCCGGAACCGCTGACGCCGGTGAAGACGATGAGCCGATTGCGCGGCAGTTCGAGATTCACGTCCCGTAGATTGTGTTCCCGAGCGCCGCGAACAATAATGGAGTGTGTTTCCATGCTGGCGAATGAGGATCCAGGTTGTGTTCCCCGTGAATGATTGTAGGCAGAGTCGCCCATCCTGCCGAAAGTGAAGGGCCATGTCCCGAGTCGAGCCGGAGCGACAATCGGTTAACCGAGAACGGCCCGTGGGCAACAGGCCTGCCGGGGAACTTTCGCTTTCTGGCCCCCGTCCAAATGGCAGGAAGGAGGCCACGGCCGAGGACGATCAGCTGATCGCCTGGGCCTTGCGGGGCCGGACGGAGGCATACGGGGAACTGGTCCGCCGATACCAGGACCGGTTGTTCAATGCGCTTAATGGCTTTCTCGGCAGCCCCGAGGACGCTCTGGACGTAACCCAGGAAGCCTTTCTGTCAGCGTGGCAGGCGCTGGATGGGTTCAAGGGCGGTTCGCGGTTTTACACATGGCTTTACCGCATCGCCATGAATCTGGCCATCGACCTGAGGCGGCGACAGAAACCCACGGGCAGTCTGGATCTGGCGGATGACGACATCGCTCAGCCTCCCGATCCCTCGCCGGACGCCGATCCCCAAGCCGCCTTGCAACGCGATGAAGATGTGGCCCGGGTCCGGCAGGCGCTCATGCGGGTTTCTGAGGAACACCGCATGGTGCTCGTCCTCAAGGACTTCGAGGGCATGAAATACGAGGAGATCGCCCAGGTGTTGGAGGTGCCCATCGGCACGATCCGCAGTCGGCTGCATCGGGCACGTTTGGAACTCCGCTCCGTGCTTGAACGGCAGGAGGCCTCCGAATCGCCCACAACCGAGTAGAGGCATGAACGAGGAACTGCTGCGACTGCTGACGGCCTATGTGGATGGGGAACTTTCCCCACCCGAGGAGCGGCATCTGCGTCAACTGCTTCGATGGCATCCCCAGGCGGCGGACCTGCTGGATCGGCTGCGGCGGGATCGAGCGGCTTTGGAACGCCTGCCGCGGCGACGGCTCGACCCCGACTTCGCCGACCGCGTGATTCGCTCCTTGCCGCCGCGGGTGGTTCGCAAGAAGCTGCCGAAACCTGCACCAACGCACGCCTGGTGGCCGGTCGCCGTGGCCGCCTCCGTGCTGCTCGCCGTCAGCGCAGCCACGGCATTGCTGGTCTACGATCTGACTCGGCCTCAAGGGTCCGGCCCCGCTGTCGTGCCGAGCATGCTCACCGAGGTGCAGAATCCATCCGAAGAGGTCAATTCCGCGCCTTCGACCGTGGCGGTCAATTCATCTGGCTCAACGGAACCTGGCAAGCCGACGCCTTCCGAACCTGCTCAAGGTGCTTTCGAACTGCTGCCGGAAGACTTCTTCCGGACCGAACCGAACTCGGACCGAGCCACGGCTCAAGGAACGGGCACGCAGGGAGAGGCAGATCGCAGCGAGCGAGACGGACCATTGGTCGAACCGCCCGTTCTCACGGCCCCTCCGGTCAGGCCGCTGGGCAGCTTCAAGACTCTTGATCTGAAACTTCCGCTGTTCCTGGAACCAAGGAATTTGGACGTCAACGCTTTGTCGCAGCGGCTTGGCAGTGAACCCATGCACCTGCTGGACATCGCCTGTCTGGATAGTTCGAAGACCTTCGACCGGTTTCAAGCGGCCTGCAAGGCGGCTGGGCTGAAACTCGTCGTCGAAAGCGAACTGAGCCAGCGGTTGTCCCGGAAACTCCCGACGCCCTGTCTGATCTATGTCGAAAACACGTCGCCGACCCAGATGGCAGCCCTGCTGAAAGCCCTGGAGCAGGAGGAAATACGGGCCGAGAACTATCGCAGGGGCGAGGGACAAATCACCAGCATCATGCTCCAGCCGCTCGACGAGGCCGGTCGAAAGCATTTAGCCGAGGCCCTCGGTGTCTCGGTTTCCTCGATCACCCCGCCGGCCCAGCGTTCCGAAAGTTCACCGACGGGCGATCCCACGCGACCCTTAAGCGAGGACACGCTGCGGTCGTTGGAGAGGGTGGCGGGCAAGGCACGGGAACCGTCGGCTCTGGCCCTGATTTACCTGCCCAATCGCTCCCGCCTGACACCGACCAAGGAATTGAAACAATTCCTTGATTCGCGCTTGGGCATGGCTCCCGATGCGATCCACGTCGTCATTTACCTGCGGGCCGCTCGGGGATAAGCGGTCAGGGTTTTAGCTGACCTGCTTAAAGGCATTTTTTTTCCCCGCGAGCGGCCAGCGTTAGCTGGCTGTTCACAGCGATGGAGGAACCACCGGGAAGCTTACGCTCCCCGCTCGCCGTAATGCGGTAGCTCGCTGTTGCGTCGTTATCGCCGGCGAGCGGCCAGCGTTAGCTGGCTGGTATCCGCGCAGCTGACAAACAATCACGAGACTTCGCTGCCCTGGCGCAGGGATTCCCATTGTTCCGGCGTCATCAGCACTTCCCGGGCATTGCTTCCGTTGTAGGGTCCGACGATGCCATCCTCGGCCATGTAGTCGATGAGCCGGGCCGCCCGACCGTAGCCGATGCCCAACGCACGTTGGAGCAACGA
>JANWWR010000175.1 GCA_025055835.1 Gemmatales bacterium | reverse complement strand
AATCGGCTTGGCTTGTTTTTGAAGCCGCGCGATTTCGTCAAGGACCGTTTCCAGACTCATCGCCGTGTCATGAATCTCGACGATCACCGTACAGTGATAGCTGCCTTCGGGCGGCAGGACGATGACGCGGCCTTTCTCCCGCTCGAAAGGACGAGGATTCGGCAGATCGGTGGCCGGCTCCAGACCGACGACGTAACCGTCCTCCGTGGCGGCCGAGTTTTTCCAGACGACGAAGTGCGGCAGTTCGGTCCTTTTCACTCGGATGGCCACGCCCCGGTCTCCGCGGGCATTGTGAAGCAAAGCGACGGTCCATCCTTCCCGGTCGGCTATCGGGTCAAAGTAGAAGACTTGCTCTTTGAAACCGGGAGTCGGACCGGCGACGGTCTGAAGTTCGGCGATGCCCTCGGCGGCGGACTGGTCGCGCGGAGCCACTTGACGGAACGGAAGAAGCACCTTGCTTCCCGCCTCGGCGAATGGCGGACCAAAATTGCAATGGTAAAGCAGTTCCATTTCCGCCGGTTTGCTGCTGAGGTTTTCGATCTTGTCCTCGATGATGATGCGGTTGGAGCCGGGGGTGGTCGTCAGCGTCGTCGTCATCCGGAGACGGTTGAAGAACATCGTGGACTCGTCCACCTGGCCAACGACCCGCAGTTCATACGGCTCGGCGAGATTGACCTGCACCTCCAGATAGTGGGCGGGAAGATTGGCGATGCGTCCGTGCAAGGGGAGAAACTCGCCGGTGATGGGATCGGAGCAGGGCGGACCATGGGAACTCAGTCCGCAGCGACAGATCCACTCGTCAAAGCCGTCGAGCCAGCCGAGGCCGCCGCGATCCAGAAGATTGACGTGCAGCGGGTGGACTGGACCCAGCACCGGAGCCTGCCAGCCGAGATGGCTGCCCCGATACCAGCCGCTCCAGAGGCCCATACCCCGCGTCGGCAGGACCGTGAAGCTGAGCACGCCGTTGTTGACCTCGACGACCTCGACGCCATCCCGCCGACCACCGTGCAGCGTCCGCTTCTGTACACTCCACGGAGCCGGGAACTTCTGAGGGAAGCCGCTCTGGTTCACCGAGAAGGTGTCCTGCCAGATGTCGGCGAAGGTATCGGTCAGGACCCAGCTTTTGACGCGACTCATGTTCGGTCCTCAGTCTCGAGCCTGTATAGAGGATTGACTGCGGCGATATGGGAGCATCACAGCCCCTCGACCTCCCAGCCTTTACGATAGGTCCGCCGCAGGAAACGGTTGGCGTCGGACAGGTTCGTGAACTGAAGCTTTACGGAATCCCATTTTAGCGTCGTCTTCGGAAAGCGCGTTGCCAGACAGCCAAGCAAGACCATCTCGGTGAGCGGCCCGGAATAACTGAACGGCGTGCTCGTCTTGCCATTGCCACGACAGGCTTCCACGAACTCCCGATAGTGGTCCACGGAACCGGGAGAAGGCCGTTTGTAGTCGTGGAACTTGTCAGCCGGCAGAAGCACGGCAGCAGCGATGTACGGCGAGTAGAGAACACCCTCGGTGCCAATGTAGATCGTGCCCTGGTCATTGAGCGGACGTTCGCCGAGTAACGCCTTGACTTCCGCCGGTGGTCGAGCATTGCCGCTGTACCAAACGAGCTTGGCCCCTTCTGCCAAGCGAGGTGCGGTCGGGAACGTGAATTCAACCTGAGCCTCCGGGGACCAGTTTTCTTCGTTGGGAGGATCGAGTTCGGAGCGAACCGTTTGCGGCGGAGGCAACTCTAGCCCGGCGAAGACCGGATCGAGAATGTGGCAGCCCATGTCGCCAAAGGTGCCGGTGCCGAAGTCGAGCCGCTTCCGCCAGTGGAACGGATGGTAGTAGTTGTCGCCAATGTACGGCCGCTCAGCCGCCACGCCGAGCCAGCCGTCCCAGTCCAAACCGGCCGGCACGGGATCGGTGCGGTTCGGCCGCGGACTGCGGTCGCCCCATTGCTTGCCACTCCAGCTGTGGATCTCGCGGATTTTGCCGATCACGCTGTCCCGCAGCATCGCCACCACCTCCCGGTGGACGTGGTGCGAGTGGATCTGGATACCCATCTGGGTGATGCGTTTGTTCTGATCGGCATAGCGGGCCAAGTGTCGTGCCTCGAAGACGGTGTGGGTCAGCGGCTTTTGTGTGTAAACGTGCAAACCCTGCTGCATGGCCCGCATGGTCATCGGGGCGTGCATGTGGTCCGGCGTCGAGATGTTGGCGGTGTTCAGGTCTTTCTCCTTGTCCAACATCTGCCGCCAATCCTGATAGATGCGAACGTCCGGGAAGCGCATCTTGATCTCGGCGGTGCGGGTCAGGTCCACGTCGGCGACAGCGACGAGCTTAACGTGCTTGCTGGCAGTCAGCGACCCGATGTCAGCCGCTGCCATGCCGGCGGCTCCGAAGCTGGCGTGGTACAGCGTCTCGCTCGGAGCTGCGCCGTGCAGACGCCAAGTGAACGGTCCGCATAATCCGGCAGCGGTCAGGGCCTTCAGGGCGGTACGTCGCGTGATCGGCTTGCGAATCATGATTGGTTTTTCTCCTGGGAGAAAGAGAGCGTCGCTGGGGTCGGCGTCTTATTTGCCCTTCGATCCGGACTGGTCAGCGGTCGAGGTTGGCGCATCGAGACGTTTGATCTGGATGTTGCGGAACATCACCGGGTCGTTATGCCCGGCGAAGCCGAAATGGCCTCGCGTCCGGTCTTTGCCTGGATGAGGCCGATTCGCCAGGTATTCGGTGATCTTGGACAAGTCGGTGTCCAGAATCACGGTCCCGTTCAGCTCAACCTTGACAGTCGGGCCACGAACGGTGACTTCTTGATAGTTCCACTCCCCGACGGGCCGCAGGTAGCCCCGGTGAGCGGCCACCATGCCGTAGGCGGAGCCGTGGAATTGCCGCGGATCGAGTTTGGCGTATCGAGGGTCGGAGTCGTCCAGGATCTGAAGTTCGCACATGGCGTCGTAGGCGGCGTCACCTTTACCCGGATAGCGGATCGCCAAGCCGTTGTTGCCGCCAAGCGGCAGCTTGAACTCGAAGCGGACCACGAAGTCGCCGTATTCGTCCTTGGTGTAGATAGTCCCGCCTTTGCCTGGCTTACAGACCAGCATCCCGTCTTTGACCTCGTAATTGTCCACGGGACCGGCCCAGCCGTCGAGGTTCTTGCCGTTGAAGATGTCCACGAAATCCGATCCGCTCTTTTTTCGCAGCCAGGCGTTGGCTTCCTCCGCGGGAATCTCGCGGACAAAGATGTTCCGCCAACGGATTTCGCCGCCGTGGGTCTGCAACTGGATCGGGCCTTTCCTGGGAAACGGCAGTTTGCGGTTCCAGAAGTTTTCCCAGCGGGCGTGATCTACAACGAGCTTGTCGTTGAGCCAGACCGTGGTGCGTTCGCCCACTTGGACGATGCGGAAGCGATTCCATTCGCCGAAAGGCTTGTCGGCTAAAACCAGTGGGTCCTTTCCCGGCGTGCCGGGGCTGTTGTTCCACAGTCCGCCGGAGCCTTTGTCCGCGCCGAGGTCCCATTTGCCGCCTTCCTTGGTGTAATCCCAGATCTGAATTTGCGGCACAGCCCGGAGATAGATTCCGCTGTCGGCTTTTGGCACGGTCTTGTATTCGATCAGCAGCTCAATGTCGCCAAACTCCTCGTCGGTCGTCAGGTACGCCCCGTGTCCGTCGTTGACCAGTTCGCCATTTTCCACCCGCCAATGCTTCTTGGCGTCGGCGGTCCACTCAGCGATGCGGGCTTTGCGTTGCTCTTCGGGCATGGCGGCCAATTCGTAGGGGTTGAAATGTGGCATGCCATGCCAGCCGCTCAGATCGACGCCGTTGAACAGCTTGCGAAAGCCGGGCGGCGGCTCGGCGGCATCCAGCGAAGCCGCGAAACCGAGGCCGATCAAGGCGGCGAAGAACGGGCGGGACAGACTGCACAACGGGCTGAATGCAGCGATGGCGTGACGAATCATGGTGTTACTTTTCCGTCGGGGTTTTCGGATGCTCTCCGGGGCGAGGTTTCCAGGCAGGACGCTCGGGCCAACTCAGCCCCGAGCGTTTCCGCGTATTGTGGCGGGTCAAGCGGACGAACACAAGACTTTGCCTAAAAACACCAATCTCCCCATGCCCGTCATCGGCGCGTGGGCTTTCGTCGCAGGGCTTCTGCCTGAGCGCGGACGGCAGCGACCCGTGCTTCGAGAAAGCGAATCAACTCGTCGTTGCTCAGGTGCTCCACTTTCTCGTACGGGATCGCTGGTCCGACGACGCAAGCCAGCCCGGCTGCGGTTGCCGGGAGAAACAGCGGGCACAAGCGGGGAAGAAAGCTGCCACGGGGCATGGCGTGGTAAGGACCGGCGACGGCGACGGGAAGGATCGGTGCCCGGCTGCGGCGAAGGAGAAGCAAGACGCCACGTTTGAATGGTTGAAGTCGGCCGTCCCGCGTTCGCGTTCCCTCGGGAAAGAGAATCAACCCGCTGCCAGCCTTGAGAACGTCGAGACCCGCTTTCAGTCCCTCCGTGCCGGACTGTTCCCGCTCCAAGGGAATCGCTCCGAGTGCGGAAATCAGCCAGCCGAACCAGCGTGGCTCAAAAAGCGTCCGCCGGGCCAGAAAGTACGTCGGTCTGACGACGGCCAGTGCGATCAGAATCGGATCAAGAAAGCTCTCATGGTTGGCGATGGCGAGAAACGGCCCGGATCGGGGAACGTGCAGCCGACCGCGGGTGCGGGTCGAGAAAAGAAGGATCGCCAGCCAGACGACGGGCAAGTAGAGCACCTTGTAGCAAAACCATAGCCACCTTTCAGACAACCGTTTCATGTCCGACTCTCAGCCAGACGACGGCGGACGAGTTGTTCCATCCGGGTAACGACCTCGTCCAGACTGAGATGGGTGCTGTCCAGGACGATCGCATCGGCAGCGGGGCGCAGCGGAGCGATGGAGCGGGCGGCATCGCGGGTGTCCCGTTCCTCTTGTTCCTTCAGCACCTGGTTGAAATCCACGGTCCGTCCCTGAGCCTGGAGGTCCAGCCAACGGCGTCGGGCCCGTTCAGCGGGGTCGGCCGTGAGGAAGAACTTGCACTCGGCCTCGGGAAATACGATGGTGCCCTGGTCGCGGCCCTCGGTGACGATGTTTCTTCCTTGGGCGATTTGCCGCTGCAACCGAGAAAGGTGCTGTCGTACCTTCGGATGATCCGCCACGGCCCGGGAAAGTGTCGTCACTTCCGGGGCCCGGATGGCCGTGCTGACATCTTCACCGTTCAGGAACACCCGTTCGCCCTGGAAACGGATCTGCACCTCGCTGAGCAGCTTTTCCAAGCCTGCGGAATCGTCGGACGACACGCCGTTTCGCATCGCTGCCAAGGCGACGCAGCGGTACATAGCTCCCGTGTCGAGATGGTCGAAACCCAATCGCCGAGCCAATTCCCGAGCCGCCGTGCTTTTTCCCGCTCCCGCCGGACCGTCAATGGTCACGATCATGCTGCGTCCCCTGCTTTTGCCGTCCGATCCGCCTGGACCTGTTTTAGCCACGTAGAGGCCACGCAAACAACAGCGGCGAGCCTGACGTCAGACTCGCCGCCCTGGCAGTGCTGAGTTTAGAGGTTTTCAGCGTGGGAAGACTTCGATCATGTGCGGACGGTAGCCGACGCGCAATTCGCTGTCCCGCAGCGGCTGAATGATCCTTCCGTCAACCTGTCGCACCTCGTAGCTGAAGCGTCCCGGCCTTCTACTGATGGTCCGCGTCTGATTTGGTTGCAGAAGATATTCCGTGCCGTCCACGACGATGAGGACCGGAGCATCCCAGGTATTGACCAGCTGAAGTTGGGCCAGTCGTTGAGTTGATGTGTCCGGCAGATCGTACGCTGGCCGTTGCGTCACCCGCAAGGCCTGCAAGTCCCGCTGAATGCTCTCCAGACGGTCCGATAGGGTCTTTTCCAAGGTGTCGAGGCGTAGTCGGAAGGCATCGACCTGACCGCCCAGACCCTTAAGCGCTTGCAACTCCTTGGTTTGCTCCTTGATCTGGGCTTCCAGGTCATCGAGTCGGCGTTCGATGCGGTTGAGGCGGTCTGCCGTTTCCCCGGAGGGTGGAGCAGGAGTCTGCGTTTTCTCGTCGGCCCACACGGCCGGGTTGATCCAAAGCAACCCTGCCAACAGCAGGGCGATCCGGAGCGAAAGGGACATGGTATCCTCCTTGTTTGCGAGTCTGGCCAGTCAGCAAATTGCTACCAATTTTGAGCTTAGGAGCTTTTGTGTCGGCTCGCAAGCAGATTTCGCTAGGAGCGAAACCGCTTGTGATCACTCACTTGGATACTACGATTGCTCCCCCATTCGCCTCGGTGTAAGGTGGAGAAGTCCGCCGCCGGAGAACACATGATGGACTTGGCTCAGCAGCGATTGTCCAACGAAATACCCCATGCGCCGTCCGACCCTCGACCGCGCCGCACCGCTGCCATCGAGCGCGCCACTTCCGAAACCAAAATCCGTCTTACCCTGGACCTCGATGGCACAGGCCAAGCCCAGATTCGGACGGGCCTCGGCTTCTTCGATCACATGCTCGACCTGCTGGCCAGGCACAGTCTATTCGATCTGTCTATCCAAGCCGAAGGCGATCTGTACATAGACGGACATCACACCGTGGAAGATGTCGGCATCTGTTTCGGCAAGGCGTTGGTGCAGGCCCTCGGTGACAAACGAGGCATCCGACGGTACGGTTCCATGACGTTGCCGATGGATGAATCGCTGGTGACGGCAGCAGTGGACCTGAGCGGCCGCCCAGCTTTCGTTTGGAAGGTGGAAATACCGGCGGGACGGATCGGCGATTTCGACACGGAGCTGGCCGAGGAGTTCTGGCGGGCCGTGGCCAATCAGGGGCAGATGAATCTCCACATCCTCTGCCATTATGGCCGCAACAGCCACCACATACTCGAAGCTGTCTTCAAAAGCACCGCTCGGGCTTTGAGAATGGCGGCGGAGTTGGATCCCCGCTGCGTCGGCGTGCCGTCCACCAAAGGCACGCTTGTTTGACAGGTTGAGGTCATTCCCGCGCGGCCAGATGGAAGAGAATTTCGGCAGCCTGCTCGACTTCCTCGACGGAAACCCATTCGTCCTTGGTATGGGCATTGGCGATGTCGCCAGGACCGAAGACGACGGTGGGGATGCCGGCTTCGGCTAACGTGCTGGCGTCGGTCCCGTAGGGCACGGCACGGACGACATGCCGACCACGCACTCGGTCAACAACCCGGGCCAATCGACGCACCAATTCTTCATTCTCTTTAGGTTCCAGAGCCTGTTTGCACATCCACGGCGGCTCGGTCTCGAAATCAAAATCCACGTCAGGAAGTCCGCGGAGGAAAGCGGCCAACTCTTCCGGGGCACGGGTGGCGTCTTCGCCGCCGACGACTCGCCGGTCAATCTCGATGCGGCACCAATCGGGTACCACATTGACGCTGGTTCCGCCCTCGATGCGGCCGACGCTGAGCGTGGCCGGTCCCAGTGACGGATCCACTCGATGCTGGGAAAGCCACTCGGCATATTCCTCTATGCCCCGAAGCAGGCGAGCCATGCGGTAGATGGCATTCACGCCGTTCTCGGGCTGTGAGCTGTGACAGGCCCGACCGCTGGTGCGGAGGTTCCACCGAACCACGCCTTTATGAGCGTTCACGATGTCGAGCCCGGTCGGCTCGGCCACCACCGCAAAATCAGGACGCAAGCCGCTCAACACGATCTCGGTAATGCCGCGAAACGTAAACTCCTCATCCACGGCACAAGCCATGATGACCGACTGGCCATGCCGCGGTTTCTCCCGGACCAAACGAGCGAAGGCAGCGAGCATAGCGGCCAGGCCGCCCTTGATGTCGCAGGCACCTCGACCGTACAACCGGCCGTTTTCGATCACCGCGCCGAAGGGATCAATGGTCATGTTCTCGGCTGGTACCGTATCTTGATGCGCCTCGAACATCAGCGTCTCAACGGCACCGGGAGCGTCGTAGTAAGCCAGGATGTTGTCCCGCTTTGGTGCCACCGGCTGCCGTTCGTAACGAACTCCCAGCTCGCGGAAAAACTGTTCCAGGTAGGCAGTCAGGCGGGTTTCCAGATACTCTGGGCCGGAGTAGGGTCGGCCCATGGGATTGATGCTCGGAATGCGGACAAGATCGCTGAGAAGCCGCACGGCTTCGGTCATCGCCATCCTCCCGCTTCGGATCCTGCGGATGCACCAGTCATTCAGACGCCTCTTCCTTTTCGATGCCGGAGGACGGATGAGCGGCCAGAATCTTCCGGGCTTTCTCCAGATCCCGGCGGTGGACCCACACCTCCGGCGCGGTAGGATTCAAGCCGCCGAAGCCGCCTTCGAGGATGTCGCCGACGACTCGGGCAGCTATGCCGGCGTCCAAGAGCGCATCTCGCCACAAGTACGCCTCCGCCGGATTGCGTGCGGTTGCCACCCGGACAACATCCTCGGCATGATCTTCGGTCATGAATTGCTCTCCCTCGACCTCTCCGCTGGGAGTATTTGAAGGGCGATCTTCCTCAGCCTATTCTAATGGAACTGTTCCGAGAACCCTAGCCGACCGCGGCGACACCCTCAGGATCGCCGGGCGTCGAACGAGGCGGATCATGAGCGCATTGCAGCAGACCGATCCGGAAATCTGGCAAGCCATCCAAGGCGAACGGCGTCGCCAGCAGGACGGCTTGGAGATGATCGCCAGCGAGAACTACGCCAGTGCCGCCGTTCTGGCTGCTCAAGGCTCCGAGCTGACCAACAAATACGCCGAAGGCTACCCGGGCCGACGTTACTACGGTGGCTGTGAGTTCGTGGACGTGGCTGAGCGCCTGGCAATTCAACGCCTCAAGCAGCTGTTCAACGCGGAACACGCCAACGTCCAGCCACACTCCGGGGCACAGGCCAACATGGCTGTTTACCTGGCCGCCTTGCAGCCCGGTGACACCATTTTGGCGATGGACCTGGCTCACGGCGGACACCTGACCCACGGTATGAAACTCAACTTCTCGGGCAAGTATTTTCGTGTGGTCGGGTACACAGTGCATCCGGAGACGGAACGCATCGACTTCGATCAGGTGGCCCGCTTGGCCCGGGAACATCGGCCGAAGTTGATTTTGGCTGGGGCTAGTGCCTATCCCCGGCAGATTGACTTTGCTCGCTTCGCCGAGATCGCTCGGGAGGTTGAAGCGTTGTTCCTGGTGGACATGGCCCACATCGCGGGACTTGTTGCGGCGGGCTTGCATCCTGACCCCGTGCCCGTTGCCGACTTCGTCACTTCGACGACGCACAAGACCCTGCGTGGTCCCCGCGGCGGCTTGATCCTGTGCAAGGAGTCCTGGGCTAAGAAGATCGACTCTGCCGTTTTCCCCGGAGTGCAGGGCGGGCCGCTGATGCACGTCATCGCTGCCAAGGCGGTCGCCTTTGGGGAGGCGTTGCAGGCGACGTTTCGCGACTATGCCCGGCAGATCATCGCCAACGCTCAAGCCCTTGCCGACGAACTGCTGCGGCGGGGTTTCCGCCTCGTCACCGGCGGTACGGACAATCATCTGCTTTTGGCCGACGTGACGGTCCGTGGACTTACTGGTAAGGTTGCCGAGAAGGCCCTGGATCGGGCCGGCATCACCGTCAACAAAAACCTCATACCCTTCGACCGCCGACCGCCGCTTGACCCGTCCGGCCTGCGGATCGGCACGCCAGCCTTGACGACTCGCGGCATGAAAGAAACTGAGATGCGGCAAATCGCTGTCTGGATGGATCAGGTGCTTTCCGCCCCAGACGATGATCGGCTCCTGGAACGGATTCGTAATGAAGTGCGTGACCTGTGCCGCCAGTTTCCCGCGCCCTGCGCGCTCGATTCACAAGGGAAGTGAAGCCTTCTGCCGGAGAACCAATCCAGCCCAGGTCAGATGTGCAGTTCCACGATGTCCTTATCGTGCAAGATATGGTCTCGCTTCACGGTCTGGCCGTCGTACACGCCTGTGCCCCAGATGCGAGCGTGCTTGAGCTTTTCGGCGAAATCCTTGTGGATGAGACCGGCCAGGTCCAACAGAGTGCTGCCGGAGGGAAGAGTGAACGGGGCCTTAAGGTCGGGCGGCTTGCCCGGCTCTTTCGTGTAGACCCGGATGACGTCGAGCATCTGGTAGATGGCCGTTCGCAATTCCTCCAATCCCTGGCCCATTTCCGCAGAGATGACGTAGATCGGATAGCGATCGCCGTAGAGTTCCCGAACGATCGCCAGCCTTTCTTCGGCTCCTGGCAGGTCGCATTTGTTTGCAACCAGCAGCGCCTTGACCCGCATGATCCGGTCGTCGAAGTCCTCTTCGCCGTTTTCGGGGTCGTGGAGTCGATCCGCCCCAACCAGAAACGTCTTGGTGGCAGCCAGCCGCTGGATCACGTCGTCGGCCTGGGTCGGACCGTCGTCGTGGCCGAGATCCACCATCAGAACCGCCCCATCGGCCCCCCGAACCATGCTGGACAGGTATCCTTCCATAAAGTCCCGGGTGATTGGCGGCGTGTCGATCAATTGCACCTGGACGTCTTCCCACGGCATCATGCCGGGTTGAGGTTCCCGCGTAGTGAACGGATAGGGAGCGACTTCTGGCGTGGCCTTGGTGAAGCGACGCAGCAGGAGACTTTTGCCGACATTGGGCGCGCCCAGGATCATGACCGTGCCCGCCCCCTGTCGGGGAATCTTGTAGCTGACGCCCTTCTTTCCGGCGTGCCTGGCTTGCTCCAACTCTTCCCGCAAGCGACTCATGCGGGTTTTGAGGTCGGCCTGAAGTTTTTCCGTGCCCTTGTGTTTGGGCAACAAGGCATACATCTTCTTCAGGCAAGCCAGTTTTTCTTCTGGCGTCTGGGCCTTGCGATATTCCTGTTCGGCTTCGGAGTATTGCGGAGTCAGATTGGCGGGCATGGTCCTACCTCCGCACGGTTTCTCGATCCTTGCAAACGTCTTGCCTTGGGCATAGTATCCCTATCCTGATCGGTGGCTTCAAGGCGACGCAATCAGAGAGAGGCTGCACGCCTGCCTGGTGGGGAACGCGGGATGCTCGAATTGTACGACATGATTCAGGATGCCGCCTCGGCCATTCGCAGCCGCTGGAACGGCGCGCCAACGGTTGGCCTCATTCTCGGCACCGGCCTGGGGAAGTTCGGTGAGGAGATTCACAAAGAAGCCGTCATTCCCTACAACCAGATTCCGCACTTCCCTGAGTCCACGGTCATTACCCACACGGGGCAACTGCTGTGTGGTCGGCTCGCCGGTCAGACCGTCGTAGCAATGGAAGGCCGGTTCCACTTTTACGAAGGCTACACGCTTAAGCAGATCACCTTCCCGGTGCGGGTCATGAAGGCCCTGGGCTGTCGCTTTCTGGTTGTCAGCAACGCCTGCGGTGGCATGAATCCGCAATTCGCGAAAGGCGATTTGATGCTCATCGAGGACCACATCAACCTCATGGGTGACAATCCGCTCATCGGCAAGAACGACGACCGGCTCGGACCCCGCTTCCCGGACATGAGTGAGCCGTATGACCGCAAACTGCTCGCCCTCGCCCGGCAAGTGGCCTTGGAAGAGCGGATTTTGTGTCATACGGGCGTCTATGTCGCGGTGCCCGGTCCGAACCTGGAAACTCGCGCCGAATACCGTTTTCTGCGGGGCATCGGGGCCGATGTCGTCGGCATGTCCACGGTCCCGGAAGTCATCGTCGCCGTCCACTGCGGACTACGGACTTTGGGCCTCTCCGTGATTACCGATATGTGTCTGCCGGATGCACTGGAGCCAGCATCGGTCCCGGACATCATCGCCACCGCTAACGCCGCGGAGCCGAAGCTGCGGGCCATCGTCAAAGGCGTCCTCAGCCGCCTCGATTCGGTCTGACCGCATGGGCAAGTCGTTGCCAA
Source organism: Gemmatales bacterium (assembly GCA_025055835.1). Classification (GTDB taxonomy): domain Bacteria; phylum Planctomycetota; class Planctomycetia; order Gemmatales; family HRBIN36; genus JANWWR01. The sequence continues at coordinate 420 of JANWWR010000175.1, read as the reverse complement.
GGACGATCATGAGCCAGATGCCGACGTCCTCCGATAAACGCTCCCGCCTGCTGGAACTCCTCAAGCAGCGGGCCTTGATCTTCGGCGAGATTACATTGGCCTCGGGGCAGAAAAGTCATTTCTACATCGACGGCAAGATGATCCTCATGTCGTCGGAAACCACGCCGTTGATCGCTGATCTGCTCTTCGATCTGACGGGCGGCTGGAACCTCGATGCCATCGGCGGACCAGAAATCGGGGCACTTCCGCTGGCCACCGCGGCGGTGTACCGCTACCACCTGGCTGGTCGCAAACTGGAAGGCTTTTGCGTTCGCAAAGAAGCCAAGAGTCACGGCACCCAAAAGCGGATCGAGGGCAGGCTCGAACCGGGTTTTCGGGTCGCCATCGTTGAGGATGTGATGACCACCGGCGGATCGGTTC
>JANWWR010000120.1 GCA_025055835.1 Gemmatales bacterium | reverse complement strand
TAATCACGGCTCAAGATCAGAGCTGACAAAGGCTTACGACAAACATGGCAGCCGCTCACGTCCTTTCGCTGGTCAACGGCTGGGAAACCATCCGTTACGAATTGCTCAACACCCGCCTTTGCGATCTGGATTTGCGGATCGAGGGTTCACCGCTCGAGCCGTTCGTTCGGCGTCTGAATCGTGAATTGGCCGCCAAAGGGCTGGAGAAGCTCCGACCGCAGTTCTACCTCACGGACGGCTGGGGCTGTCCCGACCAAGTGCCCTTGATCGGCATCCCGTTCTATTTGGCAGATAAGCGTTTAGCTCGCATCGAAGAAGAGCAGACCGGTGACGTCGAAGATCCGCAGACGATTATGATGCTGCTGCGGCACGAAACCGGTCACGCGGTGAACTACGCCTACCGGCTCTGGGAAGAGCCTGGTTGGGAAGAGACTTTCGGCCGCTTCACCCGGCCTTATCGGGACACGTTTCGGCCCAATCCTTTCAGCCGCCAGTTCGTTCGGCACATTTCGCACCACCAGCACGGCCGGACCTACGCTCAAAAACATCCCGATGAGGACTTCGCCGAAACCTTCGCCGTCTGGCTCACGCCGCGTTCCAATTGGCGGCGTAAATACCGCTACTGGCCCGCCATCCGCAAGCTGCGATATGTTGACCACTTAATGCGGAGCATTCGCGGTAAGTCGCCCAAGTGCGTCGGCGGAGAGCCGGTTTCTCCCATCGAAGAAATGACGATCCTTCTAGCCGAGCACTATGGCCAGCGGGCCGAGAAGTTCCGTGCCGATGCCCAAGGGTATGTAGATGACAAGCTCAAGGAAGTCTTCCCGGAAACCCGCAGTCGGAAGCAAGCCCCGGCTGCCGACCTGCTTCGCCGTTACCTCGACGACCTCGTGGTCAGGGTGACGCGCTGGTCGGCTCTCGAGGAGGACGAAGTGCGGACCATCCTGGCCAAGCTGGAAGACCGCTGCGAGGCATTGGGCTTGTCTTATCCGAAGAGCCAGATTCAATCGAAGCTGATGGACTTGGCTTCGCTGGGCACCTCGCTGGCGATGAACCTCGCCTACACGGGCCGCCTTACCGGCTAGGCCAGAGCTTGGTAGACTTCATCAATCAACCGTTGGTTGGGCCAGCCTCTCTCGCTGGTGCCGCCGCTCATAGTCCGTCGCGAAGGTTTGCGTCGCTGCAAAAAGTACTACCACCAAAAGCCCGGCCAGCAGAGGCACCGCGTACATCGCTTCATGCAGACCCTGAGCGACGTGGACTTCGCTCGGAACGGACTGTCCGAATCGGGCCGCGACTCGCCGGGCTGACCAATCGCTGAGCCAACCAACCCCCACCGGCCCGAGCATGGCTCCGAGGAAGTACATGGCAAAGAAATAAATTGCCATCGCCGTTCCCCGAAGCGACGGCTCGATGATGTCCTGTATGGCGGCGTAGACCGTCCCATAGTAGCAATAACAAAGCATGTACCCGGCGATCAGCCAGACGGCACACTGGGTCACTTCTCCGGGCCGGGCAGCAAGGGCCAGGAACAAACACGGAATCGCTAGAGCCGTGCAAATCCACGCGACCTGAAGGCGCCCGCTGATCCAGCGGTGAAATGCCCAGTCACCCAGCCAACCCGAGGCGAAAAGCCCCAAGGCCCCGAAACCGAAGATCAGGCCCGTGACCCAGCCCGCCTCCTCCACGGTGAGGTGGTGATAGCGCTTCAGCAGCGAGGCGAGGAACGAACCGAGTGCATACATGTTGAAATTGTGGATGGCCCCCGAGAAGATGATCCACCACATTGTTGGCAGGCCAAGGATGATTCCGACCGCTTGGCGGAAGCTCGTCCCTGTCTTCGATGGAGTCGAATTCATGCTCGGGCTTAGTTGATTTCCGGTACTGGGATGCTCGGACCGAACGTCTGCAAGCAGCAGGGCCAACAAGGCAAGCACGAGTCCCGGACCACCAGCAATGAAGAAAGCAATCTGCCAGCTGTAGCGCTCGGCAACCGTGCCGCTGACGACGTAGCTGAGAGCCAAGCCAAGCGGTAGGCCGAGCATGAACAGACCCAAGGCTCGAGCCCGCTTTCGAGGACCAACCAAGTCTCCGATCATCGAAGTCGCCACGGGAGCACAGCTGGCCTCACCGACGCCGACGCCAAGCCGCATGACGAACAGCGACCAGAAGTTCCACGCTATGCCGGAGCCAAACGTGAGCAGGCTCCATAAGGCCACCCCTCCGGCGAGGATCCACTTTCGAGGCCCGACATCTGCCCAGCGGCCAAGGGGCACACCCACGATGGCGTACAAGAGAATGAACGCCGTTCCCAACCATCCCAGCTGACTGTCCGACAAGGACCATTCGTGCCGAATCTTTTCCTGCACGGCGGGAAGGATTTGGCGGTCGAAGAAGTTCAGGGTGTTGATGGCGGTCAGGACCGCCAGTGTGAATACCAGGCGAGGTCGAGACACTTGCATCGGAACCACCACCCACCTATGTCCGAGCCTTGAGCGGACATCCTACCCGCTGAACGTCCCTGGGGCGAGAAACCTTTCCGAAACTGCCGGGATTAGCAGCGGCATCCGATCTTCGGGCAACTCTTTGTGAAGAACGCGCTCCGGATGCCACTTTGCTCTTGCAGCTGAGTTTTGCACGGCGATGAATGTGATCTCTTGCACAGGCCATACACAAAATGAAACTTTTTTCGTTCACGATTCGACACCTAACTCCCACGCGGTTTGCGGCTTCAGGTGAATCCGTTCGCCGCAACTTGGATCCATGAAAGAAACCGATTGGCAGCTGAAGGGGCCGTATCTAGAATCCCATCCGCTTCGGATTGTGAACGAACGGTGTGCGCGAGATTAGGACGAGTCCGCCTCGCGCAAGCGACTGGCGTGGTCTTTCCGCGGTACCGGGGAATTCATGCCCGGTGCCTCCGGCAGGATGCCCTTCCACCGAGGCACGAACTCGCTGAGAGTCCTTCAACGGTAGGAAGTTCCGCGGCCCCATTGACCGCCCGATCGGGGTGCGCGCCGAGGGCACGACCTTGACCGCGAAGGCTGAGTTGCACGATGCCGTTATTCAAGGCCTCATTCGCCGCATCGGGAGTCAACGCTACGATCTATGGTTCAACCGCAATACGCGCTTGGAAGTCTTCCACGACCGGCTCAAAGTTGGCGTTCCGAACCGATTCTTTCTGGAATGGCTTGAAGCCAGTTACAAAACCGTACTGAGCGAGGTCTTCCAAGAACTCGTCGGTCCCTTGGCCCGGATCGAATTCGTCATTGAGCCGGAACTCTTCCAGGCCCATCGGGAATCACAGCAGGTAACGACCCGGAAGGCGGTTCCGAACCACGACAGGCCCATAACCCAAGGGCAAGAATGCAGCGATCAAGAGGGGCCGCCATTGCCGACACGGACCTTCCTTCGGCTTCAGGATTTCGTGGTCGGCCCCAGTAACCGCCTGGCTCACGCAGCCGCCGTGAACCTACTGGAGCGCCCGGAGCAATCCGTTACGCCACTGACCATCTACGGTCAACCAGGGGTAGGTAAGACCCATCTTTTGGAAGGTATTTACGCCGAACTCCGCCAGCGGCGGGGAGAGCGGGCCGGGGTCTTCGTCACCGCGGAAGAATTTACCAACCGCTTCCTCCCTGCCATGCAGTCCCGACAACTCGGCCCGTTCCGGCGGCATTTTCGGGAGGCTCAGGCCCTTTTCGTGGATGATCTGCATTTCCTGGCAGGCAAGGAGGCGACGCAGCGGGAGTTTCTGCACACGTTTGAGTCGCTTCGCAAGCAGGGTCGTGTGGTCGCTGTCACCAGCGCCTGCCATCCGCGGCAACTGCCCAACTTTCTGCCCGAATTGGCTGACCGTCTCCAAGGCGGCGGAGCCTGGCAGATCGAGCTTCCTGACGAGCAAACCCGCCGTGCCCTGCTCCAAGCCAAGGCGGTTCGCATTGGCCTCCGATTGCCGACAGACGTGATCGACTTCCTCAGCGTGAATCTTCGCGGCAATGTCCGCGAACTGGAAGGAGCGTTGAACACCATCCGGCACTTCTGCGAAGTGCAACGCCAAGCTCCCGATCTGAACAGCGTCAAGGCGGCGCTGGGTCCGATGCTTCAGCAAACCCATCGGTCGACGCATCTGGGGGACATTGAGAAGGTCTTATGTCAGATTCTCGGGATCGACCGCAAAACGCTCCACGCCAAAAGCCGGGCACGACGCCACGCCTACCCTCGCATGTTGGGAATGTACCTGGCTCGCCGTTGTACACCATCGTCGTATGTCGAAATCGGCCAGTTCTTCGGTGGACGCAATCACAGCACGGTCATCGCCGCCGAGAAGAAAGTGGCGAAGTGGATCGAGGACGAAGTGCTTTTTCCCTTCGCCGATCAGGCCATGACCTGGCGGGAGGTCGTCTTGCTGGTCGAAAAACAGCTTCGCAACCTGTAGGGGCTAAGTGCCAAGCCAAGCCTGTTGTGCGGCCGCTGCCGCCGAGCCGAGTCGAACCGGATGACCCATCTCGGCCAGGACGCATTCCAGCCCGACCAGCGCAGCCAGGACATCGAAGAAGTCAATGTATCCCATGTGGGCCAGGCGAACGATTTTGCCCTTTAGGTGGTCCTGTCCACCGGCCAGCTTCAGACCGTATTTCTTCTCCAGCCGCTGAAGCAACTCCACTCCGTCGAGTCCGTCGGGAACTTTGATCGCCGTGAGGCCTTCTGCCGGAACTTCGGCGAACAGTTCCAGACCCATCGCGTGAACAGCGGCCCGAGCGGCCCGAGCTAGACGGGCGCAGTTGTTCCAAATGTTCTCGATCCCTTCGGCCCGAATCCGCCGCAGGCTGATCTGCAAAGCCCGCAGCAAGGTGTGAGCGGGTGTGAACGGCGTGTCGGGATCCTTGAGCTTGGCGCGATAACGACTCAGGTCGAAATAAAACGCTGCGGGCCGATGACTTTCGATTCGCTGCCACGCCTTCGGACTGACGCTGACGAAGGCCAATCCGGGCGGCATTCGCAGCGCCTTCTGCGACCCGGTGGCGACCAGGTCCAGATTCCAGGCATCCGTCCGCAGTTCCAATGCCCCGGCGGAACTGATCGCATCGACGATAAAAAGCGCTTGGGTCTTCGCCACAAGGGGGCCGATGGCCGCAAGGTCGTGCTTGACTCCGGTACTGGTTTCGCTGTGGACGACGCAGACGGCCACGGCATCGGGGTGCGCTTTCAGGGCGGCCTCGATCTGCTGCGGTGACACCGCCTTGCCGTACGGGGCCGTGACCGGAACCGACTCGATGCCGAAGGCCTGCCACAGCTTGTGCCAGCGCTCACCGAACCGACCGGCGTAGGCACAGATAGCCTTGGCTCCGCGTGGCACGGCACAAACTAACGCCGCCTCCATCGCCCCGGTCCCCGAACTGGTCAGGGCAATAACGTCATTTTGTGTTTGGAAAACGTATTGCACGCCTTCCAATACTTCCTTCAGGATGGCCCTGGCTTCGGGAGTCCGGTGATACGGCACCGGCCGAGCCAGCTCCAGCAGAGTTTCTTCGGGAACAGGCGTCGGACCCGGCGTTAACAAGCGATACTTCATGGCAGCGATCCCTAAAACGCTCAGCGATTCTGCCCACATTGTACGAAATACTGGCAGATGACCGGGTCAGACGGGTAACATGCCCAAACCGCCATCAAGCTTGGCATCATCAGCGCGGGGCTTCCGGCAAACGCGGTTAAATTCTGAGAGGGCACCATGGTCTTGAAAGTCGGTCTGCTGGTCGGTCGGGAGTGGTCGTTTCCGCCGCGCTTCATCGAGGAGGTCAATCGCCGAAATGAAGGCGTAGTCGTCGAGTACTGCAAGCTGGGCGGCACATGGATGGACGAGCCGATTCCCTATGCCGTCATCATCGACCGCATTTCCCATGAAGTGCCATACTATCGCAGTTATCTCAAACACGCCGTCTTGCAGGGCGTCACGGTTGTCAACAATCCGTTCATGTGGACGGCGGATGATAAGTTCTTTGGGGCCTCGCTCGCTACGAAGCTCGGCATTGCCCATCCGAAGACGATTGTCCTTCCCAATAAGGACTACGTTCCTGGCATCGTGCCCACGGAGAGCCTGCGGAACCTCGTCTACCCGCTCGACTGGCAAGGGATCGTGGACAGGCTCGGCCTGCCTCTCATTCTCAAAGACGCGCACGGCGGCGGGTGGCGAGGTGTCTATGTGTGTCACTCCTTGGAAGAACTGATCCGAGCCTACGACCAGTCAGGATTGTTGACCATGATCGCTCAGGAGTACATCCAGTTTGAACACTACGTTCGCTGCCTGTGCATCGGTCGGCAAGACGTGCTGCCGATGCGCTACGATCCCCGCCAGCGCCAGTACATCGTGGACCATGCCCACCTCAGCCCAAGCCTCGGCCAGCAGATCATTGAAGATTCCCTGAAGCTGGTCAACGCCCTCGGCTACGACATGAACTCCGTCGAGTGGGCGATCCGCGACGGCGTGCCCTACGCCATCGACTTCATGAACCCGGCCCCGGACATGGATATCTACTCGCTGACGCCGCACTATTTCGAGTGGGCGGTTAAACACATGGCTGACATGGCGATCCGTCTGGCCAAAAACCCCCGGCCGCAGCTTCGGGAACTGCGCTGGAACGAGCTATTCTGATTCACGTCCAAAAAAAAGAGCTTGGCAGCACTGAGGCCGCCAAGCTCGCTTAGCTCATCATCCGTCGCTACACGGGACCGATCACAGCGTCCAACCGCTGCGGTATTCCCGTTTGACGAATTTGTCAGCTTCGGGGCAATTGGGTGAACGGAGTTCAGATCCAGCCCATTCCATCTTCTTGCCGACCCGCATGGCCACGTTGCCCAGCAAGATGAACTCGGTCAACGGTCCCGCGTAATCGAAGTTCGACAAGGCGATGGAAGGATTGCCGCTGCGGATGGCCCGCACCCATTCCTCCTTCATCCCGGCATCCCCCTTGCCGTTACGCGGCAGGGATTCAGGCACCTTGCGAGCGGCCTCTTCGAGGTCCTTCGCGGCTTCACCGGCGAACCGATAGCTGGAGCCGTAATCGTTCGGAGAGAACAGGATGCCTTTGTCACCGACGAGGATGCAGCCGCTGTCGGCCAAGCGCTCGTAGGGTCTTAGCACCTTGTTGAGCAACTCCTGCGGGGGAAGAACGCGGTTGCCGCCACGCTGGCCTTCGTACCAGATCACCTTGACCGCCGGCATGTCGCCGCGGGCTGGGAACTCGTAGGTGACTTTGGCCCAGGTCGGACAGGTTTCCGGGTTGATTTCACCGTTCTCCGAGACGACCGAGATCGGCGAGCCAAGTTTCAAGGCCATGAAGGGCATGTTGGCCGTGTGGCAGCCCATGTCGCCCAAGGCCCCAGTTCCGAAGTCCCACCAGCCCCGCCAGTTGAACGGATGGTAAAGCGGATCGTAGGGCCGCTCCGGTGCCGGGCCGAGAAATACGTTCCAGTTCACATGCTTGGGCGGTTGCGGAGACTGATAGTTGGCAGGCTGTCCCCTCAGGGCGGCCATTGCTGCTGTCCGAGCGGCCTGCACCTTGAGAATGGCCTCCGCCCCCTGCGGCCAGATCGGGCGGTTGGTCCAGACATGGACCTCGCGCACCGGCCCCAAGACGCCGGCCTGAACGATCTCGACAGCCCGACGCAACCCGTGGTCGGCCGTGCCCTGATTGCCCATCTGGGTCGCCACACCCATTTTCTTCGCCAAGTCTCGCAGGTAATAAGCCTCGTACACCGAATGGGTCAACGGCTTCTGACAATACACGTGCTTCTTGAGCTTCATCGCCATCGCGCTGGCGGGGGCGTGATGGTGGTCCGGCGTACTGACGGTGACGGCGTCAATCTTGTCTCCCATCTCGGCGAACATTTCGCGGTAGTCGGTGAACTTTCTGGCGTTGGGAAACTTGCGGGCCTTGGCGTTGAGGGCGTTTTCGTCCACGTCACAGATGGCGACAATGTTGCCGAACGGCTCGCACTGGTCAATGTCGCTGCTGCCCTTGCCCCCGACGCCGATGCCGGCAAAGTTGATCTTGTCGTTGGCCGACCGGGCTACGGCCGATTCCTGGGCCAATCCTCCGACCCAGAAACCCGTCGTAACCGCAGCTCCGGTCTGCAAAAAACGCCGACGATGAATCTTGCTTGCCATACCGTTGCGTCCTCCTTCCCAGGCAGGTTCTGTGTGGTCTTCGGTGGGCCGTGATGAAACGATGCTTATCGTAAGCGGACGAAACGAAGGCTGCAACGAGAAAGCAGCATATCTTGCGCGGATTTGTCAGCGGACGACTGATAACCGTCGTGGGGCAAACCGGGGGACTGACGTCCCCCGCTCGCCTAAACCTAGAACTGACGTCCCCCGCTCGCGTAAAATCGAGGACTTACGGTTCCCGCTCGCGTCAGGGGATCAGGCGGAGCAGACGTTGTGTGAAGACAACCAGCAAAGCACGGTCCACGTCGCCGTCGGCCCGGTTCCACGCAATGTCCAAGGCGTACCAGCGGTCATTGCGATCCCGAAGCAGCAGACCGAAGTTGACCACGCCCGGCTCCATGCCTCCCTTGAAGCCGACGTAGTTCCAGCGAAGGTCGTCCACAGAAAGACCGCGGTGGATGGCTAGCAGGGGCAGCACGTCGTTCGCCACGGGATGTTTCCGCAGGTGGTCAAGCACAAGGACCATGTCCGTTGGAGAGTAAAACCATTCGAT